>CALMTT010000614.1 GCA_937872615.1 uncultured Verrucomicrobiaceae bacterium | reverse complement strand
ACTATAGACAGCCACACGATTCACCCCATCGACCTTGGAGCCCGCACCATGAGCGGAGAGCCCCTGTTCTACGTGACGACGCCGATCTTCTATCCGAATGGCGATCCGCACATCGGCCACGCGTATGAAAAGGTGCTCGCCGATGTCATGGCGCGGTTTCAGCGGCTCAATGGACGCGAGGTTTACTTCCTCACCGGTGTCGATCAGCACGGCCAGAAGGTGCAGAAGAGCGCCGAGAAAGCCGGGCAGAGCCCCGCGGAGTTCGTCGAGGGCGTCACGAAGCATTTCACCGCGCTGTGGGACAAATTGAACGTGCGTTTCGATGGCTGGGCCGCCACCACGGACGACCGTCACAAGCGAGTCGTGCGTGCGATGCTGCAAAAGCTTCACGATTGCGGCCAGCTCTACAAAAAGAGCTACGCCGGCTTCTACTCCGTGCGCCAGGAGCAGTTCCTCACCGACAAGGAACGCGGCCCGGATGGTCAATACGGCGAGGAGTGGGGCGAGGTCGTCGAGCTTGAGGAGGAGAATTGGTATTTCCGCCTCAGCGACCATGTCGAGTGGTTGAAGGGCCACATCCGCAGCCATCCTGATTTCATCTACCCGCCGCATCGTGCCAATGACGTGCTGAACTCGCTCGAAGGCACGCCGCAGGACCTCTGCATCAGCCGTCCCATCGAGCGACTGAGCTGGGGCATTCCCCTTCCCTTTGACGAGCGTTTTGTGAACTACGTGTGGTTCGATGCGCTCTCGAACTACATCACCTTCGCCGGTTACATGGCCGATGAATGCGGCAACGAGGGCCTGCCGAAGTTTGAGACCATCTGGCCTGCCGACGCCGAGATCATTGGCAAGGACATCCTTGTTCCCGCGCATGCCGTTTACTGGCCGATCATGCTTCACGCCCTCGGTTTCCCGGATGACCAGATCCCGAAACTCGTCGTCCACGGCTGGTGGAATGTGAAAGGCGCGAAGATGAGCAAGAGCCTCGGCAATGTGATCGATCCGAACGTGCTGTCGGACACCTTCACGCCGGACGGTTTGCGCTATTATCTCATGCGCGACATCGCCACCGGCTACGATGCCGACTTCAGCGACGAGCGAATCATCATGAGCTACAACAAGGAACTCGCCGGTGGTCTCGGCAACCTGCTCAACCGCAGCATCAACATGGCGCAGAAGTATCGCAGCGGCGTGCTGACACCCGGCGACTACGATGACGACATCAATCAAGCCCTGCGCCAAACCGTGGCTGAGGCCGTGCCCGCCTACCTCGAAAAGATGAGCGGCTGGGACATCCACGAAGGCATCGCTGCCGCGTGGAAGATCGTCACGCATGCGAACGCCTTCGTCGATAGCACGAAGCCCTTCTCTCTCGCCAAAGATCCTGCGCAGGCCGCCCGACTCGACAGCGTGCTCTACCACCTCGCCGAGGCGCTGACACATGTCAGTGTGCTTTTGAATCCCATCATGCCCACCGCCATGGCCGCCGCCCGCGCCCAGATCGGCTGGACGATGCCGGAAGGCTTCCTCGTCAGCGATTTGAAATGGGGCCTGCTCGCCAGCGGCCATCAACTCGGCACACCGACCCCTCTTTTCCCGCGTCTCGAAATTGCGGAGGAGAAGTGATTCCCACTCAACAGTGCCCGCCGACTCAGAGCATGCTGCGCACGAACGGAAGCATGCCGGAGTAGAGGGAGCTGCCGCGGTAGCGGCTGAGCTGTTCGTTCACGAGTTCGGCATCGCTGTCCACATCGGCGGGGAGGAGTTCCTGATGGGAATGGCCGCCACAGGTGGAGCAGACATGGATGAAGCGGGAGTCGCAATCGCGGCGGATCTCGCCACGGACGCCTTCGCCTTCCAAAACGAGGCTTTGGAGGGCGGGACCGGATTCTTTCTCGATCAAATCGATCTCGAGAGAGGTTTCGAGGCGCTTGTTGATCCACGCGGCGAGGAGCAGCGCGGTGCTGCGCTGGCCGCGGAGGTAGCTGATGCGAAGCGTGCGGACCTTCGAGAGGTTTTGCCGGGCCGAGGCATCTTGAAAGCAACTGGCCAGCGCGGTGCGCATGAAGTGCGAGCGAGTCCACGCGAGGTCGCGGATGTCGAGATCGGTATTCTCGGCTTTCACAGCGAGAAGGGCGTCAAACTGCCGCGCCGGATCGCTCCAGCGGGAGCTGTCGATGATGAGGGTGTCGATGCGGGAGTAAAATCGCTCTTCGAAGTTCTGCGTGAGATCCGCCTGCCACCAGACGACGAGCGGCAGATCCGAGTCGAGGTGCGCGAAGACGAGGTTTTGCACTTGAAGGGCATTTCCGCCCTCCAAAACGAAGGTGATCTGCTCGGAGCACACGGCTTGTTTGCCCTGATAGGGCCGGCAAAGAGCCTGTATCCACGAGCGGGCCCGCGGCTCCTGCACCTGCGGCAGGGCGAGGATGAGCATCGCGCGGCAAGCGTGCTCAGCGGCGATCTTTTCGAGCACATCGTTCGCATCGAGAAGCGTGGCGCTGTCCTCGGTGTAAACGGCGAGATTGACGAGCGAGGCACGTGTCTTGGCCTCATCGCCTTCCCAAAGCTGGTTCAACGAGCGGCCGATGCGGTTGATGGGTGTTTCGAGGCCCAGGCGGCTGAGCGTGTCGGGGTCTGGCAAAGAGGAAGGCATGTTGGAAGAAAATTGAAGCAGGTTACTTGCCACGGGCGAGCACAACCCGGAAGCCGATCGAGTTCCGCCGCGTCTCGGCTGGCACAGGTTGGCGAGTGGAGGCCTGAAGCTCGTCTTGATTCGAACTGCGCCAGTTGCCACCGCGCACGGTGCCGAGCGGTGTTTTGGGCTTTTCGCCCTCTTTGGGCTTCGGCACGGGCTCGAAGTCGGTGTCGGTCCATTCGCTGACATTGCCGGCGAGGCCGCAGATGCCTTCGCGGTTCGGCATCAAGGTGGCGACGCTGGCGAGGAAGGGCGATTTGTCCTCATAACCGGCGATGAAGTGATCGAGACTGCCTTTTCGACCCGCGATGGGATCGGCGAGGTTGTCGATGTTGCTCGGCGGCGGCCATTCGTAGCCCCACGGATACACGCCGCGGATGCGGCCATTACGCTCGGCAGGTGTGGAACCACGCTCGGGCGGCAGACCGACGGCGCGGCTCCATTCTTCGTCGGTGGGGAGACGATACTGATCCTTCGCACCGATGAGCCCCGAGTTGCGCTCATGCTCGGTGAGCCAGCGGCAGAAGGCACGTGCTTCTTCGCGATCGACGCCGACGACGGGCAGGTTCACGCCTTTGTTGCCACCACCCGCATCGTCCATCTTGCCGGGCTTGCGGACGTTGGTGGCGCGGGCGTATTCGAGGTAATCGCGATGCCGCGTCTCCCAGGCGGACATCATCAAATTGTCATCGAGAGGCACCATGCGCATGCCGAGGCTGTTGGCACTCCACTCGCGGCCGAAGTTCACAGCCTTCCGGGTCTGCATGTCATTGAAGAGCTCGATCTGCTCTCCTTCCCTCACCTCGCCCTCGAGCACGACATCGGCAAAGCCTTCGCCACGCAGTTCGACCTCGAAGGGGCCGGTGCGCACGCGTGGCAGCTCGAGCGGGGTTTCACCGAGAAGCTGCTCGTGCATGTAAACGCGCACTTTCTCCGGCTGGCTGCGCACAATGACGCTGCCATAGGTCTGACGCTCCACGCGGAGGTAAAAGGCCTGCCAGTTCTTGTCGCCATCGTCGGTGTTTTCGTCGTCGCGATCATCGTCAGGCATCTCCGCGGCCTCGGGCTGGCCGCTTTCGACGAAGTAGAAGGGCTCGACGACGTAGTGATGCTCCTGGCTGAGGAAAGAACCATCGCGATCCTGCTCGGTGAGCCAGTAGCGGAAGGCCTCGGCATCACCCACGGGCACGACGACGATGTAGGCGCTCTCTTTGTCCTTGCCGGGCTGGGAGCGAACGACCTTGCCTTCAAAGGATCGTTTTCCCGCGTCGAGGAAGCGGCGGAAGTATTTCATCTCCACCGGCTCCATGCTGATGTGGCCGCCAGCGGCAGGTTTGAAGGCCATGCCGAGGCTGTTCATCCAGCGCTCGCCTTTCTGCGGCAGGCGGGTGGCCTCCATCTTCAAATCGAAGACCTCCGGCTCGCCATCGCGCACCGTGTGCTCGATCTCCACCTGCTTGTAGCCGGGCATCATGAGCTGGTAGATGACCGGCACGCCCTCGGCAGGATTCAGATCGAGCGGCGTGACACCCAGCTTCTCCTGCCCCGCAAACACAGCCGCTCCGGGCGGCGTGGTGACGATGGAGTTCCCGCACCTGATCCGGCTGATCGACGACA
>CALMTT010000613.1 GCA_937872615.1 uncultured Verrucomicrobiaceae bacterium | reverse complement strand
CATGGCAACGAGCCGTGGAAGAGGGGTAAATGAGCGGAACGAATACTCCTGAAAGGATCGCGGCGCCATTGGGGTTTCCCCGAATGGGGCAATACCTGATGTCGCGCCGCTCTCCGCCTCACTAGAGTACTCCCCACACGGCATTGCTCCCAATGCCTTTTTCGAGGAGAGTCTCATGGTCTGGCAACAAGTTTACGATCCGTTAGGCAGCATGTTCCTATCAACACTGGTGGCGTCGATACCCGTCGTCGTCATGCTGGTGGGTCTCGGCTTCCTTCATCTCGACCAGTTCAAGGCCGCGCACCTTTTCGAGGAGCTGGCGGGCGGGCTTTTTGAGGTTCAGCTCGCGAAGGCCGTGGCAGCCGTCGTGGTAGGTGACCTTGTGCGGGAAGGACGCGCCGAGATCAGTGACGCCGAGTTTGTTCACGAGGAAGTCGGTGAATTCCCAGCACTTCGCGGAAAGCGCCGCGGCCTCGGCTTCCTCGGGCTGGCCATGGAAAAGCTCTTTGTAGAAGACCTTCAACATGGCCCCGCAGGAGCCGGAGGCGATGACGACGGCCTCGCTATTGCGGAGTCGCTTCAAAACGGGGCGTGCGGCCTCGCGGGCATCGTCCCAATAACCGGCATTGAAGGGCGGCTGGCCGCAGCAGCCGAGCTCGTCCGGGTAGTCGATCTCATGCCCGAGGCCCTCGAGGATGTTCACGATGCTGATCCCGGCCTGCGGGCTGATGAGATCGACGAAGCACGGGATGAAGAGGGTGATGAGCATGAGCGGTGGAGTACTGGAATGCAGGTGTGATGCTATCACGGTTTCATCACTCCACTACTCCCACACTCCACCTCCCCCTGTCCGGGATGGTCAAAAAGTGCGCACACCGGGCGTTGCGTGGATGATTTTCGGTCATCGGCCGTCTTTCGGCATCGCCGGAGGTGACGAGAGGGCTCGGATTGGCTTGGATGCAGGTCCCCATGCGCACTTTTTGCTTTCTCTCTCTCGCCACGCTTGCCGCCGCAGCCGATCCGCTGCCGGAGGTCGTCGTCACGGCCACCCGTTCGGAGAATGAAACGAAGAAGATCCCGGCCATCGTGAAGACGCTGGACAAGAAAAAGATCGAGGAACGCCAGCCGCGCACCTTCCCGGAGGCGATGCGTGAGCTGCCGGGCGTCTCGATTCAAAAAACCGCGAACGGCCAGGGTTCGCCCTTCATCCGCGGCTTCACCGGCTTCCGCACGCTGATGATGGTGGACGGCATCCGCTACAACAACTCCACCTTCCGCGATGGTCCGAACCAATACTGGGCGCTGCTCGATCCGCAGGCGATGGAGCGCATCGAGGTCATTCCCTCCCAAGGCAGCGTGCTTTACGGCAGCGATGCCATCGGCGGCACGGTCAACGCGATCTCAAAGAGCTCCGGCTTTGGCAATGAGGCCGCGGGCAGCTTCTTCAGCCACGGACAGTCCAGCTACCGCTGGAGCAGCGCGGAGCACAGCCACATCGAGCACCTCGAGGCAAGCATCGGTGAAGGTCAAAAGTGGGGCCTGCATGTCGGCGGCACGATGGGGCAATTTGGCGATGTGAAGCCCGGCCAGGGCCCGCGCATGCGGAACACCGGCTACGACCAGTGGGCCTTTGACATCCGCCTCGATGTGGCCCTGAACGACCACTGGCTGCTCACCGCGGCGCATCAGCAGAGCCGTCAAAACGATGTGTGGCGCACGCACGCCACCACATCCGGCATTGCATTCGATGGCACGGCCATCGGCACGGATCGCGTGCGGTCCTTTGATCAGGCCCGAAGCCTTTCGTATGTGCGCCTGAGCGGCAAAGACCTCGGCGGCTGGATCGACAACGCCCGCCTGACCATCTCCATGCAAACGCAGGGCGAGGAGCAGCTCCGCATCACGGGTGGCGGCGTGAAATCGCTCAATGATGTCGATCTCAGCACGCTCGGCATTGATCTGCAGCTCGAGAGCCTCACCTCGATCGGCAGGTTCGTTTATGGAGTCGATTTCTACCACGACTGGGTCGAGACGGATGCCACGGATAATCCCATCCAGGGCGCGGTGGGCGATGATTCGAGCTACGACCTGCTCGGCATCTTCCTCCAAGATCACATCGATGTGGGCAGCCGTTTTCACGTGACGCTGGGCGGACGCTTCACGCACGCTCGGGCGGATGTCGGCAAATATCGTAACCCGACCACACTCACCCAGGAGTCCTACTCGGATGAATGGCAAAACTTCAGCGGCAACCTGCGGCTCATGTATGACCTCGATGACAAGGACCGCTTCCAGCTCTTTGGCGGCATCTCGCAGGCCTTCCGCTCGCCGAACCTGTCGGACCTTTCCCGTTCGGACATCGCTCTCTCCGGCCAGACCGAGGTGCCCTCGCCCGGCCTGAGCGCTGAAACGTATCTGACCTATGAAATCGGCGTCAAAGCGCAGACGGAGACCATCACCGCGAGCATGGCCTACTTTTACACGCAGATCGAAAACCAAGTCGTCCGCCGCCCCACCGGCGTGGGCACTCAAGTGGCCAAGGCGAACGGCGGCGATGGCTACATGCAAGGCATCGAATTCTCCACGAACTGGCAGATCAATCCCAACTGGAGTGTCTTTGGCCACGTGGCCTGGGTGGAAGGCGAGTCAGACCAGTTCATCGGCCTCACCAATGCCATGCGCCGCGAGCCGCTGGGCAAGGTCTCTCCTCTCGTGGGCTACGGCGGCGTGCGCTGGCAGGCCACTTCGAAGAAGGTGTGGACTGAGCTTGTGTGCCTGACCTACGGCGAGGCCGCCCGCATGAACACCGCCGACCAGCAGGACACGCAGCGCATCCCGCCGAACGGCACACCAAGCTTCTGGCTGCTCACCCTCCGTGGTGGCTGGCAGGTGAATGATCATCTCATCCTGAATGCCGGCGTCGAAAACATGCTCAATCAAAACTACCGCTACCACGGCAGCGGCAGCAACGAGCCCGGCCTCGGCGTGAACCTCGGCGCGACGGTGAAGTTTTGATGCCCCATCAAGCCACGATGTCGCGGATGACATGCCCATGCACATCCGTGAGACGGCGCTGGATGCCATTGTGGTAGTAGCTGAGCTTTTCGTGGTCGAGGCCGAGGAGGTGCAGTGCGGTGGCGTGAAGGTCGTAGCAGTAGGCAGGATGCTCCGCGGCTTTGAAGCCGAGGTCGTCAGTGCTGCCATGCGCGGTGCCACCACGAATACCACCACCCGCCATCCACGCAGTGAAGGCACCGGGATTATGATCACGACCTTTGCCAGCACCTTGAGCCGCAGGCTGGCGTCCAAACTCAGTCGTGCAGATGACGAGCGTGCTCTCGAGCAAGCCGCGCGACTTCAAATCGGTGAGCAATGCGGCCGCGCCTGCATCGAGAATGGGGCCCCAGTAGCCGTGATCGCGCACGAGGTCCTCGTGGCTGTCCCAGTTTGGGCGGATTTTCTTCGCGGTGGTGTTTTCCGCCCCGCAGAAGAGCTGCACGAAACGCACACCACGCTCGACCATGCGCCGTGCGAGCAGGCATTGCCGTCCAAACGGCCCGATGTCCTCGTGATCGAGTTGGTAGAGCTTTTTCGTCGCCTCGGTCTCGCCGTTCACGTTGGTGGCTTCCGGGGCGCTAAGCTGCAAACGCGCCGCGAGCTCGTAAGCGGCGATCCGGGCCTCCAGCTCGCTGTTTTCGCGTCGTTGGGCCGCGTGGCTGCGATTGAGCGTTTGCAGGAATTCGCGGCTCTTTGCCTCCGAACCGTCGATGTAGCCTTTCGGTGGGAAAAGATCGGCGATGGGCGGTTTTTCGGCATCGGTGGCAATGACGGTGCCTTGATGAATCGCCGGCAAAAAGCCAGCGCCCCAGTTCAACACGCCACCGGGCGGCAAACCACGCGGATCAGGCAGCACGACAAAGGCCGGCAGGTCCTCGCTGAGGCTGCCGAGACCATACGTGACCCACGCGCCCATGGTCGGAAAGCCTGGAAGAATAAAGCCGCTGTTCGCCATGAACATCGCGGGGCCGTGCAGCGCCGTTTTGCTCTGCATCGAATGGATGAAGGCCATGTCATCGACCTTCGTGGCGAGCTTCGGAAACAAATCGCTCATCCAGCGGCCGCAGTCGCCATGCTGGCGGAACTTCCACCAGCTCTGCTGGCAGTTGCCGGGCTTCGACGCGAAAAACGTGAGCTTGCCTTCCGGATCGAACGGCCTGCCCTGCCGCTTCTCGAGCTCTGGCTTGTAGTCCCACGTATCGACATGCGAGAGGCCGCCGGGGCAGAAAATCTGAATCACCGCCTTCGCCTTCGCGGCGTGATGCCCGCCTTTTGGCGAAAGCGCACCCGCCGCCGAGGCATCGCGATGCAGCAGGGAGGCCAAAGCGGCTCCGCTGAGGCTGTGAAGAAAGTTACGACGGGTATCGGGCATGAAATTGGTCTGACCAATTTCCATTACGCGGCATGTCTCAGACTGCTTGCATGCCTTTTTGCCTCCGCGGAGGCACGGTGAGGCCTGTCACTTCGCCGAACACGGGATTGGAATCTGCCGCGAGCCGCGTTAAGTGCCCGCCGATTCCCAAACCGACCCCCTTTTGATGATCTGGAACGACTGGCTGCGCGTGCTGCGTTGGCGAGCCCTTGAAGAAGGCGATGCCGACGGGAAGCTCGTGAACATGGAGCGGCGTCGGGAGGCCACGGCGCACACGCGGGCGGGACTCACGAGCGAGGAGGTCAAAGGCGATGCGCTGGATGAGCGGACAGCATCGTTTGTCGAAAAACGCTCGGCCTGGCTGGAAGCGGAGGCGGTGGGATGGCGTGGGGATTTGATCCGCGTGCTGGAATCACTCCGCGTGCCGCATGGGAAATGGAGCTGGGCGGTGGGTGGATGGATCGTGGCGCTGGTGACAGGCTATTGGATGACGGATCTCGGGCAGGAGCGTGAGTTTAACCTGCTGGCTCTGCCGCTGGTGGGTCTGCTATCATGGAACGCCGTGGTGATCGTGCTGGGTGTGCTGTGCGAGCTGATGCCGTCGCACACGCTGGCGGGTCGCGGAGGCTGGCTGGCGGAACTTCTGGCGCATGGTGTGTCGCGTGCGCGGAAGGCCAAGGAGCCAGACGCGGTGCAGGATCGTTTCACCGAGCTGGCGTGGCCGCTGGCCTGGCGGAGGCTTCAGGCGAGGATGCGTGCCTGGCTGCATGTCGCCGCGGCGGTGCTGGCACTCGGCGGCATGGTGGCGCTGTATGCGAGAGGATGGTCGAAGGAGTATCGCGCGGTGTGGGAGAGCACGCTGCTGCGGGCAGAAGGCGCACAGGCTTTCTTTGGCACGCTGTTCAAGCCTGCCTCGGCTGTGCTCGGCAAGGCGATCCCGCTCGAACAGGTGCCCGAGATGTGGCGCACGGCGGACAAGCCCGTTTCACCTGCTCCGGCGCTGCCGTGGATTCATTTGTATGCTGGCACGCTGCTGTTGCTGGTGATTGTGCCGCGGCTGGCACTGGCGGGCATCAGCGTGGGGCGGATTCATCGCGGCATCGCGAAACGAGCACGGCTGCTTTCGTGGGGACCGTATGTGCGGCGGCTGCTGAACGCCATCGAAGGCGGCGAGGAGCGCGTGGATGTGCTCGTGCATGGCATGGACCCCACGGCCTCGCAGCGCGAGGTGTGGGAGCGCGGCATCCGCGAGCGTTTCGGCGGTCTGGCTCGTGCGGACTACACGCGCATCCCGGCGGGTGACGAGGATGATTTTGCGGCGCTCTGGCAGCCGGCGGGCCCGCTGGTGGTGATGCTCTTTAACATGGCCACGACGCCCGAGGCGGAGGTGCAGCGCCGCTTGGTCAATGACATCCGCCAGCGCCTGCTGACAAAGCATCCGGAGCCGGAATTCGTGATCCTGCTCGATGGCACGAGCCTCGGTGGCCGCTGGCCGGAGGACAAGATCGCCGGCCGCGAGCGCCTGTGGTCGCAGATGATGGAGGGTCTCGGCGCGGAAGTGATTGTGGCCCTCCGCAAAGATACCGGCGTGCGAATGCTGCCGGAGAGCGTAAAGTAATCATTGTTCTTCATGGGAACCCTCACCTCCAGCGCGAGCACTTCTCCACCGGCCCAAACGGCCGGTCTGGACGTGCGCAGCGAGACGGACATCGTGACGCTGAGCCTCATCTCGCACACGAACGCCGGGAAGACGACGCTGGCCCGCACGCTGCTGCGTAGTGACATCGGCGAGGTGCGCGATGCGCCGCATGTGACGCTCTTTAATGAGTCCTACACGCTGCTGAATGATGCCGGCAGCGTACTGCGCCTGTGGGACACGCCGGGCTTTGGTGACAGCGCACGCCTTTTGAAGCGTCTCAAACGCGAGCGGAACCCTGTGCTGTGGTTCTTGTCGCAAACGTGGGATCGCATCACGGACAAACCACTCTGGTGCAGCCAGCAGGCGCTGAAAAATGTGCGCGAGGAGGCCGATGTGGTGCTCTACCTCGTCAATGCGGCGGAACCGCCGGACGCGGCGACTTACATCGACTCGGAGATGGAGATCCTCTCGTGGGTGAGCAAGCCGGTGGTCGTGCTGCTGAATCAAACTGGCCAGCCGCAGGCCCCGGAGGTCGAGGCGGGCGAGATTGAGGCCTGGCGCACGCATTTGACGAAATACAAACTCGTGCGCGAGGTGCTCACACTCGATGCCTTTGCTCGCTGCTGGGTGCAGGAGGACAAGCTGATGGCCGCGCTTGCCCCGCTGATGGAGGGCTCGCGCATCGCCACCTTCCAGCACATCAAGAAGGCCTGGCACCAGCGGAACCTCGACACCTTCCGGAGCTCCGCCCGATTACTCTCCGAGCAGCTCACCGCCGCGCTAATGGACGGCGTGGAGGTGCGTGCGGAGACGCTGCTGGAGCGCATCGGCTGGCAGCGCGAGGAATTGAACCGCGAATACAACGACGCGCGTCAAAAGCTGGCCTCGCAGCTCGCCGACCGTGTCGAACAGACGACGAACAAACTCATCGAGGCGCACGGCCTGAGCGGCGCGGCCGAGAAAGAGCTCAGCCAGGTGGCTCGCGATCATTTCCATCTGCCGCAGGGCGTGAACGAAAGCATCTGGGGCGTGCTCGGCAGCTTCGCCGGTGGTGCGATGGGTGGTCTCATCGCCGATTTGAAGCTCGGCGGTCTCACTTTTGGTGGTGGTGCGTTGATCGGCGGCCTCACCGCGGGTGTCGGCGCGTATGCGTTGATCCGCAGCTACAATCTCGTTCGCGGCAATGACCATCGACTGCGCTGGTCGCGCGAGCATTTCCGCGAGCAGGTAAAGCTGGCGCTGCTGGCCTACCTGGCCGTCAGCCACTACGGTCGTGGCCGCGGCGAATGGAAGGAGAGCTCGCAGCCGCAGCATTGGAACGACATCACGGAGAGCGTGCTCGATGCCCATGCCGATGCCATCGATCTGCTGTGGAAGAATGGCGTGCAGAAGGAAACCGCACCCGAGATGCTCTTCCGCCAGTCACGTCATCTCGTCAGCGATTGCCTCACGATGCTGCTGCAGCGGCTTTACCCGGAACTGGGTGATGAGGTGTTTGCGTGATCTTGGTCTCGAGCCGGTCCATGAAGCGTTCGAGGCTTTGTGTGCATCGGTTGCGGAATGCGGCGGGCGACACGTCGATGGCCTGAAAGCAGTCGCGATGATCTAAGGATACCACGCCAGCCACAAAGCGATGAATGAGGCGGAATTGCACGCACCACAGACGGCGCAGCGCGGGTGAGAATTCCTGCAAACGCTCGGCGAGGAACTGCCGCTGGAACTCGAGGTGCTTCATCTCATCCCGCAGCAGCTTGTGCGAGACCTGTTTCACGGCCGGATCGGCACAACGAAGGTAGAGCAGGCCGAAATAGACCTCCGCGACGAGTTCCGCGGTGAGGAGGATCTGGATGTTGAACTCGAGGTTCACAAGGTTTCGCGCCCAGCGAAAGATGGAGTTCGTCCACTGCTTCTGTAGCGGCGGTTGTTTGAGATGCGCGATGAGCCTACCGAGCAGGGCGGCATGGCTTTGCTCCTCGGCGATGAAGAGGTCGATGGCCCGTTGATAGCCGGTGAACTGCGTCAGCGGGGCGATGACCTTCGCGTAGCGTTTGAGTCGCGTGCCGCCGCCGCTTTCGCCGAGTTGGAAAACAGCCAGCGAGTGGGCGATGGGGGCTCGCACGGCCTCCGGAAGCACGCAGGGCTCCGCAGGCAGTTTCATCGTGTCGTTGAGCCGGGTGTTGGCTTCGTAGTGTTGGATCCAGTATGGGGTGTTCATGATGTTGGAGTGGGTTAGAAGGTTTTCAGGCGCTCGACGACGGCATCGACGGTCTCATCGAGCGTGGAGGTGCCGGCGGTGATGCCCACGTTTTGGGCCGCGGCGAACCACGCGGGCTCAAGCTCGGCATCGCTCTCGATTTGCAAAACCTGCGCTCCGAGCGCCACGGCCTTTTCGGCGAGTTGGCGGGTGTTGTTGCTGTTTCGTCCGCCGATCACGACGACGTGGTCGCAATGCCGACAAAGGTCCTCGAGCGCTGTTTGGCGCTGCTTGGTGGGATGGCAGATCGTGTCCACGAAGCGCACCTCGCTGGCCGGGAAGCGTTTTTTGATCGAAGCAACGATTCGCAGAGCCACCTCGACCGGTTGGGTGGTTTGGGAAACAACGCCGAGCCGCGGATGATCGGCGATTTGATCTAAATCGGCCTCCGAGAGCACGACCACGGCCTGCGGATGATCGCCGACGAGGCCACGGACCTCGACATGCGTGCGCTGGCCGATGACGACAGGATGGTAACCTTCACGCACGAGCATGGCGAGAGCTTGATGGGCCTTGTGAACGAGCGGGCAGGTCGTGTCGGTGATCTCGCGCCCGCTTTGACGCCAGGTGGCGCGATCCACATCTGAGGCGCCGTGAGCGGTGATGACGACCTGACGCGTCGTGGCGCTGCTGAGGTCGTTGAGATCGCCTTTTCGAGCGCCGACGGCGCTGAGATGGCGATCGACCAGCGGGTTGTGCACGAGCTGGCCGAGGATGGTGACGGGCTGGCGTTTGGCGGCGTCGTGCGTGGCGCGGAGGGCGTCGCGCACGCCAAAGCACATGCCGTGATGTTTGGCGAGGATGATGTTCATGGGGTGTGTTGGTGTACTTTGTGATGCAAAGTGAGTAGGCAAAAAGGGGTCACGAAGGTCTCGCGGCCTTCACGATGGCCTCGAGGAGGTCGATGTGGGTTTTGAAGGCTTTTCGACCGGCGGTGGTGAGGCGGTAGGTGGTGCGTGGACGGCTTCCAGCATCGTCGAACGACTCCTTGATGTAGGCGGCGCTGACGAGCGTGCGCAGGTGCGTGATCAAATTGCCATCACTGAGGCCGAGCTCGGCCTTCAGGTCCTGGAAAGCCCAGTCATCACGCGTGGCCAGCAGCGTCATGATGGCAAGGCGGCACTTTTCGTGGATGAGCTTGTCGAGCTGGTCGAAGTCGATCATGCCGCGACCTCCTTCGGTTGAGGTGCGCTGGCAAACACCGCGACGGCATAAACGAGGTGCAGCAGCCCAAAGGTGAGTGCCATGACGAGCGAGGCCGGGCCGAGGTCCGTGCGCAGATTCCGCACTTCATCATTCACCGCCCAGGCGAGAAACAAAACCAGCCCGGCAATGACAAACGCCCATCCAAGCCGCACGAGTGACTTCGGCGCGAAGTTGCTCATGGCGATCAAAGCGAGTCCGTAGCACAAAACCCAGATGAAAGCGGCCAGCGTGAGATTGTGCAGCCAGATCACGAGTCCGCCCGCGAGCACACCGCCAACGATCAAAGGCGGCGAAACAGCCCGCAGCGCCGTTTTCATGCCTTCGGAGACGAGCGGCTGGTCGCGGCGTTTGGCTTCGCGAGCCAGCAAACTCACGTTCAGCAACGTGCAAGCCGCGAGGATGCCATGCCAGAGCACCAGAAAGGTCGTGTTGGAGAAAATCGCCTCGCCATGCGTCTTCGCCGCATGCACCACCGGCCACACCGAAACGGCCAGCGCCAGCACACCACCCAGCAAGGCCGCTGGCGCCGAGACGGCGCGGTAGATGTGTGCTTTTTCCATCAAGGAGCGAATGATGCGGAGTTGCTCGAGGGCGGCTTGTGACTGGCTCATGGACGCCACTTTGTGCTGCAAAGCCTAGCCCCGCAAACATCAACTTTGTGCTGCAAAGCGAATTCACTTTCGCTTCACACGATGTTCACACAAGCCGGTCATTTCGAGGACTTGTCGATGAACTCGACCGCTTTCTTGAACCAGTCGGCCTTCGGCGGTGAATGCCCTTGAGCCGGGATGTTGAGCATCTCGACGGCTTTGAAGCCTTCTTTTTGGAAGCCGTTGGTGAAGACGGCTTGGGTGTTCGGGAGGTTGAAGTCCTTCTCGCCCGTGATGAGCACGTAGCGGCATCCGGCTTTCGCCATCTTTACGAAGTCCTCGTGCGGAAGATAGCCGAGACCAAAGGTCTGCTTGCCATCAGGCGTGGCGACATCGGTGTAAAAGTTCACGCCCATGCAGCAGATCGTGGCCGGGAAGATGTCCGCGTAGCACACACCGAGCATGCTGGCGACGCGTGAGCCGCCGCTGAAGCCTGAGACGATGACACGAGCGGGATCGACGTTGGCGATCTTCCGCACGTTGAAGTTTGCATCGATGGCGAGCCGCATGCGATCGAAGACGCTGCGAGGATTTCCCGAGCGATGAGCGCCGATGAAGATGAGCTTCTTCTCGTCGAACACGGCCTCCCACTCAGCAGGGATGGAGGGCTTGTCGCTGGCACTGATCCAGATGAAAAGACCGTGTGGCGTGTCTTCGCGGTAGTTTTTGGGCAGGCGAAGGTCAAAGAGCTCCTTCTTTACATCGTAAGCCGGCGGAGTCTCCGCAGCACTGAGCCGCAGCTTGACCTCCAAAGCATCGGAATGGGGCGGAGACTCCGAAAACGTGATCGCGGTATGCTGTCCCGGTTTGGGATCAGCGGCATGACCGAGCACGGTCACGAGGCAAAAGAGGATCGCGAGACGCGTCATCAGCGCATGATGGTCACACGCGTGCCGACAGGAGCATTCTGGTAGATCGTCTGCGCCATGTCGTAGGGCAGGCGAATGCAACCATGTGAGGCGGGCGAGCCAGGATTCGGAATCGCACCTGCGTGCATGCCGATGCCGTAGCCGGTGAGGCGCATCCAGTAGGGCATCTTGGCCCCTACGAAGCGCCCGCCTCGTGCGGAGTGCACACCAGCGGTGGCGTTGCTGCGAAGCACGGCGCCGTTGGAACTGACAATGCTGCCGTAGCGATTGGAGCGCTTATCGACCTGCTTCTCCATGATGCGGAAAGTGCCGGTGGGCGTGTTGAAGCCGCTGCGCCCGGTGGCGACGTAGGTCCAGCCAAGGCTCTGGCCTCCTTTGTAGAGATAAGCCTTCTGCTCGCTGAGATCGATGGTGACAGTGCTGAGGCCGGGATTGCCGCTGCCATGCCACACATACAAAGGCGAGCTCGATGCCTGCACCGGTTGAACGATCAGCGGACGACGAACGACTTCGCGCTGGCTGGGAAAAATGGAACTCAGGGAGACTCGGCTGGGCAGTGTGCACTGGCTCAGCATGAGAGCGGCGGCGGTCGAGAGAAGTAGGCGTGCGGCTTTCATAGCGGGGCCGATTTTAGAAGCAAAAGCCGCGCCGTCGCAAGTAAGCAGCTGTAACGAATGAAACTGACGCCGTTTCACTGGCTTCGCTGATTCCAGTAAATCTTAACATTCTTGCTACGACGGCCCGCGCCAATGATCTCGAGATCGCGATCACCATCGAGATCGGCACACACGGCATCTTCACAAGCCATGCCGCCATCGTCGATGAGCGCGTTTTGCCAGCCGTTTCCATCCTCTTTCGTGGTCCAGAAAAGCTTCACGGCCACCTTGCCGATCTTCTGTTGTGCACGCCAGCCGACCACGATCTGACGGTTGTTGATGCCAAGCAGATCATGCGTGGCGATGGCGTGTCCATCGACGAGTTCGCTGGTGAGCACGCGACGCTGCCACGTGCCATTTTTGGGGCCGTCCACTGGTGGCGTGTAGAGCACGAGTTTGTCGCCATGCATGGGCTCGATGGTCACGACATACGGCTGACCTCCAGCAAAAGCGCCGTAGCGCACTTCGCCCGCGCCTTGGAGGTCAGCATTGTCCGCGGGATGCCGCGCGATCCATTGCTCCTTCCAACCATTGTCGGTGGGATCGAGGCGCACGACGCCTTCACGTCCGCACAGCAGCAGGCTTTCAGCCTCGGTGCCCATCGCGGGGATGATGTCGAGATTGTGCGTCTTGTGCATCGTGCCCTGCACGAGCGTGGTGTTCCACTCTTTGCGTGGATCCTCCGGCATGTGATAGGCGAGCACGCGCACACCGGCTCCCTCGGCATTTTTGTCATTTCCACGGCCGTGCAAAGGCACGACGACGAGATCGTAGCGCCCCGAGCGGTTCCGCACCCACTTCATGCGATGCGTGGTGGGCTCGTGCGTGAGTTTCACGGGCTCCCAACGCTGCGTGCGATCCGCTGGCGGGATCAAATAGAACACGGCACCGCTGCCCACGGTATCGCCAGGGTTCCATTCGGCACCGACGGCGATCTCGCATTTGCCATCGCCATTGATGTCACGGGCAGCGATGCACACGTGGTCCTTCTCGGTGAGCTTTTCAGCGATGATATGCTTCTTCCACGTCGGGTTTTCATACCAGGCGATAACGTTGCTATCGGCGAGCAGGATGTCCGTGCGGTGATCGCCATTCACATCCGCGACAGCGAGGCCGTAGCCGATGCCCACCTCGGCATCGATGAGCTGTTCTTTAAAATTCGGTGTCTGTGCTTGCGATGCGACAGCAAGGAGGGTGGCGAAAAGAAGCGCGGTTTTCATGCGAAAGGTCAGCGTAGGCGAAAAGGGCCTGCGTAGGCAAGCAAGCAATCGGCGACAGGCTTCACGCTCTTGCGAGCAGAAGCACCTGCATCACTTTCTATGCCAGCGCATGCCGAGGGCGACGCTCCATTGGTATTTGCGGGCGTGCTCTCGAATGAGGAAGGGCATGTCGCAGGTCTTGGAGAGCTCAAAGTGAGGCTCGAGGAGCGAGGTGAGCCATTCGCGAGTGGAGCCTTGAGGCCAGTTTCCGCGTGGGGTGAACTCTTCGAGCCATGTGCAGGGCGTGGTGAGCAAAAGCTGCCCTCCCGTGCGGACGAGCGATGGCAGGCGCTCGATCAGCTTCAGCGGATCGGTGAGGCGGCAGAAGAGATTCGCGGCGTGGACGATGTCGTAGTCGCCCAGGTCGGCGCGGAGATTCATGGCATCACCTTGCTCGAAGGTGACGCGATCACGTCGGAGGTTCTCGGGCACGCGGGCAATGAGCGAGGTTCTCGCGCTGCCTTCATCGACACGTTCGTAAGGCATGCTGCCATCGCGAACGAGCTGCGACGCTGCATCGACAAAGCTTTGCGAGTAGTCGATGCCGAGCACACGCACGCCAAACGTGGCCAACTCGAAGCTGGAGCGGCCGACAGCACAGCCGAGATCGAGCGCGACGGCCTCGCAAGGTGTTCGCGGGAGGTCGATGAGTTCCATGACGGTGCGCACGGGAAAATTCAGCGCCTCGCGCGGTCCGTTTTCCCATGGCAGCACCTCAGCGGGCGTCCCGTAGTGAAACAGCAGGTATTCATCGAGCAGGCGGCGGGTTTCGTAGATGTTCTCGGGAGCTGACATGAGGTGGAAAAGAACAGGGCGTCCCGGTGTGAGACGCCCTGTGAAAAGGTAAGACGTTAGAAGTGAGAAGTCAGATGTGATTACTTGTCGAAGAAGCTCTGCTCTTCGCGATCACCCACCTTCAGGTAGCGGTAGTAGGACTCGAGCTGAAGCGTGCAGAGGCACTGGCGGTAGATTTCATCGGCGGCATCACCCGCGGGATAGTTCGGGCGGCCACGCTTGAAGCTGCCATCAGGCTGCTGGGCGCTGAGAATCTGCGGGAGGAACATTTGGTTGTAGAACTTCCACTCTTCACCGCCGACCTGGAAGAAGGCCTGGGTGTAGTAATACCAGCAGTAGAGATTGCAGTTCTTGTTCCAATCGAGCGGCTCGGCAGCGAGGAACTCATGCATGAACTTCACGGCCTTCTTCGTGGCCGCGGATTTGTTCTTGGCCATCGTTTCGAGGGCGAGAATGCCGACACCGGTGAGCGACCACTGATTGTAGTGCTTGTCGCGATCAGCACCGCCGAAGCCGCCGTCCTTCGTCTGCTTGTTTTCGATGTATTCGAGCATCTTTTTGATGCAGCTCTCGAGGCCGTCGATCTTGAGCTTGGTGTTCTTCGCAGCCTTGACGGCCTGGAACTGCCAGCCAACGACGGAGAGGTCATTGCCGGTGGCTTTGTTGTAAACGATTTCCTTGCCGCCGTAACCCCAGCCGCCGGTGGGGGACTGGTTGTCGATGATGACCTTCACGCCCTTCTCGAAGGCCTCACGCATGCCCGGGAGTGATTTCGAGCCGAGACGGGCCAGCGTGTACATTTCACCGAGGGCGTAAGTGGCGATGCCGTGCTCGTAGGTGCCCGCGCCGCCTTTTTCACCCATCCAGCCTTCGGAGATGATGCCGTGGGGGTTTTTCTTGCTGAGCTCAATGAGGTACATGATGCCCTTCATGACGTTTTCGCCGTAGAACGGAGACTCGGGCGTTTCGCAGCGGCCAAGGTAGCAGAGCAGCGCGAGGCCGGTCATGGCAGCTTTGTTGCCACGCCCCCAGGAGCCATCGGCGTTCTGCTTGCCCTTCAGCCATTCGAGCGAGGCGCTCACCGCGGCCTCGCACTCGGGGCTGCCGCCGTTTTGACGAAGCTTCTCCAGACGCTCCTGCGTGCTGCAGCGGCTGCGCATCGAGGGAGGCAGGCTCACAAAGCCATTCGCACCGCCGATGCCGATGCCTTTGCCGAAGCCGCCACCGGCTCCGCCACCACCGAAACCACCGCTGCCCATCGAGCCGCCGCCGAGCATGCTGGTGGCGTCCGGAATGTCCAGCGCGTCCGGCGGTGCCTCCGGCAGGGAGATTTCCGCGTTCACACTGGTCGTGACGATTTTCTTCAGCGGCACCGTCTTGGAGATGGTGCTGCGCTTCTTCTGCTGGACCTTGTGCTGCAGGTCCTGGCTGGCCTGCTGGCCCTGCTGCGTGCCGCCACCGGGGAGGAAGTCCACCTGCTTCTCGACCACGCTTTTGGCCACGACGATCAGAAACATGGCCAGCAAGATGCCGGCGTGGACCATGATGGAGAAGGTGAGCGAACCACCGCCGACTTTTTTCCACATCTTCACGAAGGCGTTTTGCGGCTTCGCGGGCTCGATGTGATGAGCGGCTTCGGGATGAAAGACCTCCACAGGTCCGAACTCCGTGTGGTGATGCGCGGCATCGTCGGGGACTGCAGTGGCCACGGGAACTGCGGCGACCGTCGGGACTGGAACAGCGACCACAGGCGTGGCCGGGGCAGCTGAAGATGGGGCAGGAACAGCAGGTTTCGGAGCAGCGGTCGGTGCCGGGGTCAGAGGCGCCGTCGCACCCGGAGCAGGAGGCGGGGCCACGGCCGGCATCGGCATCGTGGGTGGCGGCATCATGCCGGGCATCTGCGGATAACCGGGAGGCATCGCGGGGTATCCCGGGGGCATCTGAGGATAGCCCTGCGGCATCTGCGGGTAGCCTTGAGGATAACCGGGAGGCATCTGCGGATAGCCCTGCGGCATCGGGTAACCAGGAGGATAGCCTCCCATCGCCATGGGGCCGCTCATGTGCGGCGGATAACCGGGAGGCGGCATGTATCCGGGCGGCATCTGCGGATAACCCTGGGGCATCGGCTGCGTGGCACCGGGATGCGGATAAGGAGCGGCACCTGGCTGCGCGGGAGGCTGCTGGTTGGGATCAGGATTCATAACAGGTGTCTAATGAGGGATTCAAGAGTTCAGGTTCCAAGCTGACGCATGAGTCAGCCGGCATCTTGGGGTGCGATGATGAAATTCCTGCCCTAAGGCGGCATTAGAAGCCGGTGTCGCCGCCGACCGAGAAGGTCACGTTGGCAACGCGGGCAATGGCGAGGGAGTTCAGCACGTCGATGACACGCTCGTACTTGGCCTGCTCCTCGGCTTCGATGGTGACAATGACCTTGGCATTGCGGTTGTCAGCCTCCTGCTTGAGGCGTTTCAGCGTGGCGGTCATGTTCGGGAGCTTGTCGAGATCGGGAGCGACTGGCTTGGCAGGACCAGGATTGTCGAATTCTTCCTCATTGAGCAGCACGATGCCGGATTCCTCGATCTTGATGATGATTTCATCGGGCATTTCCTGCGGCGCATCAGCGCTGGCGGGGGCGACCCCGGGAAGCTGACTCTTCAGTTCCATCTCCTTCTTTTGGGAGCCGGCCATCACCATGAAGAAAAGCATGATGACGAACACGACGTCAATCATCGGAGCGATCTGGAAGCCCAGAGCCGTGCTGTCATGTTCGATTTCGTTCTTCTTTCCGTGGGACATGGCGGGTGGGAATTACTGGTTGAGAGCGGAGAACGAAATGTCGTCAATGCCAGCCTGGGCGATGATGGCCATCACCTTCTGTACTTCGACGGCAGGGAGGGCCTTGTCACCGCGAATGATGATGCGGTAAGAGGCATTCTTGCCTTTGAGACCGGTGAGCAGATCGACCAGCGCCGTAGTATCTGGATACTGACGGTCCTGGAAGATGAGGGTGGACTCCTGGCGACCGTTGTTCCAGCGGACGTTGATGATGCCCTCGTTCGCCAGGTTCTTCTCCTTCTTCTTGGCAGCACCGGCGACGGGAGGAGTGATCTCCTTGTCGATTTTTGCCACCTGGTTGGAGGTGATGCTCATGAAGAAAATCAGGAGCACGAGAAGCACGTCGATCATCGGAGCAATCTGAAACTCCGGTTCGCCTGATTCCATGTTGCCGCCGCCGCCGCCCATAGTGGTAAGAAGGTGAAAAGTTAAAAGTTAGAGGTGATCTGAAACTGAAAAGGGAGACGCGGGGATGCCGCGTCTCCTTGGGGTGATCTAAAATCAAGCTGCGACGGCAGCCGGGGCGGCCTCGCCACCAGCGACCCAGTTCGGAAGGGCGGCGTAGAACTCTTCCTCCCCGACGTGGGCACCCTTGAGGTGCTCGTAGGGCATTTTGCGGAAGAGAGCCTGCACGACTTCCTGGAGACCGCCCATGCCGCCCTGGAGACGATTACGGAGGAAGTAGAACACAAGGAAGGCCGGCACGGCGATCACGAGACCGGTGGCGGTAGCGACGAGCACCTCACCGATGTGGCCGGAGAGAGCACCCACGTCCGAAGCCCCGGATTTGCCCAGTTCGGCGAACGCGCCCTTCATACCAGCCACGGTGCCGATCAGACCGATCATCGGCGTGCACACACCGATAACGGAAAGGTAGTTGATACGGGTCTGGATGGCGGCGTTGACCTTGTTGATCTCGGCAAACATCGCGGTTTCCACGGCTTCCTCGCCGTCACCAGCGAAGCTCAGGCACACGCGGGTGATGTCGCAGAAGGCGGAGTTGTTGTTTTTGCCGAACTGGTAGGCGCCGACGTAGTCACCGCTGCGGAAAAGGTCCTGCATCTGGGCGACCTGGGCCGGAGGAGCGAGCTTCTTGATGCCGGTGCGGCCCCAAGTGTCCACAGTGAGCCAGACCATCGCGATGGAGCAGACCAGCAGCGGATACATAACCCAGCCGCCCTGAATGAAGAGCGTGATGAGGGAATCACCCTGCGGATGAGCCGCTTCAGCGGCCGCGGCAGCCTCCTGAGCGGAGGCAAAACCGGTGAGAACACCCAGCGCCAGCACAAGCAACGGAGCGGCAGGGACGAGACGGGAACGGAGGTGGCGTGTCATGTTTAAGGAACGAGGTGGAGGGTTATGATGCGTGGGTTGTGAGAAAATGTGGAGTTATTTTTTCGGCTCTTCGGTAGTTTTTGCGGGCTCAGCGCCCTCTTTCGGCTTCTCGCCGCCTTCGGCGGGCTTTTCATCCTTCTTGCCGTCCTTGCTTTCATCCTTCGTCTGCTTGGACGGGTCTTCATTCTTCATGCCGGCGATGGAGGCTTTTTCCTTGGTGGCACGCTCGGCGATAAGCGAACCAGGATACGAGGCGATCAGGCGGGTGAAAAACGAACCCGCGTCCTCGAAGCGGCCCATTTTCACGAGCATGAGCGCGGCCTGGAGCTCGGCCTCAGGCACACGCTGGACCTGGGAGCCGTAAAACACCGGAATGCGGAGGTAGGCGAGAAGGGCCTTCTCCCACTCCTTCTTCTTTACATGGACATCAGCGATGATGTTCCAGAGAGAGGCACCGATGGCGCTGTCATCGGTCTCCTTGAGGATGCCTTCCGCCTCAGCCAGGATGGTGATGTAGTCAGAGGAGGTCTGACGGTCGATGTCGAGCTGGATGATGCGCAGGCGCATCTTCTGAGCGTCGGTGAGCTTCAGCGTGCGGGCGGAGGGCATCAGCTTGATCACGTCGTCAAACTTGCCGCCGGTGTTCAAGGCCTCGATGTAGGCGAAGAAGACATCGACATACCAGTTCCCCTCCACTTCCTTGAACTTCTCGAAGAACTCCTTGCCCTTCTTCAGCACGGCGATGGCCTCCTCCGTCTTGCCTTTGGCGAGCAGGTCCTGTGAATCGGTCAGCTCGGCGGGATAGGGCCATTCGAGCGAGTCAATATTGCCACGCATGATCTCGCTCTTGGCGGTGGCCTCGCCGATCTTGATGGTGCGGATGATCTTGTCTCCTTCGAGGGAGAATTCGTTCGAGAAGACCTTGCTGCCGTCTTTCAAGACAATGGCCTGGGCGCCGGCGAAACCAGCGGAGGCGAGCAGAAGGCCGCAAACAGCGAAAAACAGGGAAACGGAGCGCATGACAGTCGAAAGTGGGGCTGCGGTGACGGTTTAGAGCGTGGCGATGAGACGTTGGGCTTCCTTGGTCTCCGGCTTGTCCTTCAAGTCGGCACGGTTGATCATCTCTTGAAGGGTATTGCGGGCCTCTTCCTTCTTGCCGAGGGCGATGAAGGACTTCGCGGAGCCGAGGTAGGCCTTGGCCATCTCGTCCTTCCAACGCTGGTGGGCGATGAAGACACGCTGGTAGTAGGCGATCGCGGCTTCGTGCTTGTTCTGGGCGGCCTCGATGTCACCAAGCATGCGCAGGGCGTTCGCGGTGGGCTCACCACGCCATTCCTTTGTCTGGGCGATCTGCTCGTAGAGCTTCTTCGCATCGTCATACTTCTTCAGCTTGAAGCTGGTCTTGGCGATGCCCTGCGTGGCTTGGAGGATGTAGGCGCTGCCTTGATACTCGCCGGCGGCTTTGAAGAGCTCGAGGGCTTTGTCGTAGTTGTTCTTCTCGAACTCGATTTCTGCGAGGCCCACGGGGGCACCATCGGAGTATTCGGTGTTCTTGAAGACATCGCGCAGGCGGATGTAGCAGGCCGTGGCTTTTTCGAGATCTCCCTTTGTGCGGGCGTTGTCGCCGACGAGAGCCAGCAGCATCGGGCTGAGGTCCTCAGCCTTCGCCACCTCGATGAGAATGTTGAAGAACTTGCTGGTCTTGTCCGGAAGCTTCATCGCCTTGGCCAGCCAGGTCTTGGCAAACAGGATGCGCATGGCCGCGGTGCCGTTGTTCAGCTCAGCCGGAGGCGTGAGGAGCTCTTCGAGCTTCTTTTCCACCTCATCGAAGGGCTGTTCATACTCCGGCACCCTCGGTCCGGCAGGCGCAGGAGGCGGAGTGGGGGCGGGAGCGGCATCAGCGGTCTTGGCGTTCGGGTCAGGAGCAGGAGCGGCGACAGTGCGGCGGCGCTTCGGCGTCACCACGTTCACGAGCTGCTGGATCAGACCCTCGACCTGCTGGTTGGCAGCGTTTGAAATGCGCTGCTTGATGTGTTCGGAGAGCAGCTTTTGGGCTTCCTCGGGTTTCTGGTCCTTGATGTGGGAGCGGCTGATCCACAGGATGGCCTTGAGGGACAGTTCTTCGTTGTCCTTGTGCGTGTTGTAATAACGCTGCCACATGCCGGCGAGCTTTTTCCACTCGTTCTGGCCCACGTAGAGGTCGGTGAGCTGGTCCATGACGTAGTTTAGCACGTCATCGGTCTTCGCCTTGTCCACCGCGGCCTCGAACTGCTTCGTGGCGTTCTCGTAATCAGCCTTCTGGTTGTAGATATCGCCGAGGAGGGCGTGCACCTGGCCGACGTTTTGGTCGTTCGGATGCTCTTCGGTGATCTTGATGAGCATTTCCTGCGCATCATCCTTTTTGCCCTCTTGGAAGGTAATGAACGCCAGGCGATACTTCGCATCGCAGAGGTAGTTTCCGTTCTTGGCGTTCTCCTTGATGTAGGTGTTCAATGCCTTGGTGACATTCTTGTAGTCGTTCTGATAGAAGTAGCTCAGGGCGATGCGGTAGAGGCACTCATCCTTGTAAATGGTGTCTTTGAACTCTGCCATGAGGGCCTCAAAGACGGCGCGTCCCTGCTCGAATTTTTGCAACTCGAACTGCACGATGCCGCTGAGGTACATGAGACGTTCTTTGTCCGCCTTGGGGAAGCCTTTGGCACGGTCAAAAGCGTCCGCCGCAGCTTGCAGATCACCGTTCTGGTAAGCGAGCATGCCGTACATCTCGGAGATCTGGCCCAGTTCGGTGCTGTCAGGGAAGTTCTCGATGAACTTCTCGCAAAGCGCACGGGCCTCCGGGATGCGTTTCAGGGCGGCATTCACCATGATGAGGCCGTACATGCACCTGTCACGCTGGGGGAAGTCTTTAAACTCATCAACAATGGTGTTGAAGGCCAGAATGGACTGCCAGAGGCGGCTGGGATCACCGGCGGCCCCTTCGGCGGGAGGCTGGCCCATTTCGAAGTAGCAGCGGCCAAGTCGATAATAGAGCGAGGCATCGTAATCCGTGCGCTTTTCAATCTCGCCAAGGATTTCCTGGGCGGCCTTCAGCCTCGCTTCAAACTCGGCTTTCTGGTCTCCTTTGGCCGTTTTGAGGCGCTGCTCGATTTTGCTCACCTGCTCCTTCTGAATGCGGGAGATCTCACTCTTGCGGCGGACGAGCTGGTAGGCGTTCAAGGCGTCCTGGTAGGACTTTTTCTCCATCATCTGGTCTCCGAGCTGGAGGTAGATGTTGTTCATCTGGGCGATGTTGTCGCCACCGGAGGCAAAGTTCCGCACCTTGTCCATGAGGGCGCTGGCTTCCTCGAGCTTGCCGCTGGCCACGTAGAGCTGGGAGGCCATCATGGCCGCCTGGATCGATTCGGGGCTGCGAACGCCATCCGCGAGCACAGCGGAAAGGATTTGCAGGGCCTCGTCGGTCTTGCTTTCCGCCTTGTAGAGGTCGGCGATGATCAGACCGGCCTCTGCCTTCTTCTCGGGAGATTTGCTGACGACTTCTTTCAGCACCGCCACGCCTTTGTCGCCCTGTTTGGACTTGATGTAGGCGCGGCCGAGAGCCATGCGCACATCGGTGATGCTGCCGCCTTCAGGAAATTCCTTCACGTAGAGCTCCAGCGATTCGATGGCCTTGGCGTAGTCCTCGAGGTTGAAGAAGCACGCGCCTTTGGCGTAGAGGATGCCTTCGAAGGGCTTGTTGTTCAGGTTTTTCTCCGCTTGGGCGATCTTCGCGAGGGCCTCTTGATACTTGGCCTCGGTGAAAAGCTTCACCGCCTCGTTCATGAGCGCCTCGGTCTCCTGCTGGATATTCAGCGCACCGGGGGCGGCCGGAGCAGCGCCGGGAGCCGCGGGCGGCGCACCGGGTGCAGGTGGTGGTGTCGGTGCCTGGCCGAGAACGGAGACACAGGCGGCAAGAGAGGCGAGCGTGACGCGAAGATGGAGCTTCATGCGATTCAGACGGATTCCACGGAGAGTTTTAACTGAAAGTCTAAGGCTGGCTGGGGTGGGCCGGGCGGCTCACGAACGAAATTTTTGAAAAACAGGAGGGCGAGACTAGCAGTCGCCCCTCTTTTGTCACGAATAAATCCGCAACGGCCCCCGCTCTTGCGCCCGAGTGAGTGTGCCGAGCGCAAAATGCGTCCACCGACGCCCCTCACCGGATGTAAACGAACTCGCTGCTATTAAAGAGCACATGCGCCAGATCCGTGAGGGCCTGATCGCGGCTGGAAGCGGCGTCGCGGGTCTTCACAAAGGCGAGTGACTGCTCCAAGCGCTCTTTCGACGGCTCGTGGCCTAACGTGAACATGAACATCCGCTGAACGGTGGCTTCGAGCGTGTCAGCAGCGGCTCGTTTGGCGAGGTAGGCGGCCTGTTCCTCGACAAACTCGTCATTCATGAGCACCAGCGCCTGCGTGGGCAACACGGCCAGCCGCTGCTGGGCAGCGCCCCGTACCGCGCGATGAGCGGCTTGACGAG
>CALMTT010000612.1 GCA_937872615.1 uncultured Verrucomicrobiaceae bacterium | reverse complement strand
AGCGGCGGAAGATGCTCGACGTGGTGGACTTGTTCAAGGAGCAGAACACCCGCGATGAACTTGGCATCGGCGCGATTCGCGATGCGCTGGCGGACCAGCTTTTCCCCGGCACGGGCACGGTGCAAACCCGCGCACGTTATTTCCTCTTCATCCCATGGATCTATCTGGATTTGGAGCGGCGCAAGATTGGATCAAGTCGAATTGCCAACGAGGCGCGCAAGGTTGAAATCCAGTTGATCGAGGCGCTGGCGCGTTCGCATCGCGGCCAGGGCGAGGGTGTCATCGGCATCGAGGCGCGAGCGGGCCTCAAGCGTCTTCCCAGTAACATTTACTGGCTTGGGCTGGGCACTTGGAAAATCCGGCTTGCCCACGGTTCACAGGATCAATTCCATCGCTCACTCGACCGGTTCTACCGCGTCATGACACCCCGCAGTCGGAGCGAGGAGACGGATGCGCCCGTGACCATTCTCCCCAACTGGCACACGGGCCTGCCGGACGCACCGGCCAGCTTTCCTGAAAAGGCCAACTTTTCGCTCCAGCGCATCGAGGCCGATTATTTGCGTGAGCGCATCATGGCCAGCGTGCCGGCCAGCTTGCTGGCCTTCCTGGTGGACAAAGGGCGTGATGATGATACTGCGGAGTATCCGTGGTTTCATCCACAGTTCGCCCAGTTCCCGTCCGCGATTCGCGGGCAGCTTGAGCACGCCCGCAATTTCTCCGAAGCCATTCACGGAGCGGCGTTGCTCTACAACTTCATGCTCGCGGAAAAGTCGGAGAGGAAGGATTTGGCCAAACAATATCAGGGTGAGTTGACAGAGTGGGCGGAAAGTCTCCAGGCACGGGAAAGTGATTTGGCCTGCTGGGATCGGAAGCAATTCTGGTCCGTCGTGACCAACGATCCAACCGTTCGCATCTCAATCCACACGCGAACATTCGTGGATAGTTGGCTGACCCTCGCGCTTGCCCCTGCAGTCGCCAGCCGCATCAAATCTCAGGACAAGGCGCGCCAGTTGATTCACGGTCGGGAGCGTTCGCTGAAGGGCAAGCTCGCCCGTCTCGACAACCGTGACGCGCTCCGAAATTGGAACGGGGCGGCAGGCGCAGGTCGTCTCGACTACCGCTGGCGGCAGGCGAAAACCATCATCGGCGACATTCTCGTCGGCCAGAAAGGTCCAGATGCTTGAGCCGCAAGATCGCCGTCAGCTCCTTGACTGTCTCCGGCCACCGGATGGGTATTCGCTGGATGCAGCGGTCGGCACGACCTACACACTCGATTTGCTGGCGCTGTTGACCGCCCCGGTCGCGTTCACGTTTTTCGATTGGGAAGACGAATCGGGACGACCTACCGCCAATCCGCACGCGCTGCTCGCCGCCATCCGACGCAACGCGGATCGCATGGCGTTGTTCTGCCAGGCGGGGCGCATTGCCATTCCGTCCGCGCATAAACTGCTTTACAGCTATCTCGAAGATTCGGTGTTTGAAGCAATGCCCCAAGACGAGCGTGGTGCGTTTCATCCCAAGGTGTGGTTTCTCCGTTACACCGCTCCTGACGAGCCGGTTCGCTATCGGCTTCTTTGCCTGAGTCGAAATCTCACCTTTGACCGCTCGTGGGATACCGCGCTCGTGCTGGAAGGGACACTTCAGGATCGAAAGCGCGCCTATTCGCGAAATCGTCCGCTCAGCGAGTTTCTCTCTGCGCTGCCCAAACTGGCGCTGCGGCCCGTGCCGGAGCGGGTCAAACAAATGATCCGGCTCATCCGCCGCGAGATTCTCAAAGTGGAATTTGAATTGCCCGATGGATTTCACGACCTTCAGTTTTGGCCATTGGGCATCGAGGGGGCAGATTCATGGCCATTCGAGGAACGACGGTCGGACCGGCTTCTCGTCGTGTCACCGTTCCTTTCCTTCGGATGTCTCAACCGGCTGGATAATGAGGGCGACAACAACGTCATCATCTCCCGTTCCGATTCCTTGGAGAGCTTGTCCCTACAACGCCTGAAGCATTTCTCCCAATTCTACTCCTTGAACACCGGTGCTGAGGCAGAACCGGATGGAGAAAATGCCACTGACACCGCACCTGAGTCTCCATTGCTGGGTTTGCATGCGAAGCTTTACGTCGTGGATCAAGGATGGAATTCCGTCGTGCTGACCGGCTCGGCGAACGCCACTGATGCAGCCTTCTCTCGCAACGTCGAATTCCTCACCGAGTTGGTGGGCAAGAAAAGCCGTGTGGGTGTTGAAGCACTCCTGAGCAAGGAAAAAGGCCAGCTCAAGTTCCTCGACCTGCTGCAAGAATTCACCCCCGGCGAACCGAACAAACCCGATTCCGTCAAGGAACGACTCGAACGCGCGGTTGAAGATGCCGCGCGTGCGATTGCGCAGGTTGCGCTTGAAGCCCGAGTTGAATCGGGTGCGAATGCCGACGAGTTCGTTTTACGGCTCTGCCTCCCACCAGCAGCCCGGCTCAAGGTATCGAGCGCGGTCCAAATTCGATGCTGGCCCATTTCCCTTTCCGAAGACTGCGCGGCAGCAATCAACGCAACGAAGTCGCCACTCGCCTCTTTCGAGCATATTACGCTGGTCAGCCTGACCTCATTCTGTGCCTTTCATGTTGAAGCTGCGGCTGGGGATACACGCGTCTCTCACCGCTTTGTCCTGAATCTCCCGTTGGTGAACGCCCCTGTCGCCCGGAAGGACGCCGTGCTTCAGTCACTCCTGAGCAATCGCGAAGCAGTCCTGAAGCTCTTTCTCATGCTGTTATTTGGCGATGCACCTGCCGAACCCGGTGAACAGTCCACCATCAGCGACTTGTCTGGCAACGGGCAGCGTGGAGATACTGCTGCGACTCCGCTGCTGGAATGCCTCATGCGGGCGCTCGATCGCTCGCCCCACCGCATCGAGGACATCGCTCGCCTTGTCGAAGATTTGCGACATGCCCCGAACGGCCATGATTTGTTGCCTCAAGGGTTCGAGAAAATCTGGCCGGCAATTGCGGCCGTTCGCGCCAAACTCCAGACATGAGCAGCACACCAACCAGACCCAACGTGGATGCTGTCTTGCGCGGCCTGAAAGACTTTCAGCGTGACACGGTCGAGTATGTCTATCAACGGCTGTTCCTGGATGCCGACGGCCAGCGCCGATTCCTGATCGCCGATGAAGTGGGCTTGGGGAAAACCCTTGTCGCCCGCGGTCTCATCGCCAAGGCGATTGACCATCTTTGGGATAAGGTGGAGCGCATTGACGTCATTTACATTTGCTCAAACGCGGGGATCGCGCGCCAGAACATCAATCGCCTGAATGTGACAGGAGAGGGTAATTTTGAAATCGCCTCCCGCATTACGTTGCTGCCGGTCACGATTCGCGACCTCAAGCACCGAAAGCTCAACTTCATTTCGTTTACGCCCGGAACATCCTTCGATCTCAAGTCGTCGCTGGGTCAGATGGATGAGCGTGCGCTGATCTACTGGCTATTAACTCGCGCGTGGAAAATCCGAGGCAAAGCGCCGTTGAACGTTTTGCAGGGCAATGCCGAGCCTGACAACTTCCGTTGGCGGGTTCAGCGGTTCGAGCTGGAGCATGAAATTGACGAGTCGTTGGCAAATGAATTTGCCCGCTCCCTCAAGCTGCATGATGATAGCGCTGCGAAGGAAGGACGTGAAACCCTGCGCTCTCGCTTTGATAAATTATGCGAGCAGTTCGGCCGTATTCGCCAAGGCAAGAACATCCCATGGGAAGAGAGATGCGCGCGGCTAGAACTCGTCGGCGAATTGCGCGAACTCCTGGCTACCACCTGTTTGACGGCACTTGAGCCAGACCTTGTAATTCTGGACGAGTTCCAGCGGTTTCGCCACCTGCTTGACGGAACGGATCAGGCCAGCGGCCTCGCCCGTGACTTCTTCGAGCACCCCGAAGTCCGCCTGCTACTGCTTTCCGCGACGCCCTACAAAATGCTCACGCTCCAATCCGAGCGTGACGATGGCGAAGATCATTACGAGGATTTTCTTCGCACGGTTAAGTTCCTTCAGAACGACGCGCCGACCACCGAACGGTTCAAATTGTTGCTCGCCGAATACCGCCGGGAACTCCTGCGGCTCGGAAACGGCGGCACGGATGAGTTGCGGCGGATCGGTCGCCTCGTCGAGGACAATTTGCGGCGGGTGATGAGTCGAACCGAGCGGCTTGCCGCCTCGGAAGACCGCAATGGCATGTTGCAGGTTGTCCCGTGTGAAAACCTGCACCTTGATCCGGCGGAGGTGGAAACCTATCTCCATCTTCAGAAAGTTGCCCGTCTCCTCGAACAGAGCGACGTGTTGGAGTATTGGAAGTCTGCTCCCTACCTCCTGAATTTCATGGATCAGTATGAGATCAAGGATGCCTTCCATGACGCGCTTGAGTCGGAGTTGGCCAGACCACTGGCCAATGCCCTTCAATCAGGGGAGGGTTTGCTTTTGCAGCCGGAGCAGGTCGAAGCCTACGGACCGATTGCCCCGCTCAACGCCCGGTTGCGACAATTGCAGGCCGACACCATCGAGCGTGGCGTTTGGAAGTTGCTTTGGATTCCGCCGGCCTTGCCTTACTACAAACTTGGCGGTCCGTTTTCCGAAACCGGACTCCAGAACTTTACGAAGCGGCTCATATTTTCATCGTGGCGCGTCGTTCCGCGAGCCATCGCGTCGCTTCTGAGCTACGAGGTTGAACGACGTATCCATACTGCCTTTGAATCACGCCCTCAGAACACTCAAGAGGCCCGCAAACGTCGTCGCCCTCTCCTTCGCTTCGCAAAGTCTGCGGGGCGACTCACGGGCATGCCAGTGCTCGGACTGTTCTATCCGTCCGCTTTCCTGGCCCGGCAGTTTGACCCGTTGCTGGAGTTTCTTGATGTAGCTGACAAAACCACGCCGCTGGACGTTCCAACCGTCCTGGAACGCATCCGTGCCAAGCTCGATCCGCATGTTCAAGCGTTATGCGACGGCTATCCAACATCGGGCCTTGAAGATGAAGCGTGGTATTGGGCCGCGCCAATAATGCTCGACCTCAAAGATGATCTGGACGAAGCCAAGAGTTGGTGGCAGCAGCCTGACCTCGCTTCGATTTGGTCAGGCTCGACCGAGGAGGATGCGGACGAAGCCGAAGGTGAGGAAAATGAGAATACGGCGTGGACCGAACACGTCGCAATGGCTCGATCCCTGGTCGAGAACCAACTTCCGTTGGACCACAAGTTAGGCCGTCCACCTACGGATTTGTCGCGGGTTCTGGCCCTGCTTGCGATGGGTGGGCCAGCCATCTCAGCGCTGCGGTCACTTCGTCGGAGCAGTTGCATCGGACACAATCAAGAATCTCGCGATGTTGACCTTGCCCTTCGGAATGGTGCTGGTCAGGTTGCCTGGGCATTCGGTCGCCTCTTCAATCTTCCCGAGGCAATGATGATTCTCCGGGGAATAAACCGGGAAGAGCCTTACTGGCTTCGTGCCCTTGAATACTGCACCGACGGCTGCCTTCAAGCGGTGCTGGATGAATACCAGCATGTTTTGCGTGAATCTCTGGGCCTGCTCGACAAGCCTGCCACGGACACCATCGGTGCGATTGCTGAGGCTACCGTCGAAGCCATCAGCCTCCGAACGGCAAGCCTGAGCCCCGATTACATCCGCGCTGGATCAAACGGTGTGCTCGCTAACCGCGAAGGCCCGGGCATGCGTATTCACTTTGCGGTCCGCTTTGGCGATGAAAAGTCCGATGAGGAGAAATCGCTTGTGCGCTCAGGTCAGGTTCGCACTGCGTTCAACTCACCGTTCTGGCCGTTTGTGCTCGCAACCACTTCGGTCGGACAGGAGGGGCTGGATTTCCACACCTATTGCCACGCTGTGGTGCACTGGAATCTTCCATCCAACCCCGTTGACTTGGAACAACGTGAGGGTCGGGTTCATCGCTACAAGGGACATGCCGTTCGCAAGAACCTCGCAGCTCGCCACGGCCAAACTGGCATCTCATCATCCGCGAATGACCATTGGGAGCAGATGTTCCTCGACGCGCTCAGCAAACGTCCGGCTGGCGCTACGCACCTGACTCCGTTTTGGATTTATCCGGGGGACGCGAAGATTGAACGACATGTCCCCGCGTTACCCTTGAGCCGGGATCAAAACCGGCTTGAAATCTTGCGCAAGTCGCTCGCGGTCTATCGAATGGTCTTCGGCCAGATTCGACAAGATGATCTCATTGCATTCCTCCTCGCCCGTTTCCCGGAGAGCGATATAGCCAGCATCGCGAAGGAACTTCGCATTGATCTTTCGCCGCCCAAACCGGCATCCACAGAGCAGGTCCGCGAAAAGCATGATGCTGGTTCGCCGTCAGTCTGACCCGATCATGAACACCACCACGAAACCACAGTCGATTGCTGACAAGGAGGCTGAAGCCCGGAAAGACAGAGTCTTGCTTCGTCACGCATATCTCTACGACTCCGCCAAGGGGCGACTGCTGCCGGGAAACTTCCGGAAGGTTCGCCCCGGAATTGTGGAGGTCTTCGGGGAGTTGGTGGAAGTGGCGGCGAAATACAAGAAGCTCACCGGACGCCATCTGCCCATTCTAGGCGAACTCGGAGAGCTTTTCGCGGAGATCATGTTTGGCATCAAGCGGCACAATCCGATGACACGAGGCTCGGACGGCATGCTTGGCAATGATTTCGTGGAAGTGAAAACCATCACACCCGACAAGAAGGGTGATGGCGTGCGGATCAAGCGAGCCGGGAATTTCGGCAAGCTGGTCGTGGTCAAAATATCGGACGACTTCCAGTTTGCGGCCCGGATGGTTGACCGGCACATCCTCGGGAAAGGCAGCGGCAAGTGGGCGACGCTTTCCTGGGATGCAATGATCGCGGGCGAACCGAACCAGGAAATGCACAGGAATTTTCCGATCAAGAAAGTCGCGCCAAAGCGCAACGCCGCTTGAGATAGAAGCCTTGCGCCTAGCCATGACATCCAAATTTCTTCCAAACGGCCTTTCCGGGAGGACGAACCGCTGCCTGGTGAACGCTGGTATTCCCATCAAGAAAAAGGCTGTCATCCGTGCGCTGAAGACCGGGAGACTCTACCCCTACTGCTGGCCGCCCAACTACGGCAAGAAAACGCATAGGGAAGTCTGTCACTGGGCTGGTGTTGACCCTGGGACTTTGCCCCAAATGTGGCCCGACAATGATACGACCCCTTATCCAGGCATCGGGATTTCTTACCGAGCTTGGCGATGTCTTCGCCGATCTGGCATTCCCGCCAGCAAAAAGTCGGTTCGCCACGCCCTCCGAACTGGGCTGCTTTCTCCGGGCCGACGACCCAGTAACTATGGTCCACAAACCCACGCCGAACTTTGCCGTTGGGCGGGCGTCAATCCCGCTACCCTTGCTCCCGCGCAACGCGCACCATCCGGCCTTGGAAATCGAAGCTCGGGGCGAGCCGCGTGAAGTGGGCGACTGTTTTCACTGCTGACATTGAGAACCGGACCACCACGGAAGATGCCGATTTCGCCGTGACCAACGCGCGGTTTACTCCGCTCCACGGGCTGCCGGTCGGCCCTGTCCCCCTCTCGACCACGCCCGTTCCACTCCGCAAACCGCGCGCTCGTCACGAGTGGGCATTCGCCGGCGTGCCGCGAGTGCGGCAGGCTTCCGTCTGCGGCTCGGCGGCGGGACGTTTCACTCCGGCTGCGATTCGCTAGACGCTTCTCTCCGTCCTTCGCTCCACTTTCCCCGCTTGCCAACCGCAGACCGAAGCCTGTGGTTGATGATCGCCTTCTCGTTCACGGGGATAGAATTATCCCCAATTCAGCGGTGCTTGTGAATTGCTCGGCGCAGATGCGTTTGCTAGAATTTACACATGAACGTCGATCCCTCCTTGTCCACCAGCAACGCAGGGTCAAATGAAACCAAGGCTCGCGCGGTCTTGCAAAGCATGCCTGTCGCGCCAGACCTCGTATTGCGGATTGGCTTCGCTGGGAATCTCGTCCTGCCTGAGAACATCGAGCATCTGACAATGTCCCTTGCCGAAGTGTTTTCTATCTTGGCGACCCGCCTTGCAGAAATCGCTCCTGGAGTGCCTGTGGGGGAAGTTCCACGAATTGCCCGCTATTACTCGCAGAAGCTCCCCACTTTACGTTTGGTAACCGGCTTGGCCGAGGGCGGTGACGCACTGGCAATGGACGTCATGTCAAAGCTCGCTAACAAACATGTGCAAAGGGAATTTGCTGCCGTTCTACCTTGTGGCGTGTCAGCATACCGCGCCAGCCGCCCTCCTGAGTTTCGTAATGATTTTGACAAGCTGGCAGCGAGTTGTTCTTACGTTCTTACGTTGGACGGTCGCTTGGAAGCTGGGGACATTGCCAGGCCATTTCGTGCCCGCGCGTACCGCGCACAATCCATGGCGCTTTTACGCCATGCAGACATTCTGGTTGTCGCCCTTAATCCGGCCAATGAAGCGAAGGCTGGCGGAACGCTGGAGACAATTCATGCCGCCCTCGCTTTTGACCTTCCTGTGGTTTTTGTTCACACGATCAATGGCAGCGTGCATCTGTTGGAGCCGGGAAGCAACGTAATGGCTGCGCTGACCTCCAATCCCGAGGCAAGCAGCGAAGTGACGTGGCAAACACGTCTCGGCGAGTGGGTCACGAGCATAGTCGCTGACCCGGATGCATTGTCAGGCCCCGTTGTCCCGCACAATGGCGGACGCAAACCAGCGTTGCAGGATCACGGAGAAACTTTGCTGGACGAGTTTTTCAATGGCGGTCTGGTTCCACCGCTTCAACCCAACACAACTGAAACGCCAGCGCGACATACATCGCTCCGGGAAAACCTATGGGCACGGGTAGTGGGTTGGTTTCGTCCCAAGGATGCGCCAAACCCAATATCTGATCCACCGCTTGAGCCCTACGTCGCCTACCGGCAAAGAGCTACGCATCTGAACTATCACTACTCGGGATTATATCGCGGCACATTCGTTTTGAATTACGTTCTTGCTGTCGCAGCCGTGGCCCTCGCCGCATTCAGTTTGGTGTTGTTGGGCAAGACCCGCACGGAGGCAACTGAGCCCTTAGCGGACGTACTCCAAGCCCATTTGCTTCTTGCTGGAAACGCAGACCGATCTTCGACCGCATCGGAACCGCAAGCAACCAACACCCCACCTGGCAATCAAGTCGCGGAGACTGCCCTCACTCCTCCTTTGGCGAATGGCCGTGTGGCGGTGACTACCCCTCCAAAAGAGCACTCAGTTTCTCCGATTTTCGTTGTGCTACTTATTCTTGGTGCACTGAAACTTACCATCGTGATCTTCATCTTCCGAAATACGCATCAAGCCAACCATGGCGACTGGAATGACAAGTCTGTGGACTATCGCTATCTGGCTGAGCGATTGCGCACCCTTTTCTATTTGCCACGAGTTGGTGGCTTTCAACCGCCCGCCGCTGCTCCACCGCAATACGCGAGTCGCGTGGTTCGCCAAAGTGCTGTGGATTGGCTATTTGAGGCAATCGTCCGCTCCGTCCCACCCGCTATTTTGTCACGGACGGAAGTGATCCCGACTGAGGGAGGCAAAACCTACACTGTTCGAACCATCCAACCCGACGTAAAGGGGGTTCTAGACGACGTTCGCGACAAATGGTTGGGCGGGCAAATTGCCTACCACAGCCGGAATGCCCGCACGATGTCGCGGCTTCACGCATTTGCTGAATCTTGGGGGAAGCGGATGAATGTCGCAGTGATCATTGCTGTGGGCCTAGATGTCGTCATCCTTCTGGCTGACCTCTTAAAGCTCTTTCCACCCGCGTGGTCGCACAACCTCCATACGGCAACGCCGTGGTTGGTTTTCCTCGCCGCGTTGCTACCCGCTGCCGTTGCGAGTTTGAATGGCATTCGTTTCCAGTCAGAATGTCGCCGTTTGGCTGACCGCTCGGCTGTAGTGCGCACAATTCTCGGTGGCCGCGAAACAGACCCCCAGCCCGGCGGTCGCTTGCGCGATGCCATCAGATTGACTGACCAATTGAACAACGCTCAGAAGACAGGAGCCACCAATCCCGGAGCTTGGTCGGTCGAGGTTCTCAACCTAAGCGAAAAGATCGCCAGCGACCTTGTTCAGGAAGTTGCCGAATGGTCTGTGCTATACGCCAAAGAAGTGGTAGAGCCATAAAGACTGGCGCAACCCAAACGCGGGATCTTCTGTTCACACAACCCGCGCTCACTTTTTGATGTTTCGAACCTCGCCGAGGAGTTCCTCCGTCGAAACAACATCCCCAAAAAACATCTTCACATGCATCAAGGTAACTTCATGAAAAACAGGGTTAACGGTTGCCGTAGCATCCGCCACAAATATCACCTTCAAATCCAGCATCATAGCGTCCCTCGCTGTGGACTCGCAACATACGTCCGTTCCGATGCCTGTGACAATAAGGGTATCCCGACCGGCATCTTTCAGAAGTTTTCCAAGGCTCGAAGAACCTGGAATCAATGCGCTATAGCGATTCTTAGAAACTTGAACGTCCACGCTGTCGTTTACAAAGAGTTCCTTGTAAACCTCGGTTGCCGGACCAGAATCTTGAAAAACTTCTGGAGGATTTGGCCGATCAGGCGAACTCGGTGAGCGTGGTTGAAAAAGCGGCCATAGTCCCGCAGTATTTGAACTAGAGGAATTGTTCAGCCGTATCCAGTAAACTGGAATATCCGCTGTGCGACAGGCGGCGGCGATGGTGTTGATGTTGGGAACAATCTTGCGACTGTCGGGAATTTCGATGCAAGCCGTTGGCAGGCAGAATCCGTTCTGCATGTCCACAACGATCAAGGCTGTTTTCGCCGGGACAACCTTGTAGAGCCGTTGGGGGCGGCCCATTTTGGCGATAACTTGGTCCGTCTGTTGCCACAGGCCCTTGATGATGGTCTGCTCTGCACTCAATGCGCTGCTGTTGGCGACTTGCCCAACCCCGCTTGCCACAGGTGATTCGACGGAGTGACAACCCGATCCTGCAAGGCCGATCAGACAAAGACTCAAACCGCCAACCGGCCATTTTGTTTTGAGGACTAGACTTGAAAGAAAATCATTTATCTTCGCAAGCGAGTTCATTCTGTATTGGAGTTTGATGTGTTAGAGCCGAAGAATAAAGGTGAAACTGAAACTTCCCATCTCGATACCGCCTACTTCATGTGCGCTTCATAATGCGCCGAAACCCAGGCCGCATCTAACATCCGGTGCGTTTCGCGTGTGTCGTCCACGAAGTTCCCCTCGCGCATCACCAGAACGCGGCTTATGTGCGGCTGAATTAACGCCAGTCTGTGCTCGACGATGATCACTGCAAACCCCATGGCCTCTTGGATTCGGCGAAGGGCCAGCAGCAGTTCATTTCCAACCGCGGACGACAACCCAGCAACCGGCTCATCCAATAGGAGCACTCGCGCCGGACGCATGAGCACCATTGCCACCGCGAGCGATTGTTTTTGTCCACCCGAAAGCAGGCCCGCTCTCGTATTTAGCTTGTGTGACAGCATCGGAAATATCTCAAGTATTTCCTGACGGCGCTTTTCCGCTGCCGGTTTCTTATCGGTTGCTCTTGCAGCCAGCACCAGATTATCGACAACGGTGAGCCCCTCAAAAACGTTTCTACTCTGTTTTAGGTAGCCCAAACCATGGTTAATCCGTTGTGACACCGATTGCTGCCCGATCAGCACTCCATTTAACCGCACATTCCCGCTCTGCGCCGCAAGTAAACCAGCAACCGTGCGCAAGAAGGTGCTCTTCCCGCAGCCGTTGGGTCCGATCAATGCCATGCTTTCACCCTCGCTGATCTTTACACTCACGTTGTTGAGCACACGACGCCCGTCGTAAGCTGCGGACAGATCCGCAACTTCGAGCACCAGTTTGCTGTTTGACGCGTCATTCATAGTCCACAAAGCAGTTCGAAGTTTTGCGGCTTATGCAGCACTTGCTCTGCAGGTCCTTCGTCGCATACGCGCCCTTCCTTCAGGACGACGACCCAATCGGCCAGATCCTTCACGAAATTCGTATTGTGCTCAATCAAACCCACCGTCATTTCCTTCTCAAGGGCCATGCGACGGATCAGGCGTTTCAGGCTTTCGACAGTGGTCGGTGATACGCCCGCCGCCGGCTCATCCAGTAACACGACCTGAAAGTCGCCCGCCAATAGTCGGGCGACCGCCGCGAGTTTCTGATTTCCCCACGATAGTTCTCCCGCCGGCCCATCCAATCGCCCTTCTACCCCGACTTCTTCCAGGAGCAGCCGGGCACTGCGCCGGGCCTTCTCCACCTGAGCGTCGGTTTTGAGAAAGCCGCTGACAATTTCCAACCCTCCCTTCGACACGGTTGCCGCAGCGACATTGTCGATCACTGACATATTGCGAAACACCCGCACGTCCTGAAACAACTTGCCAACCCCCATTGCCGCAATATTCCACGCGGGCAACCCACTGATGCCCCTTCCATTGAGAACTACGCATCCGCTATCCAACGGCAATTCACCGGTGATGGCGTTAAAGAGGGTTGTCTTGCCCGCTCCGTTGGGCCCCACGAATGCGGTGATTCGTCCCCGGCGGAGACGTGCGTCTATTCCAGCGAGCACTTCAACTTCGCCAAAACGCTTGCGCACTCCTTCAATGCTTAGGCAAGTATCATTCATGGTTGGCTATGCCTTGTTTTTGTGCCGGCCAGGCCGCCTGGACGCCAATAGATGAACGCCACCAATGCCGCTCCGTAAATCATTCTCCGCACATTGGCGGCGACCGCGTCGGGAAGCCCGACGAATCGCAAGACTTCCGGCAAAGCCAGCATAATTACTGTGCCGATGAACGGGCCACGAATGTTTCCACTCCCTCCCAGCATCAACAAGATCACCACGAAGATGCTTTCTTCCAGAGAAAATGAAGAGGGATCAATGTAGGTGACGTAGCCCGCATAGAGCGAACCTGCCAGTGCTGCAATGCCTCCAGCCACGGCAAAAGCTCGCAACGCAATTTCGTTCGTATTGACGCCCATCGCGCGGGCAGCCCGCTCGTCTTCCCGCATGGTTTGCAGCACGAGGCCGAACGGTGAGCGATACAGGCGGAAAAGGAAAAGCAGCACACCGACCACAACGACTCCCACCAGTAGGGAGTATTGCCAAGGCTTCGTAACCGACCATCCAAACAATGAGGGTCGTGGTATTCCGTAAATCCCGGACGGGCCGCGGCTCAAGTCCACGCAGTTGTAGAGAACCACAAAGAAAATCATTTGAAAACCGAGGGTCGCAAAAATGAATTGTTCGCCCCTGAATCGCAGACATACCCAGGCAACCAGTGCGGCGACCACCGCACCTGTCACCACCGCAAACAAACTGGCTGGCAAAAACGACCAGCCTTGCGCCCACCACAGAACTGCCGCTTGTGGATCTGTGGCGACCAGCCGCACGCGGGCCAGCGCATACGCATAAGCCCCGATTCCGTAAAAAAGCCCATGACAGAAAACGATCAGCCCGCCATAGCCCATTACCAAATTCAGTGAATACGCCAACAGCAGGTAAATCCCCAACATCACCAGGAGATGAGAAATGTAACCGGGACTCCACGCAAACAGCACCGCCACCAAGCTGGCAATAACCGCCCACGGCAGGAGTGTTTTCATACTCTGCCGTGCGCCGACAGGTGAGCGTGCTGATGGTTGAACATTCATAATTCCTCCGTCCGCAGACGAACGCCGAGGAAACCGCCTCGCCGGAATAGCAAGATCACCAGAAGAATCACAAACGCCACCAGTTCCATCCATTTAGCTGAAAGTTTCCAAACGACGAGACTTTGGATCAGCGCCAGAGCAACGCCACCGAGAACCCAGGCATCCATCCGCGTCACGCCACCTACCAACACCGCCACTGCGGCGATCAAGACATAGTTCATGCCGCTATGCACATCCATGCCCACATCCAGCATTGTAAAACACGCGGGGACTGCTGCGATGGCCGTGCCGAGGGCAACGGCAGCCAATCGGTAATGAGGTAGCTTCCATCCATGAATCTCCAGCAACTCTGGATTTTCTCCCATCACTTTCAGAATTTTGAAAAAACGCAACCGGTGCGCCGCCGCCAACCCAAACAGCATCGCTACGCAAACCGCCATCCCACCGAGTTGGATGGATGTCAATGATGCCGAACCCAGCGATACAGTTCGGGCCGCATCGCGCGGCAGGGTTTGAATTTCATTCCCGTAGCCGAGGGCGAGCGCGTTTTCGATGACCAACCCCAGCCCTAGCGAAGCTACCATCACGGTCGCGTTGGGCACGCCGCGCTGGTAAAATTTGGAGTAAAACCCGACCTCCAGCGCCAAGCCAATAAGCGCGCTCATAGCGACCGTAGCAATTCCGGCAATCCACCAACCAAGCCCTGCGACTGTAACCAAAAAATGAAATAGAAAGCCTGATAGAAGGAATATGGCTCCGTAAGCCAGATGAAACACCCGAATACTGCGGTAAATCAACCCAAACCCCACAGCCAACATTGCGAACATCGCAGCATTGACCAAGGCGTTTGCAAGGAGTTGAAATACGAGGCTCATGTAGGTTGCTCGCTACTTTTGCTGACTTGCTTGCATTCGTTCGCCATAACGGGCGCGGACTCGCGTCGCGAGTTTTAGCAATTTGTCCGTTTCATTCTTTTCAATTAACTCCCATTTGGTTTGGTCAATTCGGTCTTTTTCACTAGGGTGGCCGGTGAATACGACTTTTGCGCAAGTTTTCGGAAGGGGTTTACTCTCACAGTAAGCAATAATTTGATGTCCTGAAAAGTGTTCGTCTAGCTGGAGATCAAGGATGACCAGTTCAAAGTTTTCATCCCTGTCTAGCTCGCGTCTTGCTTCGGCACCTGTCTCCACCACAATCACCGAGAAACCAATCTGCTTAAGCCGTTGTTCTAGGGGTTCATAAATGATGCTTTGATCCTCGAGAATAAGTGCCCGAGGAGGCATGACCGAATGAGTGACGGAATCTTTAACAAGAGGTGTTGAGATTACTGATGTAGTGGGCATCAATTCAGGTGTTGTCGTGGGTGCTTTGTGGGGTGGAATGTAACGGCTCACGAGCTCCTTAATGTCGTCATTGAATTTCGCATTGGTAATTTTGTGTTTCTGAAGGTCAAATACGTTTTTCATGCTTTCAGGGCAGGATGCACTCGCAGCTTTTGTGTCAACGGATTCTTCCAGAATGGGAACGATGTTTCTTTCTGAACCCTTGGCGGCTTCAAACTCTTTGCGAACCCAGTCATCCGGGTCTGCACATCGATCCAGCGCCCCTGGAGTCAAAAGCAAGAGGAAGTGTGCTCTTTTTGCAACTTGCATCTGGATTTGATCTTTCCATGGTCCTGACTCAAGAGAATCAACGTCCAAAAATGCATCGTAGCCACTGTGGTGAAGCTCTTGCTTCAAGGATCGTGCAAACCACTTGCCTATTGAATCGCGTCTGTAACTGATGAATACGGTTTTCTCGCTCATGTTGAATTTGTGATTATGACCAAGACGGCAAATCCACCAGCGCAGTCGCTTGACCGTTGACAATTGTAAATGTAAAGCGCCCACGTAGGAGCTTGCAGACTACCCGTGCAACCAAGAATAAACCCAAGCGACCTGACTGCTGCGAATCGAAGTCCTCTCCTGATTCACACACTATTGACACGTCTGGCTTGCTCGTCACATTCGAGATGCGGATCGTGATTCCACCGTTAGTTTTCGAGTGGAGCGATACGGACGCCGCCTTAACTTGCAGTGATCCCGTCTTAGTTGAATACTTTTCCGCATTCCGGCAAAGCTCCGCCATCGCGAAACGGAGAGGTTGGGGAATTTCACTGGGAGCAAAATCGTCATTCTTTTCAAACGACAGACCAAATCCCGACCACGTCAGCGATTTCTCTAGTTCCTGAATCAATTTAGGGACAGAATACATTGCAGCCGGCTCCATAAATGCCTCCCAAACGAGCCTTGATATCTCCAAGCTGACGTTAAGTTCATGAGCCAATTGCTCAGGAATTGGCCCATTGGGGATTGCCAGTTGGACAGCGCCTTGAAGTGTCCTTATCTCATGTTCAAAACCATACCGAATGGCTTGAGCGTGTTGGCGGTGAATAAACTCTGTCTGAGAGTATTTCCAGTCACCGATGCTTGCGCGAGACGTGGCAACATCGACTAGCAGCTTTATCGCAGCAATCAGCGGACCTAGTTGAGTTAGGTCTGAATGTAAATCGGGATTTTGCTCTCCCAATCCCGATTGCGTCAAAAAAGGGATCGCTTCTCTAGTTAAGTCAACGCTGTCTTTCAGACAAAGGATGACTCCCGCCCAGGACCTAATGCTTGGCAGTGTGCTCTCTTCAGGTTCAAGTGTCCGGTAAGGGATATAGACGATACGCTTGAATCCCAACAGAAAGTTCCAAGTTGTGAATGTGGCCAATTGTCCCGCCAATTTACGAGCATCATCCGGGACAACTTGCATTGTTTTGGTAAGATCTTCAGTGAGGCTATCTACCAACATTGGAGCAATTCTTTCCGATATTTTGGAAACGTGATTAAACGAATTTTTGCACGATTCACTTTCCGTGACTTTCGTAAACCATCCCCAGAAAGCTTTGGCGTTTGCCGGTTCAAAATCGTTATCCAGTAGTGGAAATGCTTCTTTAGAAGTCGTGTATCGGTCCTTTATCTGATCCAAGTGTGGTAATGCGATAGCCTCTCCAGCAGGCAGGCGTGCTGTGATCACAACCACATCACTTTCATCTTTTCGGAATTCGATATCAGGAGGGTGTTGCTTTGACTGCTCATCGAGATTCAGAACCATGTAACGAGGCATTGGCTTTAAGCTCTCGTTATTTGCAAATCCGCTGAAAGAAAATCCAGTCAAGTGGGCTTGCAGTCCTCCATAAAGAGTCGCATAGCGCGCCATTATCTCTAGCGATTCTTGGATATCCTTTCCACTGCGGAAGAAAAGCGGAAACTGGCTAATCCACGGCTTACCCGGCTGCTTGTGCGCCTTGAAATGAGAATGAAGAGGATAGCTAAAATACTCGATAAACTCGTTCGCCTTTGAATGTCCGCATTTTAATTCGCGAAGTGGTTTATTAACAAAGCTGGTTGCGCTATCCCAAAGAAGTGCTTCCAAGAACGGCTCGACATCATCACCTGTCGCTTTTTGGGCAAGATTTGGCAATCCGATGTCGCGGGAAGCCAACCATTGAAACAAGGCATCATTGTTGGCATCCATTTACTTTTGGCAAATGAAGGTGATGAGCGATGGGTAGGCTGCGCGGATAGTCACGGCAGAATCCTGCACGGCAGCCAAATCCCGCGAGGGCTGGTGCTCTTCAATCGCTGTGATGCGTAAATTCGCCCGCTTGATTGCCGAAATATAAGTGCGCAGAGTCCAATGAAACTTTGGCACTTTCCCTTGTTCTCCCCAGTCTTCCCACACCAGACCCTCGGCAAAATAGTCGTTCTCGGGATGGATCAGCATGTTGCGCACGGGATGGTTGGTCACCACAACCAAAATGCCACCCGCTCTGAGCAGGTCGGCATACTTCTTTAGGGTCGTTTCCGGGTCGTCATGATGAAATATCTCCAGCGCCGAGAGCACAGCATCAAAACGTGCATCGCCGAGCTGAGCGCTTTCGCTGTCACCTTCCACCACTTCCACCGCCGGAAACTTTGCAAGGTTCTTCCGGGCAATGGCACACATCGCCGGGCTGAGGTCAATGCCCTTAACGCTGTAGCCAGCCTCGGCCAAAACGAGAGCGTCGTGCCCCGTCCCACAACCCGCGTCAAGTATTCGAGCGCCGGCCGGCAGAGCGAGCAGCGGCTTCAGGTAGCGGTCGCGAATCTCCGGTCGGGTGCGCTGGGAATACATTCCCGCGAGTCGGTTGTAACACTCGACTACCGAGAGCTTGAGATTTTGTTCCAGGCGCAACTCCATGTTCCCGGCATTCCTACGAGCTTGTTAATTTGCGGTAATTTTCACTGGTTTGCCCGATTGATACTTGCCGAGCACGAGTTCCACCACCGCATCCCGCGTGTCAGAAATACTGATGCGCCCGGAGGCTCCTTCATAACCATTGACGTTGCGAAGTTGAGCTCTGATCTCTTCGATCGTCTTGCTGTCGTGGGCGGCTCGGAATAGCAGCATGATCGTATCGTAAACGAAGGCGACGCGAAAATCTGGAGCCTTACCAAATTTCTGTTTATACGCATCCACTAGCCTCTGCTGTGGGGGATAGCTGTCAATATTGTCACCTCGCAGTGCGAACGCGGGGCCGGCGAAAACCATGCCCTCAGTCATTTCCGGGGGAAGCTGCATCACCCCGATGTTTACACCGCCGAGATTGGCGACAAAATGATCCGAGGGAATGCCGAGTTCTTTGGCCTGACGGAGCAACGTGGCGTATTCACTGCCATAGCCCAAAAGCACAATTGCATCCGCACCTGATTCTTTCGCTTTGGTCAACTGGGTCTTAAAGTCCTTGTCACTGAGCGCATACTCTTCAGACCCGAGAATGTGAATTTCATCGCGGTATTTTGCCAACGCTTGATCAACCGATCTGCCATACAGCTCATTGGCGTGAATGACATAAACCCCCTTGGGCTTACTCTGCCTGAGATAATTGAGGATGAGCTGAACCTCTTGATCACCGCCGGGAAATACGCGGAACAAATATTCGCTCCGGCTGGTCAGGCCAGCCTGCGCGGAACCTGCAAAGGTCAAAATGTGGTTGGCGTCAACAATTGGAAGGGTAGCGTCAACAATCGGCGTCAGATCAATAAACATGAAGTCGGGCCGCTTCGTGCCCAAAGCCTGATTGATGACCGAAATCGCATCTTTCGCAGTGCCCTGGCTGTCCTGAAAATCCACTGCTATTTTGACATCTGGGTAGGCAGCTTTCCCTTGCTCGATGGCCAGTTCCATTGCCTCGCGTTTCGGCGTCCCAATGGCCGCGAGGTTGCCACTCAACGGCAACACCGCCAGCAGCCGGTATTCTGGTTTCGATTCGGCTGGCGGATTGTTTTTTGTTTCCGGTTTGTCCTGTGTCGGGCTGCAACCAGAAATGGACAAGCTGACGATGGCGAGAACAACGACGGCGAACAGAGCACGGCAATACGTTTTTTTCATATTCATTGGCTGGTTGGAGTGAGTAGGACCTGGTGGCTGGGAAGTTGCGGCGACCACGACACCGCTCGGAGCACCATCGGTCTAAAATGCCGCCATGCCGCCATCGGAATGACGGCTGCTGAAAGCCTGGTCGCTGCGACATTCATTGACCGTGATTAAAACATTTGTCGCCGCACGTAGCAAGCTTACGCCGAAACCTCACTGCATCCCACCATTGCAGAGGTTGTAGTTCGGCGAAAATGGGACATTGTGAAAAACTCTGTTTTGCTGGCAAAAAGCCCGCACGCTCGACAACCCATTGGAGCTTCGCTGCGGTGACCAACGCGCGGTTTGCTTCGTCGCACGGGCTTGGCCGTCGCCCTGTTGCCATTCGACGACGCCCGTTCCACTACGCAAATCCGCGCGCTCGTCACGAGTGGGCATTCGCCGGGGATGCCGCGAACGCGGCGGGCTTCCGTCTGCGGCTCGGCGGCGGCATTGCGCTCCGGCTTCGTTCCAGCCGTCACTACGCCTGCGCTCCACTTTCTCTGCTCACCGACCGCAGACCGAAGCAGAAGCGTGTCATCAATTGCGAAACGACAGATTCGTCAATCGCGATTGTCGTATCCCTAATGTTCCAATCACTGATTGGATATTTTGCAGACCATTCGGCTGGTCGCACCGACAACGCGATGATACCCCGGTTGATTGTATGGCGGCGGCGGGCGCGTCAAGGATACTACGGGTCGCTCCGCTAGACGCTCGCGCTTCCGTTCCTCCTTCGACCCGCCCGCCACCACCGGGGACTTTTGCGCTTAGGTTTTCATCGCGGGAAACTGTCGCTGGTCAGAGTCAAGGAAGCCCCACAATGGGGTGGATACCCGATTCGCTTCGGCTTGCCGAGTTGGAAACATCCCGTCATTGTGGTAAAAACGCTGGTTCTGCCGCGCCAAAGCGTGTTTAATGGCGCACAGGGCCGGACGGTGGGGCTGTCGGTCTGATGCAGAAAACGCGTGGTGAACACCACCATTCAGCGACACTTTTATCGAGCCGGGCTGCTTCGCGAGGAACTCCGCTTGCGAAATGGTCGCCGGCATGGTTTGCACCGAACCTGGCACAAGAACGGGCGGCTCGCCTCCGAAGAACCCTGCCAAAACGGCCTGCTGCACGGGATTTGCCGGCAATGGAATGAACAAGGCCGGTTGCTGGGCAAATACAAGATGACGCGCGGCACGGGTCTCCAACGGGCGTGGCACGACAACGGCCAGCTTCAGATGGAGGTGTCCACCGTGCGCGGCGAATTCTGCGGGCGCAACCGAATCTGGTTGCGGGACGGGACGCTTCTTTCCGAACGGTTCTACCTTCACGGCAGAGTTGTCACCGCCGAGCAATATCGTGAAGCCGCAACGAAGGACAAAACCCTGCCAAGATTTCGCGGCGCACCCGCACAGATTCCGCCCAAGAATGGCGTGATGCAGCAGCACATCTTCCGCGTGTTCATCGAATCGCTTCTGGAGAAGCCGCACTACTGCGAAGCCCGATCCTGGCTGCATCGGAATGGCGGGCCGCAAATCGGGCATTCGCTCGGACGATTCAAACGCGAACGCGACGCGGAGAAATTCGTTGAGCAGCTATACCACGCTGGCGCGGCCAAGGTGATCGCGCCCGACATCTACGAGAGCAAGGCGGGTGACCAGTTCGCGGATTGTCTGCTCGTGCGCCTGCCCAAGAATCCCGTGAAGCGGAAAGCCGTTCGTCGCGTTTGCGCCCAATTGCGAAAACGCGACTTGGGCGCACTGAAGCCGGAGAAGGACATCGGCGAGCCGTATTTGTATCTCTACCTCGGTTGAGTCACAGAACGGCGAGACAGTCCCGCGTGTCATCCAATGCCAGCACGCCGCACGCAGGCCGCACATCGAGCAGGCACTCGCTCACCGCGTCACCGACCAGCCTCTCAACGGCATCGCGCATTGGGCGCGCGCCGAGCTTCGGATGAAATCCCTTCCGCACAAGGAACGGCAATGCGGTCTTGTCGAGTTCGAGTTTGTGACCGCGCGCGGCGAGGAATTCGATCTCTCGCGACAGGAACTTCTCCGCGATTTCCAACTGGTGTTCGTAGCTCAGGCGATGGAACACGAGCTTCTCGTTCACACGCGCGAAGATTTCGGGGCGCAGGGTTTGTTGTGCTCGTGTGAGAACGTGGCGCTCCAGCGTCGCGTCGTTCGAGTGTTGCAGGCTCATTAATTCCGCCGAGCCGATGTTTGACGTGAGCCAGATGTAAAAGCCGCTGAAGTCCAGCGTCTGACCGGTCGCAACAGTAATCCGCGCCGCGTCGAGCAGTTGCAGTAGGATGTCCAACACACGCGGATGGGCCTTCTCCGCTTCGTCAAACAAGAGCGAACCTTCCGCCGCGCGTTCGCGCACGCCGCCCAGGTAGCCAACTTCACCGAGTCGAGCGCCAAGCAGCAGGCCGAGCGCTTCCTGATTCTGGAATTCGCTCATGTCGAATCGGAACAACTGGCCCGCGCCGAATATCTGGCTTGTCGTCACGACCACCGTTTCCGTTTTTCCCACGCCCGTTGGCCCGAGCAGCAGGAAACTTCCGCGCGGACGACCGGGCTTCGTCAATCCGAGTTCCCCGCGCCGCACCGCGGACATGATGCGCGGCAGCGCGTGGGACTGGCCGCGGATTTCGCGCGGCAGCAGGGAGGTCAGTTCGTGGAGTTTGGTGAGCTTCGTCAGGTCTGTTGTTTTGTTCATCCCTGATTTGTAGCCCGGACTGTGCGCGCATGTTGTGTTGGACATACACCAGCCCTTCGCGCGCTTGTGAGATTGTCATCGCGTGTTCGGCGGAGAAGCCGCTGACGACAGACAACAATAACACAAACGCGTATGAAGCTCATCAAACAGACCAGTCGAAAAATCCGTTCGCGGCTGCCCGCCATCCTCACGGCCGCTGCCATCCTCACCCTCAACGCCATGCCGGCCTTCGCGCAGGCGTTCAACTCCACCGAACTCAAGACCGGTATCAGCAACAGCCTTGCCGTGATCATGATGTTCGGTTTCGTCCTCGGCATCTCGGCCGTCATCTACGGCGGGTTCGCCATCCGGCGCGGCGACGTTGACCAGGGCAAAATGAGTATCATTGGCGGCGCGATCATCGCGGCTGCGCCCGCTGCCGTGTTCGCCTTTTACAAAATCTTCGGCATTGACGCGAACAGCGCCGTCGGCGTCGGCAACTTCTGATCTTGCCAGAACCCGCCACACACCCCGCCACCCGCCGCCCCGAGCCGCCATGAAAACAGACCTCCGCCTCACCGATACCAACGCCGCCTCCGACT
>CALMTT010000611.1 GCA_937872615.1 uncultured Verrucomicrobiaceae bacterium | reverse complement strand
GCCAGCAGGCTTCGAGCAGGACTTCACGCCGGGCGAGGCACGACTCATTCTTCAACACGAGCTCATCCACCTGAAGCGTCATGATCTGCCGCTGAATGCATTGCTATGCGTGATCATGGCGCTGCATTGGTTCAATCCGCTGCTGTGGCTCGCGTTTTACAAAGCACGCCTCGACCGCGAGGCCGCGTGCGATGCGCAGGTGCTCGAAAATGCTCCGCCGCAGCGTCGCGTCGAATACGGCCACGCGTTGCTGAAGGCCGAGACGGCCTTCGCGCCGTTGCAGCTCAGTTTGGGGTTCGTCGGGCTCTTCCAGCGCGGCGCGGCCCTTCGTTCCCGCATCCAGTCCATCGCCAGTCATCACCAACCTCATCCAGCCATGAAACTCATCACCCTCGCCAGCATCGGTCTTCTGACCTTCCTCGGCATCACTCGTGCCGAGGAACCCTCCAACGTCATCGGCAAAGCGGAATTCCGCCTCGGTGACAGCATCCGCATCACGAATGTGCAACGCGGCGACGACTTCCTCACCGTCACCGCCGATTACGAACTCGCCAGCGAGCCCGAGGCACGCATCTCGCTGCACATTACCGCCACGAAAGGCGACGGCAGATCGAAGACGGCCTCTTCGCAGTCCAAAAACATCCAGAAGGGCAAAGGCACCGTCACCTTGCATCACCCCGCCGTCGGCGAAGGCATGCCGCATGTGTCGTTTTATCCGTCCAAAGGCGGAAGCGTGTTCGGTGGTGTGTATTTCGGCACCGCGGACGAGGCGGCCAGATCCCAGAAGATGAAATGGAGCATGACGGGCAGTGCCGAGTCCACGCCCAATCCGCTCGAAGCGAAGCTGAAGGCAATCACTTTCCCGACGGTGGCCTTCACCGATGCAACCGTGGATGAAGCGGTGGAGTACCTGCGGGTCAAGAGCCGTGATCTAGATACCACCAGCGACGATCCAGCGAAAAAAGGCGTCGCTATCATTGTCAGGCACGACGCAGCTCCTACTGCAAAGCTCACCCTCGACCTGCGTGACGTGCCGCTCGGCGAGGCGCTTCGTTATGTGGCGGAGCTCGCGGGCCTTCAAATGCGGGTGGAGCCGTTTGCCGTGGTTCTTGCGCCGCCAAGCAAGACGGTGTCCACCACTGCGAACCGCGGACCGGATCACCCGATCACCCTGCCGAATGTGGAATTCAAAGACGCCACGATTGATGAGGCGCTGCAGTTCATTCGCATCAAGTCGCGTGACCTCGATCCCGCCAAAAAAGGCGTGAACATCATCAAGAAGCCCGGCGGCGCAGAAGGTGCCAAACTCACCATCAGCCTGCGCAACGTGCCAGTGAACGAAGCGCTGCGTTATATCGCATCCTTGGCGGGCCATACCCTGACGAACGAAGGCGGCACCTTCATCCTGACACCGGCGAAGTAACCCAACACCTCACCGACCATGCACACGCTCACCAGCTTCTTCGACTGGCTGCTCACCGCCAGCCTGCGTGCCTCCGCCTTGACGGTGGGCGTGTGTTTCGTGCAGTTCTTGCTGCAAAAGCATCTCTCGCCGCGCTGGCGCTATGCGCTGTGGCTGCCGGTGCTCGTCGTGCTGCTCATGCCGGTGCTGCCGGAGAGCCGTTGGAGCGCGGAGCAGGTCTTTGTGTGGGAAAAACCGGCGCTGAACTTGCCGCCTGTGCCCGTCATCGCCGACGCGACTGCTTCGACGATGCAAACGACGGCCACGACACCGCCGAGTCCAGCCTTCACCATCGACTGGCCCCGCGTGCGAATGCTCACCTGGGCTGGCGGCACCTTGCTGGTGCTCCTCATTGGTGGCGCTTCATTCGCTCGCACACTGGTTCGTGTGCGCCGATCGCGTCAGGGCATCAGCGATGATCTTTCCACGCGACTCGATGAAGTATCGCGCGAAGTGGGCCTGCGTCACAAACCGCGACTTGTGATGTCGCCGCAGGTCACGAGCCCGGCGGTGACCGGCCTGCTGCGCCCTTTGCTGCTGCTGCCGCCGGGGTTTGAGCAGAACTTCACTGCGGAGGAAAAGCAGCTCATCCTTCATCACGAGCTCATGCACCTGAAACGTGGCGATTTGCCGCTCAATACGCTGCTGTGCGTGCTGCTGGCGCTGCATTGGTTCAATCCGCTGCTGTGGCTCGCCTTCTTCAAAGCGCGTGCCGACCGCGAGGCCGCGTGTGATGCGCAGGTGCTCGAAAACGCCACGCCGCAGCGTCGAAGCGCCTACGGGCATGCGTTGTTGAAGATCGAATCCGCCTTTGCGCCGCTGCGCCTGAGCCTCGGCTTCATCGGCATCCTGCAAAGGCACGCCTCCCTCCGAGCCCGCATCCGCAGCATCGCCGCGCCGGCACAAACGAGACCGCTCACCGGCCTGCTCGTGACCGCCTGCATGCTGGCGATGACGTTTCTTGGCGTCACGCGGGCGGAAAAGCCTGCCCCCGCGGACCCGCCAGCAAAGCTCATGACATTGGAGTTTCGCGTCATCGACTTCAAGCAAGCGAGCGACTGGAATATCGGCGGACGGCTAGCGCCCTTGGTTGCGGATGAACAAGCGGAGTTGAAGATGGAGTCTTTGAGCCAGCAAGATCTGGAGAAGCTGCTCGCGGAGACAAACCGGCAGCCGGGTGCTCATGTGACGGCCTACCCAAAGATGACTGTGCGTGCGGGAGAGAAGGCCAGCATCCGTTCTGTCGTGAACCAGCCCATCGCATCAGACAAAAAGGACAAGGAGGGAAAACCGGCCATCGACTACCTGCCGGTTGGCTTCATCGGGAACTTCGTGGTGAAGCCGCTCGCTGACAGCAAGGTGTCCCTCGACATCGACATCACGAACTCGCAAATCATCGGCGAGCGACAAGTCGCCGGGAATCCCTATCCCATCGTGAACAGCCTCGTTTACAAGGCTCCCACCGAGCTGGCTGTGGGCATGAGTGCCATCGTTTATGGCTGGCAGGAGGACTGGGAGAATGGCAAGCGCCAGAAGCCGCGGCCGGTCCTCTTTGTGCTCACGCCAGGGGATGTCCAAACGGTGGCCAGTGATGCCAGCAGCCCTCTTCCACCTCAGGTCACTGTCACCTCTGACGTGGCTGTCTATGACAAAAAGGAAGGCGTCATGCGCTACACAGGCAAGGCGAAACTGGAGATTCGTGGCGAGGACAGCTCGCCGCTCAGTGCCACCTCGGATGAGATCACTTACCTCAGCGGCGAGGACAGCATCATAGTGAAAGCACCGCTCGAATTGAAGACGCATGGCTTCCGCATCTCTTGCGACGACGCGCTTGGAGAAGCGGTGATCGATCTCAAAACAGGCGGGTTGAAGACGCGAGGAGCCAGTTTCAAAACCGAGCGCCTGTCCCAGCCGGAGCCGGAAAAGGCAACCGCCGAGGCCCAAGCGGCCCTTTTGCGGGCCGCGAGGCCGCAGAAGTATGATTTTGCCAAGGCGAACCTCGGTGATGTCCTGCGCTTCCTGGCCACGGATGCCGACATCAAGTTCTTCTCCCTGCCTGAAGACCACGCGGCCTCGAAGAAGCTTGTGACCTTCAGCATTAAAGACAGCCCGTTTTCCGTGCTGGAGACAATTTGCAAGGCTCATGGCCTCATGCTGGTGCTGGATCGCAATGTCTGGCACATCCGCTCGTCGAATGATGGTGAGGTGATCAGCCGCAGTTATCCGCTGCTGAAAACCAAGGCGAAGCCAGCCGAGGTGTCCGAAGCGCTTCAAAAGCTGATCAAAGCGCCCGCGACGGTGAAGTTCGACGAGAAGAACGAGGTGTTTCACATCAACGCCACACGCCTTCAGCACACCTGGGCGGAGGGCTACTTCCGTGGTCTGCACGGGAAACCGTGATCGACATTGCAGCGCCCTGAAGGCGTCGTAACGATGGCCGATGACCACCCCTGAACTCACCCAGCGCCTTCGCGAAAACGCGTGGATCGGCGATGCCGTGCTGGAGCTGTATGTGCGCTCCCATATCCTGCGCACGCATGGCAAAGTGGATGCGGAGATGAAGACGCGTTTCACCTGCAACCAGTTCCTCTCCTGCCATGGCAATCCCACGGCCGTTGAAGCGGAGATCGGCGTCATTTACCAAAAAGACGGCCTCGAAGCCGCCTTCGCGTGGATTCGCGACACGCTGGAGCCGCTGTTCTTGAAGCAGGAGGCCAAACGCACGCGATTGGGCAAATGACCGTCTGCGATCACTCGATTTGTGCCGCAGAGGAGCAGAGGCTGCAGAGATTGAATCTGATAAAACTCTGCCTCCTCTGCCTCTTTGCCCCTCTGCGGCGAAATCGACCGGCCGCAGACTTCTTAAACGCGAATCGTGGCCAGCTTCGCGGCGCTTTCCTTCCACTCGATCTCGTGCGGCAGGCGCTTTGATAAAGCGGCGAGAGCGGCAGTCACACCAGCGGCTTCGCCCATGGCGACGGAGTTGCCGGTGACGCGGTAGCTGGCGTGGGCGATGAAGTCGCCGCTGATGTTGCGCCCCGCCATCATGAGGCCATCGACATCCTTGGCGATGAGGGCACGCAGCGGGATGTCGTAGGGTTTCGTTTTGATGCCCGCGTTGTGGTAGGCGGCCTTCTTGTTGTTCTCCGCACTCAGCGCGTGGATGTCCACGCTGAAGGTCGCACGCACCACGGCGTCGTCGTAGCGGGCACCGGCGATGACATCGTCCTTGTTCACGACATAACGGCCTTTGATGCGGCGGCCGTCACGCACGCCGATCTGCTCGGCGGTGGCGGCGATTTGCAGGCCTTCCCAGGGCCCGCCCAGCTTGCGCAGGCCGTTGACGATCTTGTGCATCTCCGCACGGGCCTGCACGGTGGCCTCGGTGATCTTTGCGGCATCAAAACAAGGCACGCCGTATTGATGATTCATCATCACGAGCAGCAAATCATCACGCACCTGCCAGAGCGTCGGCTTGGAGTAGGACGGGAAGTGCCCCGTGCGCTGGATCTCGGCAAGGAACGCATCTTTGGCGATGCCATCGGCCTTGCTGGGATCGGACTTGTGGATGTAAGCAGCCAGCGCGGCCGCATCTTTGCAAACAAGCAGCGCATTGAGCGACATCGGCTGGCAGGGGCAGGAATCGGACTCGCCATACTCAAAGCTGCATCCAGCGAGCGCACCCAGATCGCCATCGCCGGTGGTGTCGATGAAAAGGGGTGCACGCCAGGCCTGACGGCCGCTTTTGGACTCGGTGACGATCGTGGTGAGGCGATTGCCCTCGCGATACGCGGCGCTCACGCGGGTGTGGAGCTGGAATTTGACGCCCGCTTCCACAAACATCTCTTCCAGCAGGAGTTTCATGCCCTCCGGCTCATACACCACGCTGCCTTTCACCGTGCCGCGGCGCATCTCGCGAGCCTCCAATCGCTTCAAGAGTTCTTGATTGAAGCCCGGCTTGTCGAAATCCAGCAAATAGCCCAGCAAACCGGCCGTCCACACGCCGCCGAGGCATCCACGCCATTCAAACACACGCACCTTCGCTCCCGCACGCGCTGCCGTGATCGCCGCGGCGATGCCCGCAGGACCTGCGCCGCACACGATGACGTCCGCATCCTCCACGAGCGGCAAATCGCGTGCTTCCTCATGAAACTGACCCGCGATGGCCTTTTCGACCTGCTGGGCATTCATGACGCCCGGCGTCACGAGCGCACCGGAAAAGGCAGCGCGGAGGAAGGAACGGCGTTTCAGGTCGTTGGTGGTCGGTGTGTCCATGGTTGTGTCAGAAGACGACCTCAGACACGCTTGTCTGTCGATGCGTTTTTTCCTCTTCATCGCGCTCACCGCGCCTCTTTTCGCCAAACCACCTTCCGTCGAGGAGGGCAGGGGACATTGGGCCTTTCAGCCGCTGCGCGAGGCGAAGCCGCCCGCCGTGA
>CALMTT010000610.1 GCA_937872615.1 uncultured Verrucomicrobiaceae bacterium | reverse complement strand
ATTTAAACTTTTATGATAGGCAAGCTACGGTTTTGCCAGTAAGATTGGTCAGTTGGGAAGCTGTAAAGGCAAATGGAGGCATTGATGTCAATTGGCAAGTTTTGTCTGAGACTAATAGCGACCATTACTCCATTGAGACATCATCTGATGGTGTGAAGTATCAAATGGAAGGTAGCGTTTCGTCTAAGGCATGGTCCAATACAAGTGCGTTGGATTATACCTACTTTATCAAAAATGAAATTGAAAATGACATTTACGTACGCCTTTCGCACGTTGATTTGGATGGAAAAATTTCCCAATTCGGTATCAAAAAAGTAAGAGGTAATTCCACCGGTTTCGATGTAGCGATCAGTCCAAATCCTACAGATAGGGTATTGTCTATAAACTTGCGTGGTGCAAATTTTGCTGAAATTAGAATTATAAATTTGTCAGGTCAAATGATGAGTTCATCCATGATAGTGGAAAAATCCAAAGATGTCTTGATAGATTATTTGCCAGTAGGAGAGTACTTTATACAGTGTCAAACGATTGATAATCAAATAGTTACTAAAAAGTTTGTTAAAATGTGATCTGGCGTCAAGCCCATGATCCTATAACTGACCTGTTGCCTGTGACTTTTTGATCTATATTTACTTGTAGATTGAAATCCAAGGGTAGATATAAATCCATCCTCGATCCAAATTTTATAAAACCCATTTCAGCGCCTTGTACTGCTTTTTGACCTTGATTAGCATAGCAAACTATACGTCGAGCCAATGCGCCTGCCACTTGCCTTACTAAGATTGGTTGGCCATTGACAGTATAACTGACTGTAGTGCGTTCATTTTCGGTAGCTGCTTTGGGATGCCATGCTGCTAAAAATTTGCCAGGATGATATTTGGAGTATAAGATTTCGCCAGATACTGGATGCCAATTGACGTGTACATTCAGCGGAGACATAAATATAGAAACCTGGAGACATTCTGATTTTAAATATTCTGGTTCAAATACTTTTTCGATCACAACTACCTTACCATCGCAAGGCGCTAACACATCTTGCATGGAAGGTGAAGAGATATTTCTCCGGCTCCTCGATGGTGTATTGCACGACCCATTCGACCAGTGCGGTGTTCAGATCGCCGGTGACCATCGTTTTCTCCTGCTCCATCTCCTCGTAGGTCCCGGCGTATTGGTAGGAGTTCGTGGCTCCAGGAGTGGCAAAGCCGAACTCCAGCTTCTGCTGCCGGGCGACTTCGACCGGCGTGATCATGTCGATGCCCCAGGGCAGTTTGAAGTGCAGGCCTGGCTCGGCAGTTTTCAAGTAGGCTCCAAAGCGCTGCACCACCGCCACGGAGTTGGTTGGCACGGAGTAGAAGCTCGAGAAAAGGCCCACGATGAAGATGAGGGCGATCAGAAGGCCGAGGATGAGTTTCGAGTTGATGCGAATCTTCGGCGCACCGGGAAGAGGAGGGAGAGCAGCCATGAGGCCGGAGGCTAGCAGGGTCCGGCTTTCGGCGCAAAGTGCATAAACTGGCTGAAATTACCGTCACAGCGCCATCAGCGGCGCTGGCACGAGGAAGGCGTGCTGCTCCAGCAGGCTCCAGGCACCATTCCAGCTCAGGTAAGGCGCGGCATACACCACGAGCACATAAGCGAGTGCCACGGGGAAGATGCCAAAACGGGCCGTCCATCGCCAAAACCAATGCCGCGGTGCCTCGCGACGCTGCGCACGGCTCATCGCCCAGCCGGTGAGCAAACGGGCAGGGAAGATGAAGATCACAAACAGCAATGCTGGCAGCCAGACGAGCTCGCGCGGCGTGAGTTCGATCTTTAGCAAATAGAGCGGGATGGCCAGCAGCACGGTGATGAACAAGGCCAGCCAGAAGGCCAGCGGTGCCCGCAGGAACATCCGCCGCACCTCGCGGATCTCGAAGATGGCCTTGAAGCGTTCCGTTTGCGCCAGATGCGCCTGAAGAAAGGGCAGATGCATCACCACGAGCAGCAGCAGGAACCCGCCGAGCAGCGAAAGCGCCACCGCGCCACCGACGGGTGCTCGCGTGGCGGCGAACAGGATGCCCGCAGGCACGATGAGCCATGTCAGCGCCCCGGCGAAACCGCGCAAACCGAGCCAAAAGTAGAACGGAAGCCGCAAACCGAGCACATAGGTTTGCAGCGCCTGTTTGACCTGGGAGAGGCTGTCGGCCGATTTCAGCCAGCGATGCAGCTTCAGCGGCGCGGGCCACAAAAAGTGCCACCAGCGCCCACCACGCAGGCAGGCCCACACGATGTGGATCAGCGTCAAAACGAACAGCACGATGGCTCCCGCCTTCCACAGCATCGCGATACGGCTGCCCGCAGCGATGATCTCCGCGTCACGCCAAAAACCCTCGGCGATCCTCGCGGGCCACATCACCACCCAGGCACCTGCGGCCACGCTGCCGATGACGGAGGCTTTTCGCACGCCGATGAAGCCATCCCGCAGCCGGCCTGTCCGTGCCACCGTGCCGCTGACATGCAGCAGGTAGCCGAGGCTGAGAAAATTCAGCCCCGGCACCACCGAGCACACCGCCACGAGCACCATGACCGCCGCGAAACCGAACACCCAGTCGATCCACGAAGCCACGCGGCTCTTGAGGGATGGTTTCGGAGGCGTGGCTTCGGTCATGGGAGGTGTGGCGGGCTAAACACCGCGTGCGGCGAAGGTTTCACAAGCTGATCTTCAACTTCCGAAACTCCAGCGCACCGGCCTTTTCGCCCTCCGGTCCGCCTGAATCACCACCCAGGCCAAACGTGAGCTTCTCCTCGCCAAGGCAGGCATGCTCCGCGGAAACTTTTTGATCATCCACCACAGCCGAAAGCGATGCTCCACGCAGTTCGAGGCGCACGCGATGCCACTCACCCGCCGCGAGCTTTGCAGGCACTTTCAGCAGCTCCTTCGTCTCACCCTTCGTCGGATGCGAGATGATGCGGATGGCATCCTTCGCCATCACGAGATGAACGATGTGTCCGCGTTCCTGCGAGCCATTGAAGATGATGCCCGCAAAGGTGGCCTTGCCCTCCAGCCGGAATTCAAACTCCACCACCGCATCACGCAGTGGCATCCGCCTTACCTTCACCGGCCCATGGCGACGCGGACCGGACTCAAAGCCGCGCAGAATGCCCTTCTCCGCCTTCCACGCGCCGAGACCCCAAAACCAGTCTTTCGAGAGCTCGCTCGTGAACGGCTCCTCAAGCAGCACGCGAGGCTCCACAGCTCCAACAGGCGAGATCAAGAGGACGATGAGCAGCAGAATGGTTTTCATGCGTGATCAGAAACGAAGCAGGCGAGCTTTGCTTCCATGGCGTCAGGACAAAAAAGAAGGGCGTGAATTCTCCCCTGGCAGATACCACGGTGATAGGAGGAAGGTTTTGGAAGTCTACTTAGACACCGCAGCACCCGAACGCAGCTTTGGAATGTCCTTGAGACGAGTGCCTGCTAGAGCGCTGGCAATCTCCAAATTGGCCTTATCAGCCCAATTCTTCGCCTGCGGCGTCGAGGATGGCTTGGGGCCAGCGTTTTTGAACGCTGGCTTCCTGCCAGACGGCGCGGACTTCGTTTTGGAGAGCTTCAACATCGGCCTGAGAGTAATGCAGCCTGCCGCCAGGTGCAATGTCGCTGACGGACATTTCTTGCGGTGGCAAGGGTGCGGAGGCCGTGCCCGCGTTGTAGAGCAAAACCGTCTCGATCTTGCCGCGAAAAGACTCCAGCAACTTGAGCACCGATTGCTGAACCGCCCGGTGAACATCAGGCAGCTTGGACAGAGGCACCATTCTTCCTTCTTCCGCTCCCCGCTGAAGCGCTCCCAAGCAGGCAAGTCTCACAGGGCGCTGCACATAGGCCAGATGAACCCGCCAGCCGTGCGAGAGGGCGAGTTTGATGGTCCGGGCAGCCCAAGGTGTGTCAGCCAGTGTGCCGTCCCAGCTCAAATCGGCAGCAGGAGCACGCTGCAAGGCATGGGTCTTTCCGGACGCCCACCCTCCAGCCATGAGCCGCAGCATTTTCCGCCCATTCCGATGCTGAAGTTCTCTTTCCAATCGGTTTTGCGCATAGCGCCAGGCATCTTCCCACGAAGGCAGGAGGTCGCGTAGCGTGCCCGGCAGGTGAACGCGATAACCCGCATCCAGAAAGCGGGCCAGATCCGTGCTGACGATGCGTCCACCCTGTGTTTCCGGAATCGCATCATACTCCGTGTCCGCGACCACCGGATCCGCAATCAATGCCTGAAAGCGAAGCCGCCGGATGTGTTGTTCCAAGGTGAGTTTTTGATGTCCTGCTGACATGAGGACAAAGAATGGCCTTACAACAGCACTTAGCCAGTGCAGAAGAGACCCATTGAAGACTGCTTCAGTGGGTCTTCGGCCTGTGCGCCAAAACCGCCTTGATGAAGTGTTCTTTGGCTTTCCGAGGGCGAGAATTCGCCCGCCAGGGAGATTTAGGGGTAGCCGTCATCGCGGCGACATACACATCCCACAGTACCTCGGCTGCCTCGTGTAAATCCGTCGATCTGTTCCAGTCGAGAGTCAGCGCTTTCTTGAGCCATACAGGCAGATGATCATCAAAAAGGTCGCTTCGAGAGCCGTCGGGCATTGGAGGGAGCGAGATGGGACTTCTAATGAGAAAGTTAAGAGCTGATTGTGTCCTAGACACGGCGATCTGCTGTGGGCTGTCCGGCTTAATCTTGCCGCTGACCGCAGGCAGCTTTGGCAATTGCAGTCCCCGTCCTTGCTTCTGAAGCGCTTTATGGAGATGTGGTTCATCGCACCAGTGAACAGGGATGCGAGCCCAATGTGCCGACAGCTTCTTTGCGGTATTCTTCTGCACTTCAACAGCATGCCAAAACTCTGCTGTGGCAAACATGGCCACATGATAAAGCCAATGCATCCCAGCTTCATTTCCTTTCTCGGCCTCTTGTGCAATGCCCTGAATTAAAAAACGCGCTTGTTCGGCTGCCGCAGGGGCTTCGCCTCCTCCTTGGTTTTCAACCCAGGTTCGCGATTTGATCACATGGCCATTCTCATCTTTCTGTTCTTCAGTGCGGATCACCTCGGGCAAGGCGCGCAGATTAAACTCGTCGAAAGAATAGAGATGCCATTTTTCGGCCAGTGTTTTTCCAGGCGGCTTTTGGCGTGCCAATTCTCTCAGCCTTGCACCATTCACGATATGTTGTTGGGCTCGGTTGACCAGTTCGTTGATCATCGATTTGATCCACGCTTTAGACGCTTGTTCTTGCCTGATTTTCTGTTGAGCTTTCTCTAAGCGAGTCTGCCATTCCTCTCTGCCCTGTTCAAAGACAGGAAGAGCTTCCGCAACCTTTTGGCGGATAAGGTCGGCTAGGCTCTTGATTGAATGGCTCTGCTTGTGATTCCCAACATAAAAGGTTTTGCCAGCTTTCCGAACCCAATCCTTGGAAAGGCGATTTGCTTGTTCGTAGAGTTGTTCCTTGGTCAACAAGCACCACGAGTCGGGCACAAGAATGAGAAATGTTGGCTTGCCATTTCGAACCTTGCTGAGGCCAATGATGGTGCTACCCCGGCCAGCGTAACGGGGAAGTTCTCCGGTTTCGAGTCGTTTTAGAGCTTCAGCACGAAGCGCATCAATAAGCGGCTGCGTGGATTTGCTCTGCATCCTGATACGCAGACCAGGGTACGCAGGGCAGGAAGCCTCAATCACTCCGGACTCCGGGTAGGAGAACCGATAAGATAGAAGATCGAGAATCGGATTTCTTGCTCGCATGAGACTCCTTGAAGGAGGATCATGCAAAATACAATCTACGAAGCCAGCTTCTCCATGAGCTTCTGCGTGCGGTGGATGATGCGTTGAGGCTCATCGAGCAGGCCGGCGCTGAGGAGGGCGTTGTCGAGGATCTGCTCGGTGATGAGGCCAGCCGTGTCCGGATCGCTCTTTTGGAGTTTGGCGAGGCCTTTGACGAGCTGGTGGCGCGGATTGATCTCAAAGATGACCTTCGGGCCGGGCATGCCGCTTTCTTTGCCGAGGGCTTTCATCATCTGGCGCATCTGCGGGGTCATTTCGCCTTCGGGAGTCAAGACGAGGGCCGGTGAGCCGACGAGGCGCTTGCCGGGGCGGACGCTGTCCACGCTCGCGTTGAGGCGTTCCTTGATCCAGTCGCACAGAGAGGTCGTTTCGGCCTCGGGGAGGGCTTCGCCGTCGGCGTCGCTGTCACCGAGGTCGATGTCGTCGGCATTTACGGCCTTGAGGTCCTTGTCGTCGAACTTGTTGAGGCTGGAAACGACGTATTCGTCGATGGTCTCGAACATGTAGAGCACCTCGATGCCCTTCGCCTTGAAGGCTTCGAGATACGGGCCGCTTTCGATGGCATCGCGCGACGGAGCGACTTGGTAGTAAATGGCTTTTTGCTCGGAGGCCATGCGCTTCACATACTCGGCCAGGCCGATGGTCTCGCCGGGCTGGGTCATGCTGGACTCAAAGCGCAGGAGCTTCGCGATGGCTTCGCGGTTCGTGAAATCGGTGGCGACGCCTTCTTTGAAGAAGCGGCTGAAGTCTTTGTAGAAGCCGTTCCACTTCGTGGCGTCATCGGAGGCTTCTTTGTCGAGCTGCTTGAGCAGGCGCTTCACGACCACCTCGCCGATTTTGCGCACGAGGGCGCTGTCCTGCATGCTTTCGCGGGAAATGTTCAGCGGCAGGTCCTCGCTGTCGATCACGCCGCGGACGAAGCGCATCCATTCCGGCAGCAGCTTCTTCGGTTTCGGGTCGATGAGGACTTTTTTGCAGTAGAGCGACACGCCGGGCTCCATCTGGCCCATGCCAAAGGACTCCATGTTTTGCGTGGGCGTGAAGAGCAGCGCGTTGATGACGATGGGGCTGTCCGCCTGGAAGTGCATGCGGTAGCTGGGATCGTCGAAGGCGTGCGCGGTGAACTTGTAGAACTCGTTGTATTGCTCGTCGGTGATGCTGTCCTTCGACTTCAGCCACAGCGCCTCGACGGTGTTGACGCGCTCGCCATTGAGCAGGAGCGGGAAGCTGACGAAGTTCGAGTGCTTCTCGATGATCTGCTTCACGGTGTGGGCCTTGCAAAAGTCCGCGGCGTCCTCTTTGAGGTGCAGCACGATCTTACAGCCGCGATTTTGATCGGGCGCTTCCTCAATCGTGTAGCTGCTCTGGCCGTCGCTGGTCCACACGAGGTGCTCGCCGTCGTTTTTCCAGGAGTGCGTGTACACCTGCACCTTGTCGGCGACCATGAAGGCGGAGTAGAAGCCGACACCGAACTGGCCGATGAGCGTGGCATCGCCCTGCTTGCCGGCATTCTTCAAGGCGGCGGCGAAGGCTTTGGAGCCGCTGTGGGCGATGGTGCCGAGGTTTTCGACGAGCTCGGCGCGGGTCATGCCGATGCCGGCATCGGCGATGGTGATGGTTTTCGCCGTCTCGTCGGTGGTGATGCCCATCGCCTCCAAACAGGAGCGGATATCCTTTTTCCCATATTTCAGGAAAAAACGCTGCACTACCACCCTTGCGCTGTTGTAAAATAATGGGGTGCTCCGGTAATGCAACCAAAAAGCTTGGACCAGTTCGCTAATCGTCGCAAGTGAGCTGGCATCCACATAGCCGGTCAAGTCGGCCATCGTCTTTGACGCATTGGCCGCCCAGATTTCATCGCCGAGCTTTCTGATCAGTTGCGCATCCAGGGTGTGGTTCAGAAAAGCCTCGCTTTCCTCAATCGTCTCTTCGATGTTACCGTTGATAAAGGCGATCACTGGTGAGCCTCCGACGTGGTTTCATTGCGAATCGCCGCACCCATGTTCATCGCCGTCAGAAAGCCGCGCGCCTTCGCCAGGGTTTCATCGTATTCCGCTTCGGGGATTGAATCAGCCACAATCCCCGCGCCGGCGTGAAACCAGGCTGTGGCATTTTTGCGGACCGCCGTACGGATGCTGATGCTCAACTGGCTTTCGCGGTTGAATCC
>CALMTT010000609.1 GCA_937872615.1 uncultured Verrucomicrobiaceae bacterium | reverse complement strand
CATTGGCACACCGGCGCAGAAACATGACAATGTTTACTCGTGGGACGAGTTTATGGCCTTGTCCTCTGACGTTCCTGATTCTGTGTTGTTAGAACGGCATAAGTTGATTGCTCCGAACAAATGCTGCACCATTATTTACACTTCCGGAACAACCGGAAATACTCGTTGATCTGTTCCCGCGGCGTCATTGCCCGGTCGCCGGACACTTCCAGCACAACCAGCTGTCCATTCGTCCGCATGCCAACCACGGCAAACGCGCAGTCGCAGGCCGAAGGCTTCTCGCTGATCGCCGGGTCGACGTGCGGGGCCGCGCTAGCCTTAGGAGCGTGAATCTTGAATCCTGTCGGTTGCTCTAAAACAATCAGCGTTGGTTTGCCGAGGCCGAGGCGCTGCTTCACCACGGAGGCACGGAAGCGGCCGTGTGGCGGCGAGTAGGCAAAGTCCACGTCACCACGTTCTTCGAGCATCTTGCGCTGCACTTCGCCGAGGAAGCCATGGGCGAGACGCTGCGTGTCCGCAGCAGTGAGCACGGCGGCGTTGTTCCAAATCGGCTGGAGGTTGCCATAACGGCGCCAGGTGGGCTGTGAACCGGTGGCGAGATGAAGGTCGGACGCGTCATACTGCACGCAGAACTGCAGGTATTCGTCCACGGAGCCGAGCGTCGGGATGACATCGGCGGGGGGGGCTTGTTGGTCGGTGGTTTCGGACATGAATAAGGAAAAGGAAAAAACTATTCGGTGGTGGTAGCGGGGGCCGGGACGCCCTCCTCGGCGCGTTTCTGCAGCCACGACTGAACGAACTGCATGCCGTAATTCATCACGGCTTTTCGGCCCATCGCCAGCAAAGGCACGGTGAGCATGCCAATGAGGCCGCCAGAGGTGCCGAGGCCGCGCGAGCCAACCTTCAGCCCATCATCGGAGTCTGCCGACCGGCCGGAGGACGTGATAAACTTCAGGGCGGCGAGCCCGGCGACGGCCGCACCGGCGATCCATGCCACGCGATAGCGCTCAAACGAGCGGGCCATCACAGCACGAGGACTCCATTCCTCGGCCACGAGGCCGGTCTGCTGTGCCAGCTCGGCACGCGCCACCTCGAGATCGCGAAGGGCGAGCTGCTTGGGCGTCAGTCGTTGGAGGTGCTGGCCAGCCATTCGCGGTCGCGGCGGAATTGGTTGAAGGTTTCCTCAAAGAAACGCAGGCGCTTCAGCCTGGCCTTGAGCACGATGAGAAGCAGGAAACCAATGAGGAGATGCCCGGCGGCGCCACACAGGGCCACCTTGGTCCAGTGCCAGCCATATTTTTCGGCAATGATCCACACGAGCGCCGGAGCGGCGAGCATCCAGCCGATGATCAAACTGGCGAGTGTGAGGACCACATGGCCGGTGAGAGAGGATGCTCGGGCACCGGTCTCCTGCGCCTCGATCTGGAGCAAACGCCCCCGGGCCTCGACATACAACGCCACGGCACGCAGGAGGCCGGTGACGCGGTTGCGTCCGGCGGCTGCGGCAGGGGCGGTGGGGCCGTTTTCCATGGGTGAACGATCCGGTGGAACGTCGATCAACGACGCATCAGCAAGCCAAGCACGAACCCGATGCCGAAGGCGGTGGCGAGAGCCTGCACAGGCTTCTCACGGGCGAATTTTTCAGCCTCGACACGAAGGTCGGAGCAGCGGGCGCGGGCCTCCTGCCAGGTGTCATCGGCATACTGGCGAAATTCATCGGCCTTCTCCTTGATGTCCGTGGCAGCGGTGGACGCTGATTCACGCCACTGCTGGGCGCGTTGCTCGGCCACATCACGCAATTCCGAAGCCTTTTGAGCCGCGGCACTGCGCAGCTCCTCGGCGGCCTTCATGGCGCTGGCCTTCGCGGCCTGAAAGGGATCGATCGGCGTCGCGGGGGCACCAAACGGGGAATCGGCGGTGGGATTGTCGGTCATGGGCAGGGGACGTTTTGTGAACGGGCAGGTTTTAAAACAGCCGCCCCCCCTTGGCGAGAGGAAAGTGTGGCCTCCGAAAGTCCAGACAGCGGACAGGTGCCACCTTACCGCGACCGCAAAAAGCCGATGATGTTGGCGATTTGCGAAGGCTGGAGAGCCTCACCGAAGCCGGGTGTCATCAGGGAAACGTTGCGCACGGTGCGGATGTCGGCGCGTTTGCGCAGGACGGTGCGTTCACTGCCGCCGGGGAGCTTCAAGGTGGTGCTGGTGGGTGAATCGGAGGTGGTGATGCCGAGCAGGGTCTCGCCTCGACGCGTTTTGACCATCGTGGTGTCGTAGCCGGGCCGCGCGGCCTCGCTGGGGAAGAGGATATCGCGCAGGATGACTTCGGGGGCGCGTTGGAACTCGGCATCGAGATCCGGTCCGACCGCGAATCCGATGCCGTGGCTGCGATGGCAGCTCGCGCACATGGCGGTGAAGAAGGTTTTGCCCTCGGCGAGGTCGGATTTCTGCTTCAAAGCCTCCAACACGGCTGGAACGCGTTTTTCCCATGCAGCGATTTGGTCGGCGGTGGGTGCTGTGGGCGCGGGAACGTCGATGGGGTTCGCGAGCGGCTTCGTGTCTTCGAGGCCGAGTTGGAGAATGTCGTGCGCTTTGCCGGTTTGGACGACGGCGAGGCATTCCGTGATTTCTTGGACGTTTCCGCGAGCGGCGAGAATGCCGGCGAGATTGGCCATGACGGGCTCGCTTTGGCCTGAATCGGCGGCGAGGGCGAGAAGGAGGTCTTTTTCGATCAAATGAGCCGAACAGGCGATGGCGGCGTCCATCCAGCGAAGGTGGCCGAAGCGGCGTGCGAGGCTCAAAAGTGCCTCGCGTTGCGATCCGACGCTCAAAGCGAGCTGAAGGGCGAGTTGAGGCTCCAAATCGGCCTTCAGATCGATTTTCGTGATGTCGTCGTTTTCGCGGAGTTGGAGCACTTTGGCGTCAGAGTCGCTGAGAGGCGGTTTGGACCATTTTTGCTTCGCTTCGAGAATCCAAATACGACCGCGATCATGGCCGTTGATGAGGCCGTATTGCTGCTGGAGGTGCCTTGGGATGGCGGAGTAGTCTTCAATGATTTCGCGGTAGTAATCGACGATGGCCAGATGGCCTTGCGGGGTCTCTTGGAGCGCGATGGGATGAAACCACGCATCGCGTGAGGCGAGGAATTCGCGCTGCTCCTCGCCTTTCACGCGTTGGAGCCGCAGGCGTGTGCCATCGCGAACGATGTCAGCGCGGTGGATGAGGTTTTGCGCGGGTTCGCACACGAAATACTGCCCGCGCCAGACGATGGGACTGCATGCGCTGGTGAAGTAACCGGACGCGGCGGCATCGCTGAGGCTGATCTTGCGGTAGAAGGCAAAGTACTCCGCATGCTGCTCCCGCTTCGTGCGCCAGGGATGCGGCGCGGCGATGGGATAGACGCGGGTGTCGTCGCTGGCTGGTCCATCGAGTGCTGGCGCGGCAGCATCGGGATTTCGCGCGAGGTATTTCCACGGAATCGGTGTGACGAAGAGCCCGGGATGCGTCGTGGTGGCGACAAAGCGGTCACCCCCATCGGTGAAGGCCATGCCGGTGGTCTTGGTGCTGCCGCTGACCGGCTCGATGGCCGTACCATCGGCGCGAATGCGGAAATCGGTGGGCGGAAGATCGACGGGCTTCTTCAAATGCGGACCGGTGATGGTGCCGGTGGCATTGCCACGGCCGAAATACAGCCAGCCATCCGGTCCCCAGGTGGGTGAATTGATGCGCCGCTCGAGGATTGGCGTGCCAAAGCCGGTGAAGAGCTGCTCCTGCACGTCCGCCTTGTCATCGCCATCGCTGTCTTTGAGGAAAACGATGTGCGGCGAGCAGGCGATGATGATGCCGCCATTCGCCGCCGCGATGCCGTGACATGGCGGCAGCCGATCCGCCCACACGATGGATTGATCCATGACGCCGTCGCCATCGGTATCGCGCAGCAGCTTCACCGTGCCGTAGGTTTCGTGCTCCGCTTTTTGCTTCGCGGCATCGCTGGCCTGAATGCGGCGCACTTCGAGATCGAGCTGGCCGGATTTGTTCAGTTCGTCGATGTCATACTGGCCTTCGAGGTTGTAGCCGTGCAGTTCGCACACAAAGCAACGGCCTTTTTCATCCCAACAGATGCCGCTGGGCTCGGTGATGAGCGGCTCGGAGGCCAGCAGACGCATTTGATAGCCCTCCGGCACGGCGAATTGCTTCAAGCTCTCCGCCGGTGGCAGCGGCTTCGGCGCGTCATCGGGTCGCGGGATCTCCGCGAGGGCCGTTGCGACCAGGATGAAGCCAGCGATGAAACGAAAAGCCATGCCACAGATACAACCGCGGCATGGCTCGTATTGCTTTCGCAGACCGAATCAGGGCTTCACATCCAGCTCCGGACGAAAATCCGAGGCGTGATATGAACTGCGCACCAGAGGAGCACTGGCCACATGGCGGAAGCCCTTCTTCAAGGCGATCTGCTTGTAGTTCTCAAAGGTGTCCGGGTGGATGTAATCGATCACCGGCAGGTGCTGCGGCGAAGGACGAAGATACTGGCCGAGGGTGAGAACGGTCACGTTGTGCTCGAGCAGGTCATCCATGGCCTGGAAGAGCTCGATCTCCGTCTCGCCTAGGCCGAGCATGAGGCCGCTCTTCGTGGCGCAGTGATAACCCATCTCACGGGCCATCTCCCCGGCCCGTTTGAGCACATCGAGGCTGCGCTGATACTTCGCCCGGCTGCGCACGAGCGGCGTGAGGCGCTCCACGGTCTCCAGGTTGTGATTGAAGATGTGCGGGCGTGCCTTCATCACGACTTCGAGCGCGTCGTCCTTGCCGTTGAAGTCGGGCACGAGGATCTCGATAGTGATGGTGGGCACGGCTTCACGCACGGCCTCGATGGTGCGGGCAAAGTGCTCCGCGCCGCCATCCGGCATGTCATCACGCGCCACGGCGGTGATGACGACATGGTTCAAGCCCATTCGCTTCGTGGCCTCGGCCACGCGTTGCGGTTCATCGGCCTCTAGGGCGAAGGGCTTGGCCGTTTTCACGGCGCAGCGGATCGGCGAAGTCGTCGGCGCCCAATGGTCGGAGCTTGATTGCGACAAAGGCATTTGGACGATTCCGCGCGACCGCATGAAGCGGAAAGACGCCGAACGCGGGCCGCATCAGGTGCCGATTCCGCCACAGTTACTTGCGCAAATGCGCGAATGGAAGCGCGCGGACGGCGACGGCGCCACTTGGGTTTGCCCGTCACCGGATGGCGAAAACCCGATCACGCGCGAGGCCGTCGAGAAGTTTTACCGGCGCGGATTGAAACTCGCCGGGAAGCACTCGCCGCATTCGTGGCGATCGGTGCTGTCCACCTGGGCGAACGATGCCGGCGAGATGCAGTATTTCCCCGACGTGTATTCATACGAGACCAACATCCACCTCGGGCTCGAGGGCAAGGCGCATCTGATCGTCAAGAAGAAGGAAGACAACCTCGGCGCCATCCGTGCTGCGACGATCGCGCCGGTGGTCGTGCAGGCCCCGGCAAACCCGCAGAGCCGCGAGTGGATGAAGAAGGTGTTCGACAACAACTGAGGAGCGGCGCGGCGGCGACCGCCGCCTCGCGCCGCGGATCAGCCCTGCGGCGCACGCGGTGAGGGAAACGCGCCCTGGGCGGTGTGAC
>CALMTT010000608.1 GCA_937872615.1 uncultured Verrucomicrobiaceae bacterium | reverse complement strand
CCCGCCGCTGCTCCCAACAACTTCATCCACGGCTTCCGCGGTCGCATGGACGAGCGCTACGACTGCGTGCGCAGCACCACGGATGGCCGATACGTTTACGTGCGCCAGCTCATGCCGCACCTGCCTTACGGCCAATATTTGAACTACATGTTTCAGCAGGCCACCACCCGCGTTTGGAGTGATCTTTTCACCGCTGGCAAGGTCGATGAGCTGCAAAGCCGCTTCTGGAAGCCCAAACCCTCTGAGGAGCTCTACGATCTGCAAAACGATCCGTGGGAGACGAAGAACCTCGTCGATTCCAAAGCGCATGCCGGTGACCTCGAGCGCCTCCGCGCCGCGCAGGATGCCTGGCTGCTTGAGACGCGTGACCTCGGCCTCATCCCCGAGGCCGAGCGACTTGCCGTCGCAAAAGACGCCGCTTTGGCCGATGCCCTCAAAGAATGGCCGTTCCATCAGATCCTCGATGCCGCGAAGCTCGCCGCGAATCGTGCCGAAGGCGTGGAAAAGCTCGCCCCATTGCTGAAGCATGAAAACGCTGCCGTGCGCTACTGGGGAGCCATGGGGCATCTCATCCGCGGTTCCGCTGATGCCGCCGCGTTGAAGCCGATGCTGCAGGATTCGAGCGCCAGCGTCCGCATCGCCGCGGCGGAGGCTCTTGGTGATATCGACACCCTGCTCGCCAGCGCCAATGTCGATCAAAAGCCCTACATGGAGGCTCTCGAAGCCCTCAACGCCCTCGACCGGCTCAAGTCCCGCCTCGGTCCAAAAAAAGACAGCGTGCTCGCCTTGCCGGACAAAGCCCCGAAAACGGTCGAAAAGCGCCTCAAGGAGTATGTCGCCCGTCTGATGGAGCACATCCGCGAGTAGGCTGAGCCTTTCCTCACGAGCTTTTGCTGGCTTCCCCGGCAGCGGCGGCTACCACTCGTGCCCCCATGCCACGCCTGCTGCTGTTCCTCACCCTCCCGCTCTTCATCGCCGACCAGGTGACGAAGAGCTGGATCGTCGCGAACTTTCCCTCGCCCTTCGACCCGGCGGGCTACGGCGTCGAGCGGGAGGTGATCCCCGGCATCTTCTGGCTGCATCACGCGGCGAATACCGGCGTGGCCTTCGGCATGTTCAACGGCACCGCGTATGCGAACTACGCCTTCACCTTCGTGTCGCTCGCGGCGCTGGCCTTCATCATCGTGCTGCATCGCAAAGGTGCCTTCCCCGGCTGGATGAGCCGCCTCGCCGTCGCCCTGCTCGTCAGCGGCATTTTTGGCAACCTCACCGACCGCCTGTTCCGCGAACACGCCACCGGCAAGCTCTTCAACGGCACCTTCTTCGATGGCTACGTCGTCGATTTCCTCCGCTTCGACTTCGGCTTCCCGCCCTTCAACCCCTGGCCCTCCTTCAACGTCGCCGACTCCTGCGTCGTCTGCGCCGCCATCCTGCTGGCGCTCAGCACGTTCTTTGAGAAGCCGGAGGAGAAGAAGGTGGAGAGCCCATCTTGACGAAAGTCCGCTTTCCCTTCAAAACAGGGGCGCATGATAGGAATCGATCTTGGGACGACCAACAGCCTCGTGGCTATTTGCGATGAAAACGGGCCGCGAGTGCTCGCGAACGAGCTTGGCGAGGATTTGACGCCTTCCGTCGTCGCGATCGCGGAAGATGGCGCGGTGCTCGTGGGACGTGCCGCGAAGGACCGTCTCATCACCCATCCCGAGGCTGGGAGGGCTTTTTTCAAGCGGGACATGGGAACGGATGCCACTTACGCCTTCGGCGGACGCCGCTGGTCGCCGGTGGAATGCTCCGCGGTGGTGCTGCGGGAGATGAAGCGCATCGCCGAAACGCATCTCGGGCGCGAGGTGGACAGCGCCGTGATCACGGTGCCGGCTTATTTCCACGACCAGCAGCGCCAGGCCACGGTGGATGCCGCGAAGATCGCCGGATTGCGAGTCGAGAGGCTGCTCAATGAACCGACGGCCGCGGCGCTGGCCTATGGTTTCAATCGCGAGGATGACCTGAACACGCTGCTCGTCTTTGACCTCGGTGGCGGCACTTTCGATGTGACCGTGCTGGAGTGCTTTGAGGGCGTGGTCGAGGTGAAAGCCTCGTCCGGCGATGGAAGATTGGGAGGGGAGGATTACACCGAGGCGCTCATCGCGTGGGTGGCGAAGGAACTGGGCCATGCCGCGCCGAAGGAGCAGGAGATGCGTTGGCGAAACGTGGTGGAGCAATTGAAACGCCGCCTCACCGTCGAGGAGACGGCCGAGGTGCAGATTGGCGATAAAAAGGCTCCGGTGACACGCGGCGACTTCATCGAAGCCACGAAGCACATCACCGCACGGTTGTGGCCGGCGGTGCGCCGTGCGCTGAATGATTCCCAGCTCACGCCAAAGCAGATCGATGCCGTGCTGCTCGTGGGCGGTGCCAGCCGCATGCCTGCGGTGCAGGACATGGTGCGCCGCGATCTGGGCACTGAGCCGCAGCGCAGCCTCGATCCGGACCGCGTGGTGGCGCTCGGTGCCGCGGTGCAGCAGGCGCTTTGCGTGGGAGGCTCCGCCGTGCGGGACATCGTGCTCACGGATGTCTGCCCGCACTCGCTCGGCGTGGAGGTGGCGAAGGCGCTGCTCCCCGGCCATTCGCAGCCCGGCTACTTTGATCCCATCTTGGACCGCAACACCACCGTGCCCGTGAGCCGCAGCCGGAACTACCGCACGCTGCATCCGCAGCAGGACCAGGTGCTGCTGAAGGTTTTCCAAGGCGAAAGCCGCCTCACGAAGGAGAATCATCTCATCGGCATGATCCGCATCGACGGCCTGAAAAGCGCCCCGGATGATCCACTGGGCGGCACCTTCGATGTGCGCTTCACCTACGACATGAATGGCATCCTCGAGGTCGAGGTCACGATGTGCTCCAGTGGCAAAAAGCTGACGGAAGTCTTTGAGCAACGTCCCGGCACGATGACCCGAGAGCAGATCGCCGAGGCCCTGCGCCTGCTGAGGCCGCTGAAACAGCATCCGCGGGAGCTTCCGGCTCATCGTGCCCGGCTGGAGCGTGCCCAACGTCTATTCATCGAGCTCACCGGCCTGCTGCGCGATTCTTTGACGCAGGAACTCGATCAGTTTGAGGCCGCGCTCGAGTCACAGGACCCGAAATTCATCACCGCGGCCGCCAGCCGGCTCGATGCCTTCATGAAACCCTACTTTGCCGACGATGACTGACGATCCGTGGAAAGTGCTCGAGCTCGATGGCGGCACCGCCACGCTCGCTGACGTGAAGCGCAGCTACGCGCGACTGCTGAAGGTCACGCGCCCGGATCGTGACCCGGAGGGCTTCATGCGCCTCCGCTCGGCCTACGAGAATGCGCAGGCGCTTTTGCGCGGTGAATCGCCGCCGTCGATGATGCCGGCGCAGGCATCCGATGGGAAGCCGCCCGCCCCCGCAGAGCCCGTTCCCACTCAGCCGCGCATCACCACCGCGGTTCGTGAGATTCCCGAGGCGGTGAATGCAGCCGTCAAAGAACTGCGTGCGGCGATCGTGAGCCGTGTGCGTCAAAAAGTCCGCATCGCCTGGGCGGCTTATGATGAGGCCGTGGAGAAGCATGATCTCTCCGCCGACGGTCGCTGGCTGATATTCATGGAGCGTATTGAATATCACTGCCACGACATCGGAGTACCGAAATGCGCCCTTTTCGGGCGGATTTCGAATGCCGTCGAATGCGAGAAACGGTTAGCGTCTCGGGCTAGTCATGGCCAAACAAATCGGAAAATTTCTCCCGGCGCTCCAACGCTTCAAGAATGCCCAACGTGGCGATCAGTTGCCCTTCTGGCCGAGCGAGGCACGTTGCGCACCCAATGAA
>CALMTT010000607.1 GCA_937872615.1 uncultured Verrucomicrobiaceae bacterium | reverse complement strand
TTCTACGGCTACAACTGCCAGCGCCACGCCCACAGCTACTTCCCGACCTATCTTTACAACGACGACCAACGCTTCGACCTGCCCGGCAACAGCGGCAAAGGCATCGGCAAGACCTATGCGCAGGAACTCATCTCCGGCGAAGCCTTGAAGTGGGTGCGTGATCATCACGCCGCGCCCTTCTTCCTCTACTACGCCATCACGCTGCCGCATGGCAACCATGAGATCGACAAGCTCGGCATCTATGCCGACAAGGATTGGACACCCACGCAGAAGGCTTACGCAGCTCAAGTAACGCGACTCGACAGCGATGTGGGCCGCTTGCTCGACTTGCTGCGAGAGCTGAAAATCGATCAAAACACCCTCGTCATGATCGCGGGCGACAACGGCTCGTCTTTTGATCCGAAGTCCGAAGTCGGCAGTCTCTTCAATCAAGCCTCCAACGGCCTCCGCGGCTACAAACGCGGTCTTTACGAAGGTGCGCTTCGTCAGGCCGCTCTCGCGTGGTGGCCCGGCAAGGTTCCCGCAGGCCGTGTGAGCGAAGAACCCTGGGCGTTTTGGGATTTCCTTCCCACTGCCGCCGAGCTCGCCGGTGCTCAAATCCCCGCGGAATGCCACACGGACGGTCTTTCGCTCGTGAACTACCTGCAAGGCGGCCCAGCACCTTCACGCGATCATTTTTACTGGGAGCTTCATGAAGGCACCTCGCTGCAAGCCGTGCGCTTCGGAAACTGGAAAGCCGTCCGCAACGGACCGCAGAAGCCAATCGAGCTCTACAACCTCGAAAGCGACGCCGCTGAGCAGAACGACCTCGCGAAGCAAAAGCCCGATCTCGTCGCGAAAGCCGAGGCGCTCATGAAATCGTCCCGCACCGACCACCCGGACTGGCCGCTCGTGCAGCGTGTGGCGAAGAAAAAGAAGAAGTGAGCTGCTTCAGCGAGGCTCTTCACTCGTCGGCTTCTCGTCCTTCACCTCCATCTCGACCCAGCCATCGCCTTCGCGTTCCATGCGGAGGCCATTGATGATCATCACGATGCCGAGGCCGCCGATGAAGAGGCTCGCTTCCAGAACGAAAGGCGTGGTAAAAAAGGCAAACAGGTAGCCGATGCCTTCCATCACCACCTCGCGGGCCGTTTCATTCATCACGCTCGCGATGATGATGCCGCCCAAGATGGCAAACGACCACAGCAGCGGGCCCAGCCACCAGCGTCGGGATTCAGTCGCGGGCGTCGCCATGGTCTTACAGGCCGCCCCCCGGCTGCGTCACGGGATAAGAGCGAGACTTGGGTTCCAGCGTGATCGGATCCACCGGCACAGCGACTTGCACCTGTTCCTTCGCCGGGAACTCGTTCGCCGTGCCCATCGGCAGTGCCACGGCCGCGGGCAGTTTTTGCTCCAAAACCGCCTGCTGCTCCGTCAGCGTGCGCTGCGAATCCATCACATACTTTCCAAAGATGCCGCTGGCCGCGAGCACGCAGACAAAGATGGCCAGTGCCGCGGGAACGGGTGATTTGATCGTCTGCACGCGCCCCACCACGGGATCGGCGAGCTTCTCCATGCGTTGCGGCTTTTCACGAAGCCACGGTCCGAAGGACTCAACAAGATGACGATAGTCCTGCGGACCACCGAGCACGGCGGAAGGCAGCTCATCGAGCACGCCCGAGGCATCCACGCCGAGGAAATCACTGTACAGCTTCAGGAACGACCGTGCATAGGTCATGCTGCCAAACGAGGCATAGTTCTCCGCCTCAAGGTGCTGCAACCTCTGCGCCGGAATGCGCGTCTCATGGGCAGCATCCGCCAGCGAAAGGCCGCGCGATTCGCGGGCTGCTCTGAGGCGTTGTCCGAGTGAGGCTGTCATGGTGGCTGTTACTTGATTCGATTTTGACACGCAGCTTCACGCGATGCGATCAAATTTTTTCGCGATTCTTCGGCGTCCATTCTGGTGGTTATAACCCGACGCGATTGGGTGAGTTACGAACAAGCGATGAAGCAAGTGTTGTCGCCCGAATGGCAACCTGATAGGTGGTTACGAGCATGAAGATTATCTTCACTATCGCGCTGCTTCTTGGCGCAGCCTGTCCGGCCCAAGATGCCGCGACACTCGCAGCGCGTGAGGCCAATGAACATGCCTTCGAGCTCTTTCAGCTCTTCCGCCAGATGACGAAGGGCAATTTTTGCTTCTCGCCCTACAGCGGTCATCGCGTGGCAGCCATGCTGGCCGAGGGGGCGAAGGGTGAAACGCAAAAAGAACTCATCGCGATGGCTCATCTCACCACGGACGCAGCCAAGCGTGCGGCACATGCCTCGGCACTGCGGGAGGAATTGGGCAAAGGTGCAGGCAGGGGCTTGTTGTTGCAGGTCGCCAACTCGATCTGGGCACCTGATTCGGTGGCTTTTGTCCCGGCGTATCTGACTTCCGCCACCGAACAGTTCGGCGCGAGTGCTCACACGCTTCCTTCTCGTGATGAGGTGGGTTCAGCGGCGCTGGTGAACCACTGGATTCGTGAGAAAACACGCGGACGGATCGGTTCGTTGGTGGGGCCTTCGTCCTTTGTGGATGGTGGCTCAACCGTGTTGTTGGTGAACGCGGTGTATTTGAAGGCCTCATGGGAATCGCCATTCGAGATCGCCCGGACAAAGCCGGCCACGTTCACCCAGTCCGCGGGCCATGCGAGCCTGCTGCCAATGATGCGGCAGCGCGGCGGCTTCGCTTATGGCGACTCGGAGTCATGGCAGTGTTTGGAGATGCCATTCAAAGGCGGTGAGTTCGTCATGCGTTGCCTCTTGCCACGAACAGAGAGCGTCCGCTCCAGCATCGAGGGCAAGTTGAATCCCGACACGTGGCACAAGACCGGCCTCGCACTGCTCAACTGCGATGTGAACATCATGCTGCCGCGTTTTGGGTTTAGCACCCAGCTCGACTTGAAAGGCCTGTGGCAAACTCTCGGTGCCAAACGTGTGTTTGATCGCGACCAGGCTGACCTGACCGCCATGTCTCTGCAAAGGCCTGCGTCGGTGAGAGAGGTCCTCCATGAAGCCACCATCGAGGTCAATGAAGTGGGAGCCGAGGCGGCGGCAGCCACCGCTGCGGCCGCTGACCCCTTTGGTGAAGCTCCCGCAGGACCTCGCAAAGTGAGCTTCATCGCCAATCACCCGTTTCTTTGGACGATTGAGCATCGTCGCACGGGTTTGATCCTCTTCATGGGCCGGTTTGCCGGCGAATGAGGCTCACGCTCCGCGGCGGATGCCGCGCGAGGTGAGCACATTGCGCACGAGACGAGCCATGTCGGCAGGTTCGTAGGGCTTGGGAAGCACGGCGGCAAAGCCGTAGGCCGCCGGTTTGGCCATGACGGGATCATCACTGTAGCCGGAGCTCACGATCGCGAGCACCTCGGGGTCGAGCTGACGGAGTTTTTCCATCGTGCGCACGCCGCCCATGCCGTTCGGGATGCTTAGGTCGAGCACCACAAGATCAAAGACGCGGCCTTGATTCATGCTTTCCTGATACAGACGCACCGTTTCGCTGCCTTCGGCACTCTCGGTGACCTCAAAGCCCTGGCTCACGAGGTTTCGCACAATCAGATTTCGCACCAGCGGATCATCTTCGAGCACCAGAATGCGTGGCTGGCTCACCGGAGCGTCCGGTGCGGCATCAAACACGTTGCTCAGACCAAAGCCGTCCGCCTCCTCGGCGTCGGCGTCGAGCGGCACGTAGAAGCGCACCGTGGTGCCGCGACCGGACTCGCTGCTGACCGTGATAGTGCCGCCGTGGGCTTTGGCGATACTTTCGCAGACGGTCAGGCCGAGGCCGGTGGCGTTCTCGCTCTTCCGCGTGCTGAAGTAAGGCTCAAAGATGTGCGGCAGGTGATCGGCGAGGATGCCCTCGCCAAAGTCCTGCACCTCGATGGCGATGCCGGACGGCTGGAAGTTTTGATCCGTGACCAACTCGCCGGGGAACATCTGCGCGTGATCCGGCACGAAGGCCCTCACGACGATCTGCCCGCCCTCGGGCTGCGACTGCTCGGCATTGCGGATGAGATTGCCGAGAAGCCGGCGCACCTGCGCGGGATCGAGCGGGATGGAGGGAAGGTTGGGTTGCGTCTCGATGCGATAATCGATCCGCGCTGCTCGAGTGTGATGAGCAAAAAACTTGTCGATCAGGTCGCCGACATTGGTGAGGCGCTTGATCGGCGCACCGCCGCGGGCAAAGGTGAGCAGTTGCTGCACAAGGTTTTGCGCCTGCAGCGTGGCCTGCTTCGCGGTGTGCAACTCCGGCAGCGTGATGGCATTGCGCAGGCGCATCTCGGCGAGGGAGATGTTGCCCAGCAGCACGGTGAGCAGGTTGTTGAAGTCGTGCGCGAAGCCGCGGGCCAGCAGCCCGAGCGATTCGAGCCTGTCCATGCGGCTGCGGCGCTCCGCTTCCTCGCGTTTCGCGGTCACATCCTGGACGAGCATCAGCATGCCTTCGCCGAAAGGATAGCCTCGCAGCTCCAGCCAGGCCCGTTTGGCCTCATAATACAAATCACGGCTCACCGGCTCGCGATGCATCAAGGCATGCGCGAAGGCCTCGTGATGCTCGTCACGCACCGCGGCGGGCACGAGATCCCAAAACGACACGCCGAGCATCGAGGCGGATTCGCGCTCGAAGAGCTTCGTGGCACTCGCGTTCGCGTAAGTCAGCCTCCAACGGGCGTCGAGCGCGATGAGCGGATCAGAAATGCTCTCCACGATGTCCACCAGCGGGGCGGAGGCATGCGAGGGCGTGATCGCTGGCGCGGGCGGAGCTTGGCTTTCCTGCAAAACAGAGCGGAAAAGGATGATAAGGCCGGTCAGGTGCCCGTGCGCATCACGCATCGGCGTGCCGCGATCCATGATCGGCACGCGATGACCACCGCGCGTGGTCAGCCAAACCGTGCGCTCGACGCCTGCTGCCATCTCGCCTTCCACCGACATCACCTCCGCGGGCTCTCCGGAGGCCTGGAAGATGCGGAAGACTTCATTCAACGACCTGCCCGCGGCCTCCTGCGGACTCCAGCCCGTCACACGAGCTGCCGCCGGGTTCATGAAAACAACGCCACCGGCTAGATCGGCCGCGATGACGCCATCCGCGAGACTTTGGAAGGCCTCAAAAAAGCTGTGTTCGCGACGACGGCGCTCTTTTTCCTCCATGTGCCGCTGTGCCGCGACTTCCACCGCCAGACGCAGGTCGTCATGACTGAAGGGTTTGAGCAAATAACCCTGCGGATGAGTCTCGCGAGCTCGCGTGACCGTTTCGAGGTCGGCGCAGGCCGTGACATATAAGATAGCCACGGAAGAGCGGGTTTGCAGCCGTCGGGCCGTCTCGATGCCATCAATCTCGCCCGCCAGATGCACATCGAGCAGCACCAGATCCGGCTGCATCTCATCAAACTTCTCCAGCGCCTCCTCGCCCGAGGCACAAATGCCCGTCACGAGGTAACCGAGCTTCCCGAGCGACGCGGCCATGTCACACCCGACGAGACCCTCGTTCTCGACAATCAAGATGCGGATGCGGTCGGTTCCGGTCATTCCTACAGATTTTTGGATCGACTATTTTAAGTCGAGAAATTTGCAAAAGCCATAAAAAATCAAGGGAGTGCAATAAATCACCCACACCGACTGCCCGGAACCATTGAACTTTGGAATGCAGCCCCCCTATGCGGGCTTGATTCGAGCGAGGCGGATGATCTGCACGCTCCCGTAGAGGGCAATGCCAATAAGCGCCGCCTCAGCGATCAACATGAGGACCTTCATTGGCTTTTGAATGGGGTCAGCCAAAGCCGACAGGAGGGCAGCCACTATAAAATAGCCGGCAAGAAGTCCGGCGACGGTGATAAGCGAGGCCCCCAAGGCAAGTCTCGTCCCCCCACCCACGAGATAGCCACCCAGTGCAAACCCGACCAGACAGATTCCGGGGCAAAGCAAAATCAAAGGCTGATCCCAAGCCAGAGCCGGCGCCGCCAAGTGGGTGATCCAGAAGATGGAATCGAGTGTCAGCAGCACTGCCGGAAGGATCACCAAATGCTGGCAACGTTCGAACTTCCGCTGCCATTCCTTCTGTTGCAGTGATCTCTCGTAGGCGGCGCGCTCCAGCTCCAGCCTCTCTTTCTCCTCTTCTGATGGCACAGCTCCCTTCGTCCGGTGCGCCCAGCAAAGGGTGCAGTATTCGTTAAAGAAATCGGCCACTTTGCCGCAATGCGGGCATTTCAGTCGCTTGGTCATGAAAGTCCACGAAGAAGCAAGCCGCCAAAACATGTCAACCGACGCCCTTTTCGGCATTTTGGGGCCATGCGGCCACTTTTTGCTCGAATCAGCCCGTTCATCCAGAACGCCCCTCTTGCCAAACAGGTGGCGACTCCCTAACCTCGCCCCCCTTATGACCGAAAAATCGCCTGTGAACTGGGACCAAATCGAGGCCAAACCTGCCTTCCGCAGCCTTTTGGGCCGGAAAGCGAAGTTTATCACCAGCGCCACGATCTTCTTCCTGGCCTACTACCTCTCCCTCCCGGTGCTCGTGGGCTGGTTCCCCGATCTCATGAAAACCCCGGTCTGGGGCAAGGTGAACGTGGCCTACGTCTTCGCCCTCTCGCAGTTCGTGATGGCTTGGGCGGTCGCCTTTATCTACGTCCGCAAAGCGGCCGCGTGGGACAAAGAGGCGGCGGATGTGATCAAAGATCACCATTAAGCGCCGGGTTCGTCATTCTGCATTCCTCATTCGTCATTCCTTTCCTCTCATGTCCATCGCTCTCTCCATGTTCGTCGGCTTTGTTGCGCTGACGCTTCTCATCACCTTCTGGGCCGCCAAAAAGAACACCGGGGCCAGTGCTTACTTCGCCGCGGGCCGCAGCATCACCGGCTGGCAAAACGGGCTCGCCGTGGCGGGCGATTACATGAGCGCGGCGAGCTTCCTCGGCATCTCCGGGGCGATCTGCCTGAATGGCTACGATGGCTTTATGTATTCGGTGGGATTCCTCGTGGCCTACATCACCGTGCTGCTGGTGGTCGCCGAACCGCTGCGCAACGCGGGCAAGTATACGATGGCCGATTTGCTCGCCTACCGCCTGAAGCCGCGTCCGGTGCGGGCGCTCGCCTCGCTGAGCACGCTGACCGTGTCCACGTTTTACATGATCGCGCAGATGGTCGGAGCCGGTGTTATTATTGAGAAGCTCATCGGCGCGTCCTTCCACACGGCAGTGATCGGCGTGGGCATCCTGATGCTCGTTTATGTGGTCTTCGGCGGCATGCTGGCGACGACCTGGGTGCAGATCATCAAGGCCATCCTGCTTATGATCGGTGCCTTCATGCTGAGCATGCTGGTGCTCAAACATCACGGCTACAGCATCGGGGCCTTCTTTGATTCCGTCGCCGCCGCTACCTACGCGGGCACCGAGGCACCGAAAAACCTGCTACAGCCTGGTTTGCAATACGGCACCGTCGTGAAAGGCCCTTGGGGACCGACCGACTTCCTTTCGCTGAGTCTTGCGCTCGTGCTCGGCACCGCCGGCCTGCCGCACATCCTTGTCCGCTTCTACACCGTGCCGGATGCAAAAACCGCGCGTTCCAGTGTCGTGTGGGCGATGGCGATCATCGGTCTGTTTTACATCCTCACGACCTTCTTCGGCTTTGGTGCCGCCACGATCCTTCAGAAGGCTCAAATCCTCTCGGACGGCAAACCGAACCCCAACATGGTGGCTCCGGCGCTCGCCCAACACCTCGGAGGTGAGCTGTTCTTTGCCTTCATCAGTGCCGTGGCCTTTGCCACCATCCTCGCGGTAGTCGCCGGTCTCACGATGAGCGCCAGTGCCAGCTTCGCGCACGACTTCTATACAAACGTCATTCATCACGGCAAGGAGACCAAGCCCGGCCAGGAAGTGAAGGTGGCCCGCATCACCGCCTTCTGCGTGGGCGCGGTGAGCATCAGCATCGCCATCTACCTCGGCCCCAGCGTGAACGCCGCCTTCCTTGTCGGCCTTGCCTTTGCCGTCGCGGCCTCGGCAAACCTGCCGGTGATCGTGATGAGTGTGTTCTGGAAGCGCTTCAACACGACGGGCGCCGTCTGCGGACTGGGCATCGGCCTGCTGTCCTCCATCGTGCTGATCCTGCTGAGCAAAAACGGCCCTGCGTTCCTCGGGCATCCCTTCCCGCTCGAAAATCCGGGCATCGTGAGCATCCCGGTAGGCTTCCTCGCCGCCTACCTCGGCACCATCCTCACCGCTCGCGATGAGGCCGCTGAGGCGAAGTTTGCCGAGCTGAAGGTGCGTGCGCACACGGGCCTCGGCGCAGAGAAGGCCACGGCACATTGATGCGCGTTCACGCTTCATCGTTGTTCCGATGAAACCGACGCGCAGCTATCTCTCGCCGTGGATCTGGACCGTGTATGCGGTCCTGCTGGCGATTTCCATCCCATGGTATTGGCCGCAGGAGGTCGGGACAATCGTGCTGGGCATGCCGCTGTGGGCGGCGGTGTCGGTTTTGGGCTCCGCGGCGATGTCGGTCTTCACCGCGTGGCTCTTCCTGAAACGCTGGCCGGATGAGGAGGACGACCAGCCATGAACGCGCTGCCCTTTGGCACCGGCGCGATGATTTTCATCGCGATCTACCTGCTCTCGATGGTGTGGATCGGCTGGCTCGGCCGCCAGGCACGCGAGGAGAACTCGATGCGCGATCATTTCATCGGAGGCTCGGGCGTGGGCTTCTTTGTGCTGCTGCTCACGCTCTACGCCACGCAATACAGTGGGAACACCATTCTCGGTTTCTCCGGCAAAGCTTCACGAGTAGGCTTTTCGTGGCTGGCGAGCGTTCACTTCATGACGGCCATCGTCGTGACGTATCTCATTCTCGCGCCGAAGCTCTTCACCCTGGCGAAGAAGCATGTCTTCATCACGCCAACGGATTTTCTGGCGCATCGCTTCCAGCACCGCGGGCTCAATTTACTCGCCACGCTGGTCATGGTGGCCGCGCTGCTGAATTTTTACCTCGCGCAGCTCACCGCGATGGGTCGCGCGGTCGAGGGATTGACCACGCTGCCGCCGGAGACGGCCTTCGCATGGGGGGTGGCGGTGCTGGCGCTCATCATGCTGGCGTATGAGACGCTCGGTGGCTTCCGTGCCGTGGCGTGGACGGATGTCATCCAGGGCGGCGTGCTCGCCATTGGCTTCTTCGTGCTGCTGGCGCTCATTTTTGCCGAATACGGCTCGCTGGAGGTCACCACGCGAAAACTGGCCGAAATGGCTCCGGCGAAGGTTTTGCCGCCAAAGGCTGTCGAGGCGCGGAGCTGGCTCAGCTACATCTTTTTGCTCGGTGTGGGCGCGGCGCTGTATCCGCAGGCCATCCAGCGCATCTACGCGGCCCGCAGCGCGAAGGCGTTGCGACGCAGCATGGCCGTGATGGCCTTCATGCCGCTCACCACCGCGCTCATTGCCGTGCTTGCCGGTGTCACCGCCGCAGCGCATCTCGGTGGACAGCTTTCCGGTGCCAGCACGGATGCCGTGCTCGGCGTGATGATGCGCCAGGTGCAGGAGCACAGCG
>CALMTT010000606.1 GCA_937872615.1 uncultured Verrucomicrobiaceae bacterium | reverse complement strand
GAAACATCACTCCAATACTCCACCACTCCAGAGTCGCGAAGGCTGCAACGAACCTCATCACGCCCGTTTTGCCTGCCTGAAAGTGATGGTTTCGCTCCGTGACCACCTTCGTGCCCAAGAAAGCAGGCGCGAATTCCGTGTTCACGGCACGCATCGCTGTTTGACGGAGCGCATGCCTTCGCCCAACTGCATTCCTCGTGTCGCCCAACCTCCACCACGCTCTCTTCGTGGCCCTGCCGGTCCTGCTGGCCGGCGCGGTCGTGCTGCGTCGTGGCGGCGATGCAGTGACGAGAGGGCATGCTTCGATGCGTTTGTGCCTCGGTGTGGGGAAGTGGGTGCTGCTCGTTGTGCCGCTGTGGCGCATCGCCATGCTGGTGCTCGAAAATGGGCCGCAAAACGTGAGCGGTGGGGCGGCCTGGGCCTGCCTGCTGTCCGTCAGCGTGTGCCTCGGTCTGCTCTTCACCTGCGCTGGCGATATCAGCGCCGGGCTGGGTGGCTGGCTCGGCGTGCCCACGCCGCCGCTGTTTGAAAAGGCGCTCACGGTGAAACGGAAGTCGCTGCTGCTGCTCGTGCTCGCCGCCATCGGTGTGATGCTCGCGGTCACGCGTTCACCGGTGCAGACGGCGTTGTTTTTGAAGGCGCTCGTCGTGCCGCCGGTGCGGTCGTATGCCGTGCTGTTTCAAGAAATGCGGATGTGGACGGACCTGCACATCCTCACGCTCGCCGCGGGTGCCGCGGTGTTTTTCCTCGCGCCGCCCTCCGCCTCGTTTTTGACCATCTGGAGGCCGTGGAAGGGCTGGTGGTGCCTCGGCGTGCTCGTTCTCGCCATCGTGATGCTGTGGACTCAAATCTCGCCGATGTGATGAAACCGACCGTCCAGCCCATCGACGCCGCGAAACGCACCGAAGTCATTCCGGAGCGCACGCTGACCGCGCCCGAGGCCTCGCTCATCACGCGGATGTTTCTCGTGCTGCTGCTCGTGCCGATGCTGTTCGAGGTCAGCGCCTGGATCAGTCCCGGTAAAACGAACCTGCTGGTGGCGTGGACCCGCACCGGCATGCAGCGCCTGCTTACCTGGACCTTGCGCGAGGGTGGCAATGGAGCCCATCTCGGCAACGAAGGCTGGCTTTTCGATCAACGCGAGCTCGAGCGCATGCTGGCTCATCGCACCGCCGATGCCCCGGCGAGCGAAGCGGTGACCGCCTTTGCGGCTGAGTTGAAGAAACGCGGCATCCCGCTGGTGCTCGTGGCCGTGCCCAGCCGTGCCACGCTCTACCCGGAGAAGATTCGCGAAGGCCGCTACTGGGACCCGATCCGTGCCACCGGCGAAAAAGCCCGCCTCGATGCGTTGCGAAAAACCGGCGTTGATGTGCTCGACCTCACCGAGCCCTTCTGGAAGCTGCGAGACCGCAAACAAGTCTATTTCCGCCGCGACAGCCACTGGACGCCCGAGGCCATGAAACAGGCCGCGCTGCTCACCGAGAAGCATCTGCGCGAAAAATTCCCCACGCTGCTCGGCACCGAAACACCGCTCATCACCGCCACCATCCTCACCCATCTCGACGCGGGCGATCTGACGCGAAAACTCGATCCTCGCTCGCCCGACAAGCTCTTCGGCCTCGAACAAGCCGAGGTCGTCAGCATCGGTGGCATCGAACTCGATGACCAATCACCGATACTCCTCATCGGCGGTGATTTGATGTGGATCTACGACGACGACACGCAGCACTTCGGCGGCGATAGCAGCGCCGGTTTCGTCTCGCAAATGGCCCTGCTGGCTCAAAAGCCCCTCGACGTCGAGGTGTGGCCCAATCCGAACCTCGCGAAGCTCGACGGCAAGAAGCTCGTCGTGCTCGTTTTGCCCATGGCGGAGGTGCTTCCATGAAAATCATCACCAAGCTCCTGCATCTCGTGTTTGGCGGCGTGTTCGTTTACGCCGGTGTTTTGAAGGCCTGGAACCCGCAGGCCTTCCTTGATGACGTGCGCAGCTTTGACCTGCTCGGCGATCCCTGGGCCGCGTGGCTCGCCATGGGCCTGCCCTGGCTGGAAATCCTCGCCGGCCTCGCCGTCATCACCGGCCTGCTGCGTCGCGGCGGCCTGCTCGTGCTCAACGGCGCCCTCGTCGCCTTCCTCGGAGCCATCGCCATCTCCTGGCAGCGCGGCATCGACATCCGCTGCGGCTGCTTCGGCTCCGCCGAGGCCTCTTCAAGCTACCTCGAGCTCATCATCCGTGATGTTTTGCTGCTGGCGCTTGGCTTGTGGCTCTTCCTGCGCAGAGATGCGCGGCGATGAGCATCGAACTGAAGTATCACTTTGCCTCCGACAACACCTCCGGCGTGTGCCCGGAGGCGTGGCAGGCGCTCGAAGAGGCTAATGATGGCTACCAGCCCAGCTATGGCGCGGACACGATCACGGCGGAGGCTTGCGAGACCTTCCGGCGCTTCTTCGAGACCGATTGTGATGTGTACTTTGTCTTCAACGGCACGGCGGCGAACTCGCTGGCGCTCGCTTCGATGTGCCGCAGCTACAACAGCATCATCACGGCGCATGAGGCGCATGTGGAGACAGATGAATGCGGTGCGCCGGAGTTCTTCAGCCATGGCTCGAAGATCCTGCTGGCACGCAGTCCACTTGGAAAACTCGATCCCGCGGATGTGGAGCGCATCGTGACGAGCCGCAATGATCTGCATTTCCCGAAACCGCGAGCGTTGAGCATCAGCCAGAGCACGGAGCTGGGCACGGTGTATCGCCCGGGCGAAATCAAAGGCCTCGGCGCACTCGCGAAGCAGCACGGGCTGGCGATTCACATGGATGGCGCACGCTTCTTCAATGCGCTGGCCGGCGTGAATGCCTCGCCTGCGGACATCACGTGGCGTGCGGGCGTGGATGTGCTCTGCTGCGGCGGCACGAAGCTCGGCATGGCGGTGACGGAGGCGGTGGTATTCTTCAACAAAGAGCTCTCGCAGGACTTTCAGTATCGCTGCAAGCAAGCGGGCCAGCTTTGCTCGAAGATGCGCTTCATCTCCGCCCAATGGCTGCGCATGCTGAAGGATGAAACGTGGCGCAAGCATGCCAGCAGCGGCAACGCGCTCGCGAAGAAGCTCAGCGATGCGCTCGGCAACCTGCCCGGTGTGCAGATTCTGTATCCCGTGGATGCGAACGCGGTCTTTGCGAAGCTGCCGGACAAGATGAAGGCGGGCCTCAAAGAGCGTGGCTGGGTGTTTTACAGCTTCATCGGCGGCGGCACTCGGCTGATGTGCTCCTGGCGCACCACCGAGGCGGATGTGGATGCGTTTGTGAGTGATGCGACGGCGCTCGCCTGATCAGCGCAGCACACGCACCTGAAAGCCGGAGAACTCCGCCCACACATCGCGCGAGGGTCCCCACGAGGCATCACTCCCACCGTGAAAGGTGTTGAAGAGAATCGAGTCCACTCCGTAAGTCGTGCCGCGTCGCCATTGCAGCGTGGTTTTCTCGACGACGAGCCGTTCATCGGCCCACACACGCAGTGTGCCGTTCTTTTTGCCCGCGTCGTTCATCGTGACCTGCAAGCGGATCGCGGTGGCACGTCCCGGTGTGAAACGAAAGTCCGCGGGGAAGTCAAACTCATCACCATACTTCGACGGTTGATGCATGTGATAGACGTAAGCCTGGCCACGGCCGTCTTTGCGCCACATCACACGCGCGGAAAAACCTTCTTCGCCATTCACCGCATCGCCGCCCGTGATCGTTTTCGGTCCACCGCAGAGTCCAGGCAGCTTGCCGCCCTTCACAAAGTCGAATGACTCATCAAAGCGCACCTCGTAGCGCAGCTCCGCGGCCTCGTGCGTGCCAAACGGAAACCTCCAGCCTGCGCCGCCTTTGTCCGCACCCACGCTGCCTTTTGGATAAAGCACACGCAGCCAGGGTTTTCCCTCGCGCAGCACGAGCGAGCCATGGCCTTCGGCCAAACCATCCTCGTATTCACAGCCCGGCCAGTCTTTCTTCCACTGCTCGACGGTGTAAGGTCCTGCCGCTCCGCTGAACTCGAGCAGGAACAAAGGCTCGGCATGCAGCATACTCGTGGCGAGGCCCAGCGTGAGAAAGAGGCGTTTCATGGCGTGAACGCAATGAACGGCTCAGACCAGCCTTCCAGTCACATAATCCTCGGTGAGCTTGTTCTTTGGCGTGGTGAAGAGATCCAGCGTGTCACCGGTTTCGATGATCTTGCCTTTGTAGAAGAACGTGGTGCGGTCGGCGATGCGCTTCGCCTGCTCCATGTTGTGGGTGACGATCACGAAGGTGTAGCGGTCGCGCAGGCTCAGGATCAGCTCCTCGATGCGGGCGGTGGCGATGGGGTCGAGTGCGGCGCAGGGCTCGTCCATGAGCAGGATGCGCGGCTCCAGCGCGATGGCGCGTGCGATGCACAAACGCTGCTGCTGGCCGCCGGAAAGGCCGGTGGCGAGCTCATGAAGGCGATCTTTGACCTCGTCCCACAACGCAGCGGCCTTCAGGCTGCGCTCGGCGGCGTCCATGAGTTCGGCTTTGTCGGTCACGCCAGCGACACGGAGGCCATAGACGGCGTTTTCAAAGATGCTGCGAGGAAACGGATTGTACTTTTGGAAGACCATGCCGACTTGGCGTCGCAACGCGATGGGATCGACCGCGGGCGAGTACAAATCGACGCCGTCGATGCGGATGGTGCCGCTGACGACGCGGGCGCTGTCCACGAGGTCGTTGATGCGGTTGATGCTGCGCAGCAGCGTGCTCTTGCCGCAACCAGAAGGTCCGATGAAGGCCGTGACGTCCTCGCTGCGGATCGGCAGATCGACATCGAAGAGCACCTGGTGGTCTCCGTAGGCGTAGTTGAAACGCTCGACGGAGATGATGGGGTGATTGGATGCTGGAGCTTCGGCGGGCATCAGTGAAAAATCATGAGAACGTCCCACGCAGATACGAATCGGTCAGTTTCTCGCGGGGATTGGTGAAGAGTTCCTCGGTGGGGGCGAATTCGACGAGCTTGCCGAGGTGGAGGAAGGCGGTGAAGTCGCTGACACGCACGGCCTGCTGCATGTTGTGGGTGACGATGACGACGGTGTAGTCGCGTGAGAGCTGCGTGATGAGCTCTTCAATCTTCAACGTGGCGATGGGGTCGAGCGCGGAGCAGGGCTCGTCCATCAAAAGAACATCCGGCATAGTGGCGATGGCTCGCGCAATGCACAAACGCTGCTGCTGGCCGCCGGAAAGGCCGGTGGCGAGCTCATGAAGGC
>CALMTT010000605.1 GCA_937872615.1 uncultured Verrucomicrobiaceae bacterium | reverse complement strand
ACAACCCGCGATTGCTCTTAGTTTACGGAGCTACCCTTGGGGAGTTCATGCGTCTAGAATCGATCGAGGAGCAGATCCTGCTGACGCATACGTGGCGTCATGGCGGTATTTAGTAGCGATCGAGGTTGCCTCTTGGGCTCTTGAGAGATCTGGTATGAAGTGCTCCGAGGTACAGAAATCGTTGCGTAATTTCTTCAAGGAAAACTATGGAGATGCTCGACCAAAGCTGACCGACATTCTCCGCCCGCGACGGCTTTCGGTTAAAGGTTTTTCATTTGCACCAGAAATTTTTGGAAATAAACTTGGGTCAGTAGATTTGGATAGAACCGCTGGCGATGTCAATTTTGGCGGGTGCGGGGCGGTGGCCGGCGCCGGGGTGGGGATTGCCGGTGCCTGCGATCTGCGCCTTGCCGCGCGGTCCGCCACCTTTGTCACCGCCTTCGACAGGATTGGGGCGAGCGGTGATTTCGGGAGCAGCTGGTTTCTCTCGAAGATTGTCGGAACGGCAGTGGCGCGCGAACTGTTCCTGCTGGGCGAAACGCTGTCGGCCGAACAAGCCCTCTCCAAGGGAATCTACACCAGACTATTCGATGACGAGGTCCTGAGCCCCGAAACCCTGAAGGTGGCGCACCGGTTGGCCGACGGACCGAGGATGGCCTATCGCTACATGAAGCAGAACCTCAACAATGCCGAAGACTGGTCGTTCGAGGCGCAGTTCGACGCCGAGGCGCTGAACATGGGCCTGTCGACCCAGGCCAGCGCGCAGATCCGGCACGAACAGGAAAGGGGCGGATCGGGCGGATAGCCGAGCCGCAGCCGATCGCACACGCGGATCGTTGACTTGAATGAAACTAACCAGTAAGTTTTACTCTCGCGTCCGCGATCACCAGCGGACGCGGCATCAGGTGTGGGTCAGGCCTGTCAGGAGGAAGCGACGTGTCCGGAATTCTGCAAGGCATCAAGGTTGTCGACTTCGGCAAATATATCGCCGGGCCGCTGTGCGCCGGGATGCTGGCGGACCTCGGTGCCGACGTCGTGCGGGTCGAGAAGCCGGGCGGTGGCGATGACCGCTATGTGGCACCGGCCACCGACAGCGGCGAAGGTTCGCTGTTCCTGTACGGCAACCGGGGCAAGCGTTCGCTGACACTCGATACCGGCAAGCCCGAGGGTCTGGCGGTTCTTCATCGCATGATCGCCAAGGCCGACGTGGTCGTCGCCAACCTCTCGCCCAGCGCGCTGGCGCATTTCGGGCTCGACTATGAATCGGTCAAGTCGCTGCGTCACGACATCATCCTGGTGACCTCGAGCACCTTTCCCTCCAACACCCCGATGCGCGACGCCCTCGGGCTCGACAGCATTGGCCAGGTGGTCAGCGGCGGGGTCTATCTCACGGGCGAGGCTGGCCAGCCTTACAAGTCGGCAACCGCCTATGTCGATTTCGGCACCGCCGTCTCATCCGCCTATGCCGCCATGGCCGCGCTGTTCAATCGCGAGCGGACCGGACAGGGAATGCACGTCGAATCCTCGCTGGTCGGCACCGCGCTCAATGTCATGGCCCCGATCCTGATGGAGCACGCCTATGGCAAGGCCCCTCGGCGGCCCACCGGGAACCGTTCGCCGATTGGCGGGCCTTCGGACATCATCCGCACCACCGATGGATGGTTTGTGGTTTCGGTGCTTGGCAACAAGCTGTTCGCGCGCTGGGCCAAATTCATCGGCCAGCCCGAGCTGGTAGACGATCCGCGCTTTGCCGACGATGCCTTGCGCGGGGTCAACGGCGACGCGCTGAGCGCGATCATGACACAGTGGGCCAGCGACAAGACCACCGAGGAATGCATCGCCCAACTGGTGCAGATCGGCCTGCCAGCCGGGCCGGTCCTCTCGCCCGACGATATCATGGGCGGGGCGATGGGCCTGCGCGACAGCTTTTTCCGCAATGGCGCGTTCGGAAGCGAAACGGTGATGCAGATGCCCAGCCCGATCCGCTTTTCCGGGGCCGCCCCGCGTGAAAATATCGATGCCCCCGAACTGGGCCGGCACAGCCGCGAGGTCCTTGCCGAATACGGCTTCACACCGGACGAAATCGACGGACTGGTCGAACGACGGCTGGTCTGACCGGGATCCTGAAAACCGCCGCCGGACCTGACAGAAGCTCCGGCCAATTGCAGAGGTAATGCTGATCATGACCCAAATCATCTTCATGGAACCCGACGGCACGCGGCGCGAAACCAGCGCCAACGCCGGCGAAAGCGCCATGGAAGTGGCCGTTCGCAATGGAGTTGAAGGGGTCGATGCCGACTGTGGCGGGGTCTGCGCCTGCGCGACCTGTCACGGCTATATCGACGCCGCCTTCTTCGACCTCTTGCCCGCGATGAACGATACCGAAGACCAGATGCTTGAGCTGGTGGAGGAGCAGCGCCAGGCGAATTCGCGGCTGCTGTGCCAGCTGAAGGTCGCCCCCGAGATGGCAGGGATCATCATCAGTCTCCCCGGCGTTCGCCGCTGATCCTGTGACGTGACTCGGTCCCGGCTGCGGCAGGCGCTGAGCACGCGCTGAACGCGTGGCTGTCGCGCCCGTGGGGAGAAAGCTGCTGAAGGGGCTAGCCCTTCAGCACTTCGGCCAGCGTTTCACCCAGCAGGCTGGGCGAGGGGCTGACGCGGATGCCGGCCGCTTCCATTGCCGCGATCTTGTCCTCGGCGCCGCCCTGGCCGCCCGAGACGATGGCGCCGGCATGGCCCATGCGGCGGCCCTTGGGGGCGGTCGCACCGGCGATGAAGCCGGCGACGGGCTTCTTGCAGTTGGCCTTGATCCAGCGAGCGGCCTCGACCTCGGCGTTGCCGCCGATTTCGCCGATCATGATGATGGCCTCGGTCTCGGGGTCTTCGTTGAACATCTTCAGCACGTCGAGGTGGTTCGTGCCGTTCACGGGATCGCCACCGATGCCGACGCAGGTGCTCTGGCCGTATCCGCGGGTCGTGAGCTGCCACACGGCTTCATAAGTCAGCGTGCCGGAGCGGCTGACGACGCCCACGTTGCCGCGCTTGTGAATGTAACCCGGCGCGATGCCGATGCGGCAGCCGCCGTGGGATTTTTCGCCATGGCCAGGAGTGACCAGGCCGGGGCAGTTCGGGCCGATGAGGCGGGTCTTGCTGCCTTTCATCGCCGCTTTGACGCGGATCATGTCATTGACCGGGATGCCTTCCGTGATCGCAACGACGAGATCGAGGCCTGCATCGACGCCTTCGAGGATGGCATCGGCCGCGAAGGGCGGCGGGACGAAGATGACGCTCACGGTGGCTCCGGTTTCCTTGGCAGCTTCACTCACGGTGTCAAAGACGGGCACTTTTTTGCCGCTATGCTCGAAAACCTGACCGCCCTTGCCCGGCGTGACGCCTGCGACGAGCTGCGTGCCGTAGTCGATGGAGGCTTTCGCATGACGGGAGCCGAAGTCTCCGGTGATGCCTTGAACAAGAATGCGGGTGTCCGTTTCGACGAGAATGGCCATGGGGGTGGGGGAAAGTGGGAGCGGCGAGAGTAGGGTGATGCGGGGCGGCGTCAAACGCTGGAAGTGCCGAATGGCGAATTTCCGAATGACGAAGGGAATGATAGCCACAACAGATGGGAATCGTAAAACTTGCCCCTGTGAACTCCCCTCCCCTGAACCGCCGCACGCTGCTGAACCGCTTTGGTCTCGGCCTGGGCGGGATCGCATTGAATGAGATGCTGGCGAGAGAGTCGGGCGCGGCTTCGGTGGCGGTGGATCGGGGGATTTTGGGCGGGACGCATCATTTCGCGAAAGCGAAGCGGATCATCTACCTCTTCATGTCGGGCGGGCCGTCGCATCTGGACTTGTTTGATTACAAGCCGCTGCTAAACAAGCGCCACGGCGAGCAACTCCCGGACTCGGTGCGCGGCGGGCAGAGGCTGACGGGCATGTCGGGCAATCAATCGTCGATTCCGATGGTGGGGTCGCCGTTCAAGTTCACGCAACACGGGCAGGCGGGCGCGTGGTTCAGCGAGCTGCTGCCTCACACGGCGAGCATCGCTGACGAGCTGTGCGTGGTGCGTTCGATGTTCACCGAGAGCATCAACCATGGTCCAGGGGTGACGTTTTTTCAGACGGGATCGCAGATCGCGGGCCGACCGAGCATGGGTGCGTGGCTGAGCTATGGCCTCGGCGCGGAGAATGCGAATCTGCCGTCATTTGTGGTGCTGATCACGAAAGGAAAAGGCGGGCAGCCGCTCGGGGCGCATCTGTGGGGCAGCGGCTTTTTGCCGACGAAGCATCAAGGCGTGCTCTTCCGTGCCGCGAAGGACCCGGTGCTCTATCTGGGCAATCCGGAAGGTGTCGATGACAAGAGTCGGCGGCTGATGCTGGATCGCCTGAAGGAGCTTCACGAGCATCAACTCGCGGGCACGCCGGACGTGGAGATCTCGAATCGCATCGATCACTATGAAATGGCCTATCGCATGCAGAGCAGCATTCCGGAGGCGACGGATTTTGCCGATGAGCCGCAGCATGTTTTGGACAGCTACGGGCCGGATGTGAAAACGCCGGGGACCTTTGCCGCGAACTGTCTGCTGGCACGACGCATGGCGGAGCGTGGTGTGCGCTTCATCCAGCTCTACCATCAAGATTGGGATCATCACGGCGGTCTGCCGGGTGCTTTGCCCAAGCTGTGCAAAGAGACAGATCAAGCCTCCGCGGCATTGGTGAAGGATCTGAAGCAGCGTGGACTGCTCGATGACACGCTCGTGGTCTGGGGCGGTGAGTTTGGCCGCACGAACTACTGCCAGGGCAAGATCAGTGCGAACTTCGGACGAGACCATCACCCGCGTTGCTTCAGCGCGTGGATGGCCGGCGGCGGGATCAAAGCGGGCAGTGTTTACGGCGAGACGGATGCGTTTGGCTACAACATCGCCTCCGATGGCCTGCACATTCACGATTTCCACGCGACGCTGATGCACCTGCTCGGCATCGATCACGAGAGGCTGACATATAAGTTTCAGGGCCGTCGCTACCGTCTGACGGATGTGCATGGGCACGTCGTGAAGGGCGTGCTGGGGTAAAAATGACGAATGTGGAATGACGAATGACGAATGACGAAGCCCGGCACCTGCGTGAACAGATTGCTCTGAGCCGTCGGCTGGCACTGGGGTTTGCGGGGACGTTTGTTCCTCCTTTTGGCGTTTACGCCTGGCTCGTCGGCTGGAGGGCTTTGAGTCAAATTGATGCTTCCAACTCCAAACTGGTCGGTAGAGGGTTGGCCGTTTGGTGCTTCGTTGTGGGGTTGATTGAGACGGTCGTGCTCCTGCCGGCCCTTTTGATGCTTATCCTCAACCTTTGAAAGCCGTGGTCACACTTCCAGCTGGATGCCGAGCTCGATGACCTGGCGGGGCGGGAGGTCGAAATAGCCGGTGGCGGGGCGGGAAAGGCGAGAGAGCAGGACGAAGAGGCTTTTCCGCCAGCGGGCCATCTTGCCGGGGCCATTGGTGAGGAGCACTTCGCGGCTTTGGTAAAAGGTGATGCCTGCCCGCTTGACCTTGCCCTGAGTTTCCAAGGCCTTGCAAAGATCCTCGAAGACATCCGGAGACTCGGAGAAGCCATAGTGAAGCACCACGCGGAAGAACTCGTCGTGGTATTCCTCGACCTGAAAACGCTCCTCGGCAGCGACGTGCGGCTTTTCCTCGAAACGAACGGTGAGCAGCACCACCTGATGGTGAAGAGCCTTGTTGTGCTTCAAATGATGCAACAGGGCCAGCGGGAGGCCGTCAGCGGAGGCAGACATGAAGACAGCCGTGCCAGGCACACGAATGATGCGATCCCTTTTGATCTCATCGACAAGGTAACTGACCGGCAGGCGGCCGCGTTGCATGGCCTGGAAGAGCACGCGGCGGCCATCCATCCACGTTTTCATGATGATCCACATGCCAAGGCCGATCATGAGCGGGAACCAGGCGCCATCGAAGAACTTCAACAAGCCGCCGGAGACGTAACCGAGCTCGAAGACAAGGAAAATCGCCGTTGGGAGCGCGGCTTTCAAGAGCGGCCATTTCCACACATGGCAGGCCACGAGGAAAAAAAGGATGCTGGTGAAGGTCATGTCCAGCGCCACGGAGAGGCCGTAGGCCGCAGCGAGGTTTGTGGAGGATTTGAAGTTAAAGACCAACGCCAGGCAGGCGAGCATGAGCATGTAGTTCACCTGCGGCATGTAGATCTGGCCGCGCACGTCGGGATTGGTGTGGATGATTTTGAGCCGCGGCAGGTAGCCGAGTTGCACGGCCTGCTGCGTCAGCGAGTACACACCGGTGATCATGGCTTGGGAGGCAATGATGGTGGCTGCAGTGGCCAGCAGGATGACCGGGATGAGCGCCGGCTTTGGCACGAGGCTGAAGAAGTGGTGATACTCGGGCTTCAGCGAGGCTTCCACGTTCGATAGAACGAGAGCTCCCTGGCCGAGGTAGGTCAGCATGAGAGCCGGGAGCACGATGATGAACC
>CALMTT010000604.1 GCA_937872615.1 uncultured Verrucomicrobiaceae bacterium | reverse complement strand
CAGGCGAGGTAGAGCTCCTCGATGATTTGCTCGGGCTTCGCTTCGCTCTTTGCGAGGCGTGCCACGCGGCCTTTGGCGCTGACGAGCATCTCTTGCAGCTTGTTGGAATTCATGAGGTGCAGGGCCTGCACGACGCTGGGCTTCGCATCGCGTTCGCAGGGGCATTCGGCGCTGCTGTTCGGGCGGCCGAAGGCATCCATGAACTGGCTTTCGAGCTTGTGATTCCACGTTTGCTTCGCCAGCGCATCGGGCGGCAGGCCGGTGAAGGTTTCTTTGACCTCGGTGACGGCGCAGACAGCATCGAGCAACGTTTCGGCGGGCAGGCGGCGGCGGTAGCTGCGGCTGTAGTTTTTCAAATCGGCCGCGTTGGTGTCATTTGGCAGGCTGCTGAGGCGGTAAATCTGCGAACGCATGATGGTGCGCATGAGATGCTTCAAATCGTAGCCGTGCTGCACGAAGTCGGCGGCCAGCCAGTCGAGCAAAGCGGGATTCGTGGGTGGATTCGAAGCGCGGAAGTCATCCACGGGATCGACGATGCCGCGGCCCATGAAGCTGGACCACACGCGGTTCACGATGGCATGCGCAAAGTGCGGGTTCTTCGGATTCGTCATCCAATCGGCCAGCACCGCACGCGGGTCCTGCGATTCGGCGATGGGGATTTCCTTGTCGGCAGGCGGACGCGGCTTGAGCGACACCTTCGTCACTGGATGCTCGATGCTGGCCGTGCCAGGCGAGAACCACCACTGCTCCGGCTCGCCACTGATCGGCGCGGAGATGCCCTGGCCCTTGCGCTTCATCTGCGTGAAGAACGCCGCCATCTGGTAGTAGTCGGTGAGGTCCCACTTCTCCGTCGGATGATGGTGGCACTTCGCGCACTCGAGGCGGATGCCGAGGAAGATCTGACCGATGAAGGTCGCGGCATCGACGGGCTCACGTTTGTCACGCCAGATGGCCACGGGGCCGTTCTTGTGCGTGTTGCCCTCGGCGGTGAGGAGTTCGGTCACGAAGACATTCCATGGCTTGTTTTCGCGAAACGACTGCCGGATCCACTGGTCGAGCAGATAGACCGGCTTCACACCGACTCGCGAAGGGTTCGGACGAATGAGATCGCCCCACTTGATGGCCCAGTGATCGGCCCACTCGGGGCGTTCGAGCAATTGATCGATCCATTGCTCATACTTCGATGGATTTTTGTCGGCGAGGAAAGCCCGCGCCTCCTCCACGCTCGGCAGCATGCCGATGGCATCGAGCGAGGTGCGGCGGAGGAACTCCGCGTCGCTGCACGTGTCGCTCGGCAGGTAGCCGACCTTTTGCAGGCGGGCATACACGAGCTTGTCGATCTCGTTGCGCACCGGCAGCTTCGCGTAGCGCTCCGCAGGCTGCAATTTCTCCGCAGGCACATCCACGCGTGAGATGGCGACTTGCCCCATGTAACGCGCCACGATGACCGTCTCGCCGCTTTCGGTCGAGGTTTTGACCTTTCCGGTCTCGTTCACACTCGCGATGGCCTTTTCGGAGGAAATGTAGTCCGCGAGGTCGGTGACATCGCGTGTCGAGCCATCGCTGTATTTCGCCGTGACCTTCAACGCGAGTTCTTCGTTCTTCCGATACGTCTTCTCGCCCGGCGTGAGGGCGATCTCCGTCAGCACCGGCTGGTTCGGCGTTTCGTAGGGCATCCCTTGTCGAATCCAGTCTGCGATGGTCTTCGCCCATTCGGAGTCTGGCTCAAAACGCTGCCCGCCTTCATGCTGCACACGCACCGTGGCTTTTTGAAGAATCAGACTGTCCTCCGGCAGCGCGGGAAACACGCGACGACCTCGCGAGTCGTTCACGAACTCCATGAAATCCCCCTTCGTGTCGAACGCGAAGATCGAAAGCCGGAAACCGGCCTGTCCGCTCGATTTCGCATGGCAGGAACCGAGGTTGCAGCCGGCTTTCGTGAGGATGGGGAGGATGTCGCGGGTGTAGGAGAGAGACGAAGTGCTCAGTGCGGAGTGCTCAGTGCTTAGTTTCTGAGTCTGAGCACTAAGCACTGAGAACTGAGCACTCTGCCCCGCAAGCACCTGACCACTCGCAATCGCCACAAACGTCTCCTTCCCATCCACGCTCGAAACTGCCGCATACGGCACGCCTTCGAGCGTGGTGAGCTTCTTCGATTTGCCGCTGGTGAAGGCGAGTCGCACGCCGTCGTGGCTTTTGAGTTCGGTGATGTTGAAGACGTGGCCGCTGTCCGTGAGGTAAGTCAGCGCGGTGGAGTCGGGCGACCACATCACGGCGTTCACGGGCGCGGATTTGTCGCCGAGGAGCATCAGCATCTCCTTCGTGGCGATGTCCCAGACCTTCAGTTCCTTGTCTGCGCTGCCGGTGGCGAGCCATTTGCCGTCGTGATTGAAGGCGAGCGCCGTGATGTGACCGACATGGCCCTCGATCTTCGCGATTTCCTTCAGCGTGGCCGCATCCCAAACCTTCGCGAGGTTGTCCGCGCCGCCAGTGGCGATCTGTTTGCCGTCTTTGCTGATGGTGAGGCTCAAAACATTGTCGGCATGCGCTTCGATGGTTTGCACCGGTTTCGCTTCGCCGAGCTTCCAACGATGCAAAACGCCCTTCACGCCCGTCGGGCCGTCCGCGAGGATCAGCGTCGATTTGTCAGCGAGGAAGGTCAGGCCCGTCACGCGGCCTTCGAGCGGCGCGGCGAGCGTGTTCGCGATTTTCCAGTCGGCCGAATTCCACACCAGCACGCTGCGATAGCCTCCGGCGGCCAACTTCGTGCCATCGCTGTTCCAAGCGAGCGATTGAATGACATCCTTGTGACCTTCCAGCGTCGCGATGACCGGCAATTCCTTCGTTTTGGCATCACGAACGATCACGCGATTGCCAATGCCCGCCGCGAGCCATTTGCCATCGGCGCTGAGCGCCAAAGTCGTCGCTGGAGCATGTCCGGGCGGCAAAGCGGCCAGTTTATCGGCTGGAGTGAGTTCACCGAATTTCTTCAACGCCGCCACATCCCACGCCGCGCCGGCCTGTGCCCATGATTTGAGCAGATTGATCTGTTTTTCCGGCAACTGCTTCTTCGGCGGCATGTGCTCATCCCCCTCCGCCGTGAGCGAGGAGATGATTTTGCCGCTGTTGATCACTTCGAGAGCCGCTTCACGCGTCTCGAGCGAAAGATCGCCCTTTTTCTTCTCCGCATTGTGACAGCCCATGCATTGCGTTTTCAGCAAACCCATCGCTTGGGCCGTCGGCACACGCGTTTTTTCCTCCGCAGCGAGCGAGGTGACGAGAATCAAAGGCAAAAGTCGGCGGATCATGTCCGGAAACTACGCCCGGAATCCGGGTGCTCTTGCCCTGCTCACACGTCGATCACCGGTCCGGAGCCCGGCCCGGTCTTCGCGGCGAGCCATTGCTTGTACTTTTCGAGGTCCTGCTCGACGAGTTTGAGACAGAAGGCGATCACCGCCGCGTCGTCGAGGTAGCCCACGCCGATGATGAAGTCGGGGAAAAGGTCCGCGGGGTTCAAAACATACAGCAAAGCCAGGGCCACGGCAGCGATGGCCCAGTAGGGCGTGTCGCGGTAGCGGCCTGCGGTGTAGTCTTTGATGAGGCTGAGCATCAATTTGGCCTGCTCGAAGAACTGCTTCAGCCGCGGCAACTTGTCCTCGATGTCCTTGGCCCGTTGATTGACCTTGGCGATGCTGACGTCGTGATTGTGGCCGGTTTCGGGAGTCGCTGGCGTGCTCATGGCGGAAATGAAAAGCAGGCGCGGGGTTTGTTCAATGCTGCGTTTGATTCCGCGCTCTTTTGGCAAAGCGCTTGCCATGAAGGCCTTCGGCATCGTAACGAAGCCGCGTGAACCCGGCGCGATCTCAGGTCAATGAAAGCATCCAGGGCCTGCGCGGAGCCGCAGCGCTGACGGTGATGATCGTGCACATTCACTTCATGGCGGCCAAAGGGGGGCTGACGCAGCTCGTCGAGGCGCCATGGATCGATCATGTGGGACCGTATGCGGTGATGTTGTTCTTTTGCATCAGCGGCTATCTCATCATCAGCACGCTGTCGAAGCATGGCGATGTGGGCCGCTTTGCCCGCAATCGCGTCATCCGGCTCTATCCCGTGTTCGGTCTGCTGCATCTCATCATGTTCAGCCTCGGGCCGTTCATGAATTACGAATGGATGGGCGAGCTGCGAGATCGGCCGCTGGCCTGGGCGGGACACTTCGTTTCGAATCTGCTCTTCCTTCCCGGGCTCTTTGATCTGCCGATCGCCCAGAAAAACGCGTGGTCGCTGAGCTATGAAGCTGCCTTTTACGTCATCGCGGCGGTCTTGTTCGCCGGTTCACGCCGCTGGCGGTCCGGTCTGGGCAAGGTTTTGATCCTGCTCGGGCTCGTTGCAGCCTCGTTTGTCATCGCTGCGGAGATCAAAGTCATCTTTTTCGCTGTCGGCTCGCTCGTGTGGTGGCTGGAGCGTCGCCAGCGACTCCACATCCCTTTCGCAGGGCTGCTCGGTGTCCTCGGCTGCGGTGCTGGATTCGTTCTTTACTATCGAGAGCACTATCTCCTCTCCGCCGCCTGCGCATTCCCCTTCTTCGCGGGGCTCGCCTTGCAAAAAGGATGGGCGGCGATGGCGCTGCGTAGTCGCATCTTGGTGTGGTTGGGGCAGGTGAGTTACAGCCTTTACCTCATCCACCCATTCGTGCTCGATCCGCTACGTCGTGTGTGTGTGAAACTGGTGGGCTCGATGCCTTTGAGCACACTTCATCTCATCTTCGCGCTCGCCGGAGCCTCTTTGGCCATCCTCGCGGCCTGGCTGAGCTACGAGTTGATCGAGGTGCGACTGACCCAGCGGCTGTTTTCACGGAAAAGGTGATCTGGCGGTCACGCTGGAAGTCTCGATCTTTTCAATTCGTTTGCCGCATGGCGTGCTTGCCTGCACGGTCGGTGTGATGACCTTCACGATTCAGCGTTTTCGATTTCATGTGCTGCCGATGCGGCTGCGGTTTCCGTTTAAATATGGGATCGCGAGCATGACGGTGGTGCCGCATGTGTTTGTGTATGTGGATCTCAATGTGGATGGTCGCGAGGTGAGCGGGCTGAGCAGCGAGGGGCTGGCGCTGAAGTGGTTCACGAAGAACCCGGAGACGCCGTTCGAGGCGGATTTGTGCGAGATGATCGCGGTGATCCAGAATGCGTCGCGCATTGCACGATTGGCGGCGGAGAGGCCGGTGGGCTTTTTTGCGTGGTGGCAGGATTTGTATGCCGAGCAGGCGAACTGGGCGAAGGTGCGCGAGGTGCCGCCGCTGCTGGCAAACCTGGGCGTGAGCCTGATGGAGCGGGCGGTGCTGGATGGGATCTGCAAGGCGCTGGGAAGGCCGCTGCATGCGGTTTTGGGTTCGGAGGAGCTGGGGATTGATTTGAGCGCGGTGCGTGGCGTGAAGGTGGGCAAGGCGCTGGCGGAGCGTCCGCTGGAGCGCGTGCATGTGCGGCACACGATCGGTCTCGGTGATGAGTTGCGGGCGATTGAGATTCCGGCGGCGGAACGAGTGAATGATGGGCTGCCGCAGGCCTTAGATGAATCGATCCGGGCTTACGGGCTGTCGTTTTTCAAAATCAAGATCTGCGGGAAGGCGGAGACGGATCTGCCGAGGCTGCGCGAGGTGACTCGCATCCTCGTGGAGAACTGCCCGCGGGGCTTTAAAACGACGCTGGATGGCAACGAGCAGTTTCATGACCTCGCGAGCTTCCGTGACTACTACGCGATGCTGCGGGCGGAGAAGGCGCTGGAGCCGTTGTTTGAGCAGTTGTTGCTGATTGAGCAGCCGCTGCACCGGGCGAAGGCGCTCGGGGATGAGATGGCGGTGCTGCGCGAGTGGAAGGACATGCCTCGCATGATTATTGATGAGAGTGATGGCTCGCTGGATGATCTGCCGCGTGCGCTGGAGCTGGGCTATCGCGGCACGAGCCACAAGAACTGCAAAGGCATCGTGAAGGGCCTGGCGAACGCCGCCCTGCTGCGCACGCGGCCGGATTCGATCCTGAGTGGCGAGGACCTGTGCAGCATCGGCCCGGTGGCGATGCTGCAAGACGTGGCGGTGCAGGCAGCGCTGGGCGTGGCGCATGTGGAGCGGAATGGTCATCACTACTTCCGCGGCCTGGATGTGTTTCCAGAAGCGTTGCAGCGTGATGTTCTGGTGGCACATGATGGGTTTTATCAGCGGCACGCGGCGGGTTTTCGTCCATTTGTGTTCGGCCGCGCAGTGGACGGCCATCACCGGAGAGGTACCGCCCCCGAGTCCGGTCGACCGCGGCGCCTACGTCAGCGCCGGTCTGCCTTGGTTCGACTACTATGACGCCGATGCCCAGGACCTGGCGCCTTCGCAGGTCCTGGCGAAGGTCAAGACAGTCGGCGAGAAGCTTGGTGGCGAGGACGTATCCTTCGTGCCCGTCGATCCCAAGACGGTGATATCGCTGGGCGACCCCAGCTCAAACACCGTCACGGACGGAAATTGGTAAGTGTCTTTTCGCCCAAGCGTGCGGCAACGTTCAACTCGTCTTCTGCTTGCTGTCACCTAGTATCCGGCGTGTGTTCATCGGCGACGACTTGCGACGGGTGCGGTTGTCTGCGCGGTCGACCCGCATATGGACGCCGATCGCGGCCGCGGCGGTCCTCCTGTTGCTGGTCGGGTTGCAGGTCACCGCGAGTGTCGCCGGCTTTCAGGGTCCGCTGCACAGCCTGTTGAGCGACTACGTCGCCACTCCGAAGTCGGCGACGGTGAGTTGGGTGGCTCTCGGC
>CALMTT010000603.1 GCA_937872615.1 uncultured Verrucomicrobiaceae bacterium | reverse complement strand
GCCGCGGCGACCGGCTGGTGTTCAGCAACGGCGTGGTGATCCTGGCCGCGGTGGCAGGCCTGCTGATCGTGGCCGGTTTCCAGTCGATCAAGTTTGCTCGGATCCAGGATATCTGGGTGACCGGGTGGGCACCGCGCATCGTCATGACGGAAGGCCTGTGGCGTCCGGCAATGCCTACCGCGTGAGTGATGCGCTGCTGCCTCACGGAATCAGGCTCTTCACGGCCGAGTAGAAGAGATAGCCGTAGATCAGGTAGATCAGCGCCACGCAGCCAATCATGAGGCCCACGAGCAGCAGCAGGCCGAGGAAGAAGCGTGTCGTGCTCTGCTTCACCGCGCCGTGCTGGCCCGCCTGCCAGGCGGTGAGGATGGCAAAGTTTCGCGCATTCGATTTGTAGAAGGCCGTCAAAAAGGCCCCCGCGCCCGGGATGAGCCCGAGGAGGAAATTGAGGCCGAGGTTTGCCGCCATGCGCAGGAACACGCCGAAGCTCACGCCGCTGCGCAGCGCCTCCAGCAGGATCACCCCGCCCGCGCCTGAGACGAGCAGGTCACCGATGCCCGGAAATAGCGCCAGGATGGGATCGAGGCCAAAGCGGATGTTCGTGCCGGGAATGCGCAGGATCTCGTCGAGGTATCGCGCCAGGATTTTGGCCGTGTGATGCTGCACCGGATCGTCCGAACGGGCGAGCTGCGCAGCAATCGGATTGGGCGGGAGAACGGGAAGATCAGCCATGCGTCACTCAACATGCCGCAGCCGCGATGAAACGTCCAACTTTCCGCGATGAATGGAATCGCCCGCCAAGGCCCCAGGGAAGGCTGACCGCGGCAAACATGGAACACACGTAAAAGCCCGGAACAGCCTCCTCAACCGCCTGACGGCCAGACAACTCCCGCCCCGCCGACAACGCTAAAAACGCCGTCTGGAGGCCTCCCGGATTTCCCGCAGCCCTCCAGACGCCGTTTTTGGGTCTCCGGAAAATCCAGCAGCCCCCCAGACGCCGTCTGGACCTCACTCGGAATTCCAAATGAGCCAAAAACGCCGTTTTTGGCCCTCCGGAAAATCCAAGTGCCCGAAAAACGGCGTTTTTAGCGGTGCTTTTGGCGCTAATCGGCCCGCCGCAGGTCCCGTCCTGCAGCCCTGTCGGAGCTCAAGGCCCGATATTCCCATCAAAGTGTCAGCTATAAAGCGGCTGACAAACCTCACGATCTGTGAATGATCTACAGTGTTAGGTGCCTCCTCGCGTGTCCTGTGAAACGAAAGCCGAACCAATCGCCAGTTCCGCGCACCCACCGGACGCCGAGCGCGACGCCGTGGGCTCCGTTGGAGTTCAGCGTCGGTGCTCGCGTCGTCGAGCCTCAGCATCCAGCATGGGGCGTCGGCACTGTGATCGATGCGATGCCACTTTCGGAAATTCCCATCAGCCCAACCGAGAACATTCTTCTTCATCCACGCACGACCGGTCAGCGGCTCAGCATTCGGTTCTCAGATGGGCGGAGCCGCATCATTCTCACACCAGTCACGCCACTGAAACCCGCTCCAGATGAATCGACCGGAGATGCCTAACAAAACAGATGCAGGCGAAGGCCCGAATGGCATCTGTTGTGTCATCGACGCCTCCCGTTCGCTGTCGCCTGAGCCGCGGCGTTAGGCTATCTGCCTTCGAACAAGCTGGGCAACTCGGTCTGTAGCCTCGGCCGTGTTTGAAAACCTCCATGTATGTTGTTCACGCTTTAGCGTGCCAAAAGGCAGCACACGCTAAAGCGTGAACAACATACTCCAAACGCGCCTTGCAAGATCAGCGCCCCTTGGGTTTTCAAACACGGCCAAGGATAACCCTGACCCGGCTCAACTCGTCTTGCTGGGGAGATCGACCAGCATTTGGGCGTTGCTGGGGTAGCGTTCGAGGAGGGTGAGGACGCGCTGGATGGCGTCGATGGGTTTCCCTCCGGCGAGGCCGCGGCGGAGCATGTGGATCTTGTCGAGTTGGAAGGACTGGAGGAGCAGTTCCTCGCGACGGGTGCCGGACTTGAAGATGTTCACGGCGGGATAATAAAACTGCTCGGCGATCTTGCGGTCGAGGACGAGCTCCATGTTTCCAGTGCCTTTGAACTCCAGGAAGATGAGGTCGTCCATCTTGCTGCCGGTCTCGATGAGGGCGGTGGCGAGGATGGTGAGGCTGCCGGCGGTGCGGGTATTGCGGGCAGCGGCGAAAAGGCGGCGCGGGATCTCCAGGGCACCGACGCCGACACCGCCGCTCATGGTGGCGTTGTTCTTCGACGTGTTGTTGAAGGAGCGGGCCATGCGGGTGATGGAGTCAATGAGCATGAAGACATGCTCGCCGCACTCGACGAGGCGCTTGGCACGCTCGATGGCGAACTGGGAGATGCGGGTGTGGCATTTGACGTCCTGATCGTTGCTGCTGGCGAAGATCTCGGCATTCGGCAGGGCGCGTTTGAACTCGGTGACCTCCTCAGGACGCTCATCGACGAGCAAAATCATGAGGTGGGTGCCGGGGTGGTTCGTGGTGACGGCCTCGGCGACGTGCTGGAGGATGGTCGTTTTACCCGAACGCGGCGGGGCGACGATGAGCCCACGCTGGCCGCGGCCGACGGGCGTGAACATGTCGATCACGCGGGTGGTGAGGCGGTCTTTGTTGGTCTCAAGCTGGATGCGCTTGTTGGGATTGATGGCCTTCAGTTCCTCGAAGAGCGGGAGATCACGGACGGCCTCGGGGGCGCGGGCATTGATCTCGCTGACTTCGGTGAGCTGCGGGCCACGAGGGCCCTTCCGCTGGACGCCGGCGATGAGCATGCCTTCACGCATGCCATACTGGCGGATGAGGTCCTGGCTGACCCAGCAGTCATTCGGATGCTGCGCGTAGGCGCGGTCCTTCTGGCGGAGGTTGCCATAGCCTTTCGGATGGAGCTCGAGGATGCCATTGGCAGGCTCGGGCGGGCCGAGTTCGATTTCTTTGGCGGGTAAAGGCTCGGCGTTGCCTTGGTTATTGGAGGGCTGAGGACCGTTTTGACCTCCTTGTCCTGCCTGACCACCGTTGAGACGGGCTTGCTGACGCTCGAGAGCACGCTGGCGCTGCTTTTCTTTCCAACGCTCGAACTTGGATTTACGGCGTTCGTGGGCGTTTTGAGGCTGCTGTTGCTGAGGCTGGGCGGCGGGAGCTTGTTGTGGTGCTTCGGCCGCGGCAACAACGGGAGCAGGCTCAGGTGCGGGAGGTGGCGCCGCTTCGATGACGACGGCAGCAGGAGGCTCGGGCGCGACTTCGACGACGGGAGCGGGCGCTGGGGCAGGGGCCTCGGCGAGCGGAAGCTCAGGCGTGGTTTCCGCGGCAGCTTCGGCCTTGGTTTTGCGCTTGGCGGCGGCTTTCTTCGCAGCTGGCTTTTTGACAGCGGCGGCCTTTTTGGCGGCTGGTGCTGCTTTTTTGGCCGCAGGCTTCTTCACAGCTGCTTTTTTGGCAGGAGCCTTTTTCGCGGCGGGCTTGCGCTTGGGCTTGGTTTCGGCGGCCTCGTCAGCGGGAAGATCTTCGTCAGGCATGATGGATGGGGGAAAGGAGGATTAATCGAGCTGGTCGGCGATGGAGTCGTCGATTTCGAAGTTGGCGTGCACGTTTTGCGTGTCGTCGTAGTCGTCGAGGAGGTCGTAGAGCTTGATGAGGGACTTCGCGGTGGCCACGTCGGTGATGGTGACGGTGGTCTGGGGCTGGTAGATGAGCTTCTGGCTGCGGGAGGTGATGTTTTTATCCCGCAGGGCATTGGCGACCTGGAAGAGCTTGTCGGTGGGGGTGTAAACGACCCAGTCGTCGCCATCGTCGGCGATGTCGTCCGCCCCGGCATCGAGGGCGATCTCCATGAGCTGGTCCTCGGAAGCGGCGGGCTTGTCGAGACGGATCTCACCGCGGCGTTGGAACATGTAAGCCACGCTGCCGCTATCGGCGAAGGTGCCATTGTTCTTCGAAAGGAGGACGCGGACGTCGTTGGCGCTGCGGTTGCGGTTGTCGGTGACGATTTCGATCATCATGGCGACGCCGCCGGGGGCGTAGGCCTCGTAGAGCACTTCTTCCAAAGCGGCGCTGGCGAGCTCACCGGTGCCTTTTTTGATGGCGCGGTCGATGTTGTC
>CALMTT010000602.1 GCA_937872615.1 uncultured Verrucomicrobiaceae bacterium | reverse complement strand
CGATCGCGCCTTCGTGAAGGTGAGCTGCGCGGCGCTCGCCGAGACGCTGCTGGAGCTCGCCTCAAACTCCGTGAAGCCGGGCGATTGGAAGCCGCAGGTGGACTATGCCAAGGAAGCGCTGGCCCAGCTCGAAGCGAAGGGCGAATTCGGTGAGGACACTCCCCTGCTCCGCCAGCTCAAAGGCCTCATTCTTCGCGGTGAACTGCGTGATGCGGCCCACGCGGTCGGTTTGAGCAATGACAAGGTCGTCTTCCTCGATCTACCTTTCTATGAACAAGGCCGCTACCGCCGATTCAAGAGCACGCAGGCGGATGTCGATGCGCTCAAGAAGCTGCTGTTGGAGCAAAAGCCGCATCAGATCTATCTCACCGGCGATGCCGCGGACCCGAGCAGCGTGAGCGGCATCACCTTCCGCCTGCTGATGAGTGCGCTGCAAGCCTGCGGCGGCGAGGAATTCGCCGGTGCGTGCAGTCTTTGGCTCTATCGCGGTAAGGAACGTGCCCTCGAACCGCATGAAATCGACATGGCCGTGCCGATGAGCCCGCTCCAACTCGAGCGGAAGACGAATGCTCTGAATCGCTACAGCGCCCTGAGCAGCCTTGAAAAGGAAGCGCCGGAGACCAATCGCGAAAACGCCCGTCAATACGACCGCCTTGGTTTGGCGGAGTATGAGGCCATCGAGACCTTCCAGCGCTGGCGAAGGGCTTAGCTGGGGCTCTATAGGTCCTCAATCAGAACCGCGGCTCGGGACAGGGTTTCCACTTCCGGTCGTAGCACTGGTCGAGTTTGAGTGTGGTTTTCAGCTGCTGTGCCATTTTCTCCAAGCTGGGAAGCGTGGATTTCGTCAACACGATCGCGCCCTTCGAGTCCGTCACCTGCAGAGCCCAACCGTCATATTTGAAACCAAACTTATAACCCGTATCGTCATACTGTTGGGTGAGGCTCGCCCCGACCGATTCCATGGTCTGCCTCGGCGGAAGGGTGACTTCAAAGTCATGAATTAGAGCAATCTGGTAAGTGCCACGTTGATTGAGGTGTTCATTGAACATCCACAGCGTGGCCTTGTAGCCCATGTAGGCCTGCTGGGTGGTTGTGTTTGTCAGTTTGATCTTCGGAGTGACGACCTGTGTCTTGTCATCGAAATCACCGCCCTTTACACGGGAAGGCCTCGCGATCTGCACCTCGGTTTTCACCCCTTTTTCAAAAGGTATCTTGGCCTCTTCGGCATGGCACGACAAGGTCAGGGGCAAGACTGTGAAACTTGCTGTGACCACCGACATAAGCATGGGCGCAATTTTCATGGCAAATGAAAGCTAAACACCAAAAAGTGTGGCGGGAAATTCTCCAAAGGGCAATAGCAAAGTTTTCCCTGCTTAAAGCCCCACGCTCCCGTAGCCTTGGCCGCGGGAGCAGAGGCGGTAGAGATGGGAGCAGACCTCATTGGCTGCGAGGGTGCCTGATTTGGGAATGGCATCGAAGTCACCGATGAGCACGGGCCAGTCGCCGGTGTCCTCGGGGATGCGGCCGTGGCTGCCTTTGACGAGCGTGGCATTGATCGGGATGACATCCATGAGCATGCGGAAGCCGAGGGACTTCTTGAGCAGCTTCCACGCGATTTTGAGCTTCGGATACTTGATCGTGGGATCGACGAAGAGCTCGGCGGGGTCGTAGCCGCACTTGCGATGGATGTCCACGCAGCGGGCGAAGTCCGGCGCCTTCGCATCGTCCATCCAGTAGTAATAGGTGAACCAGCTTTTCGCGTCGGCGATGGCGATGAGATCGCCGCTGCGTTCGTGATTGAGGCCAGCGAGGTGTTTTTCGACTTTGCCGAGCACTTGGGCGACGCCGGGCGTGGCTTCGAGCAGGCTTTTGACCTCACCGAGGATGCTGGTGTCGTTCACATACACATGGGCAACCTGATGATCGGCGATGGCAAAGGCCTTCGAGCCGCCGAGGTCGAGCGTTTCGAGGCCGAGTTCGTCTTTGATGGAGAGCCAGCCTTTTTCGCGGAAGACGCGGTTGAGATGCACAGGCTGCGAAACATCGGTGATGCCGTATTCGGAGAGCAGCACGACCTTGATGTTCCGCTTCTCGTAAAAGCGGATGAGATCACCGACGACATTGTCGATCTGCCGGAGGTCGAAGCGGATTTTGTCCATGTCGAGACCGACACGTTGCAGGTTGTAATCGAGATGCGGGAGATAGACGAGACTGAGGCTGGGCCAGTGCTTCTCCTCGATCCATTTGGCGCTTTCGGCGATCCAGATGGACGATTTGATGTCGCTGCCGGGGCCCCAAAAGCTGCGGAAGGGGAAAGGGCCGAGGTCTTTTTTGATGCGTTCACGCAACGGCATGGGCTGCGTGTGGATATCGAAGACCTTGCGACCGTCCGCCGGGTAGAGCGGCCGCGGGGTGATGGCGATGTCCGCGGTGGAATGCATGTTATACCACCAGAAGAGCTTCGCGCAGGTGAACTGCGGCTCGACCCGGCGGAGAGCTTCCCAGAGCTTCTCGCCCTGCATGAGCTGCTCCGGCTGCTTCCAGAAGCGGTGCTCGGCATACTCGCGGTCATACCAGCCATTGGCGACCGCACCATGGTCACGCGGCATTTTGCCGGTCAAATAGGTCGCCTGGGCCGTGCAGGTCACGGCGGGGACGACGGGCTCGATTTTCGCGATGCGGTTCCGCTCCAAAAAGGCCCGAATCGCGGGCGTGTGCTCGCCGATGAGCCTGCTGGTGAGGCCGACGACGTTCAGGATGGCGGTGCGTTGCATCGGGGCAGTGTTTAAGTTTCAGGTTTCATGTTTCAAGTGCCGTGAAACCTGGAACTTGAAACGTGAAACTCACCAAAAAGCCGCCACGGCCACATAGGCCACCTTGCAGCCAAAATGCATGAGCTGGTCCTGATTGAAGGTGGTGTAGCCTTCGCACTTCGCCACATCGATGATGAAGTGAAGCACGAACTCGATGCAGGCGAGGACCACACAGCCGGTGATGAGCCATACCGCGGCGGCATGCAGCAGGCAGTGGGATGCCATGCAGGTGATCCAGATGCTCGGCGGCCGGGATGGATCGGCACGTTGAATGAGAAAATGGCGGTTTTTGCACGAGGCGAGAAACTCGCCCTGCAATGGGTAGTCCATCAACGCATGCCCGATGGCGAGCAGGAAGAAAACTTGCGCGGCCGTGGCCCAGTCGTGCGCGGGAAATGGCAGCAGGCCATCCATTCAGAGTGCGTCGGCGGATGAATCAGGCGCTGTAGAAGGAGGCGATCTTCTCGTTCACCGCACGCAGGCGATGGGCGATGGTGCGACCCACGCCGATGAGCAACCAGGCGGCGGAGCGGGGATACTCATTGATGTAACCTTCGAGGCTCTGGCCGTCGATGCGCCAGACCTGGGAGAACTCGACTGCGGTGACGGTCGCGGAGGCCACATTCGGGTCGAGGAGGTTGATCTCGCCGAGGGTCTCGCCCTTCTGCACCGGGCCGAGGAGCACCTTGTGCCCGCCGCGCATGGCGGTGGCGTGAAATTTACCAGAGACCACAAAGAACAGGCTGCTCTGCTGCATGCCTTCCTCGATCAGGTGCTGGCCGGGCTGCACCGGAAGGAATTCGCCATATCCGCTGAGGATGTCACGATCTTCGTCGCCGAGAGGTTCGAGAATGCCTTGGGCGGGGAGTTGCGGAGTGGTGAGAGTGCTGCTCATGAGGTGGAAAAGATAAAATCCGGCCTTTTGTAGGTGTTTCTGTCCGAAATGGCAAGCAAAGAGGCTGCCAGAGTCCGGCGGAGCTCCTTCGGGCGCATGTCTGCGACGCTTCCCGTGCATGGAATTTCCGCTGGATTTCAGTCCTCAACCCGCCAGAATCCGCGTCCCCCCTTCGTTCCGTATCCCCCACAGTTCCCCATAACAACCACACGCCCTCCGACCATGTCTGACAGCTCCCACGCCCACAAATGCTGCTCCAATCTCGCCCCGGCTTACGCGCACCTGCTGCTGCGTCTCTGGGTCGGCATGCGCCTCTTCATGGCGGGCCTGGACAAATTCCGCTGGGGCAATGGTGAGACCACCACCTTCAGCCTTTCGAACTACACCGAGCTGAAAGCCCCGCCGATCGCCAAGCTGATGGCCACCAACAGCTTCCTGCCTGAGGCCATGTGCAATGCCTTCGCCAACTCCATCGGCTACGTCCTCCTTCTCGTGGGCGTTTGGACCGCCATCGGCATCTTCACCGAGCTGGGTCTGCTCGCCGCTGGCCTCGTCTTTCTCTCCCTCGGCTTCGGTCTGGCCTGCCTTCCTGATGACACCGAGCTCGTCGTGAACATCGGCCTTTCCGTCGGTCTCGTGGCCCTCTGCCTGATGACCGCCCACGCGAAGAAATTCTCCCTCGACGGCATCCTCGGCGGCAAGAAGAAGGCCGAGTAAGCCTCCTGCGTGCCGTCCCCGCGGCACGTCCTTGTTTCAACCTTCACGCGACATCCCGCATGAGCACCACTTCCGCTCCTCTTTCCCGATTCCTCGACCGCAGGGGCTTCCTGCGCACCTCCGCCCTCACCGGCGGGGCCATCCATCTGGCCACCAGCAAATCCGCCATCGCTCAGGAGACCGCCGCCGGCCGCACGATCAAGTGCGCTCTCGTCGGTTGCGGTGCCCAGGGCAACGCCCTCCGCACGGCCTCCAAGGACGTGCCGGGCATCCAATGGGTGGCCATGTGCGACATTTGGAAATTCTCCGTCGCCAAGACCCGCGGCGGCTTCCTCGGTGAAAACAAGCACCAGATCGACGGCGAAGTGAAGATCTACGACGACGTCGAGGCCATGCTGGAGAAGCAGCCCGACATTGAGGCCGTCTTCATCGCCACGCCGGACTTCCTCCACGCCCCGCTGTCCCGTCTTTGCCTCTCGAAGGGCAAGCATGTGTATTGCGAAAAGATGATGTCGAACAGCATCGAAGGCGCTCTCGACATGGCCAAGGCTGGCAAAGAGTATCCGAACCAAGTCTTCCAGATCGGCCATCAGCGTCACTCGAACCCGCGTTACGTCAATCTGCGTGAAAACATCATCAAGAAGGGCGTGCTCGGCCGCGTCACCCATTGCTATGCGCAGTGGAATCGTGGTGTCTCCGGCTCCCAGCCGCAGGGCGAGGTGAAGGGCTACGACATCCCGAACGATGTCCTGAACAAATACGGCTACGGCAACATCTTCGAATTCCGCAACTGGCGTTACTTCGCCAAATACGGCGGCGGTCCGCTCTCCGACCTCGGTGCGCACCAGATCGACATGTTCAACTGGATGTATGAGGCCAACCCCGTGTCCGTCATCGCCACTGGCGCGGTCGATTACTACGACGGCCAGGACGGCCGTCCGAAGTATGAGCTGCCGGACAACATGATGTGCATTTACGAGTTCAACACGCCCGCCGGCGTTCTCCGCGCCTACTATCAGGTGCTCACGACCACCGGCTCCCAGGGTGCTTACGAGAAGCACATGGGCGTTCAAGGCACCGCCATCATCTCCGAGCTCGATACCAACGGCAACCAGCTCTACGCCGAGCCCAGCGTGTCATGGGATGAGATCGCCCTCGGCAACAATCCGCCGATCGTGAAGCCGCAGGACAAGGCCAAGAACAAGTTCTGGGAGCATCCGCGTGACTGGGACAAGCCGAAGCCGCCGTCCTACGGTGCCGTCAGCATGGCCGACGTCCGCGAGTCCAAGGCGCTCTCCCAGTGGGATCTCGCCGTGAAGCTCCAGCGCAAGCCGCACAGCCCGCACGTGCAGAATTTCATCGAAGCCGTGCAGCAGAAAAAGCCCTCCCACCTCACCTGCCCCGTGGACATGGCCTACAAATCCTGCGTCACCGTCCTCAAAGCCTACGAGGCCGCCAAGCTCGGCGCCAAGTACATGTTCAAACCCGAAGACTTCGCCATCTAAGCAAGCGTCATTCGTCATTCTGAATTCGTCATTTCAAGCCCCCTTCCCCCTAATGAAAAACACACTGCACCTCCTCGGCGGCCTCACGCTCGCCATCGCCCTTGCCGCCTGCGGCAAGTCTGACAAGTCCGGTTCCGCCGCGGCTCCTGCCGCTGGTGCCGCGCCTGCCGCCGCCGCTGCTCCTGCTGGCGACCAGGAAGAAATCAAACTCACCTTCCCGAAGGAAATGTTCATCGGCACGCCGGTCCCCACCGCGCTTCCGAACCTCGAAAAGCCTGATCCCACGAAGGTCATCAAGAGCTTCATGGCTCCGAAAGGCACCGTGAACGTGGCCAAAGGCAAGAAGGTGACCTCCTCCGACTCCGCCCCGATCATCGGCGACCTCACCCTCGTGACCGACGGCGATGCCGACGGCGCTGACGGCAACTTCGTCGAGCTCATGCCCGGCAAGCAGTGGGTCCAGATCGACCTCGAAAAGGCTCACGACATCTCCAAGATCGCCGTCTGGCACTACCACAAGCAGGCCCAGGCCTACATCGACGTGCTCATCCAAGTTTCCGACGATCCTGAGTTCAAGACCGGTGTCACCACCCTCTTCAACAGCGACCACGACAACACCTCCGAAATGGGCAAGGGCGAAGATCCTGCCTACATCGAGACCAATCACGGCCGCGTGATCGACGCCAAGGGCACCAAAGCCCGCTACGTCCGCCTCTGGAGCAACGGCAACACCGCCTCCGACATGAACCACTACTGCGAAGTCCAGGTCTTCGCCGTCCCCGCGAAGTAAGTTCATCGTCCTCGAACGATCCAGCCGCCGCGCAGCATGCCTGCCCGGCGGCTTTTTTGTGTCGTGGGCTTATTTCTCGGAAGGAAGCAGATGCTTCACGAGGAAACTGGCCGACGTTGGTTTGTCGCCAGTCATATCTTGAAGCACCAAACAGGGCACGCCAGCCGTCTGGCAGTGTTTGTGCACTTCGCGGGCATGATGAATGCAGTGCAGCCACTCACCGCGATTGGAGGGCGCTTCGACCACTTGGGCATTGTTGATTAGCAGCGGCGGATCGTCCCTTGTGATCCAGGAAAGCATGTCACACTCCTTCAGGATGGCTTTGCCCTTCTCTGAGGCCAGTTCGGTGAACGAAGGCAAATGATAGAACATGGCTGCTTCAACCTCGCTGGTGCGGAATTCAGGCTTCGGAGCACCGAGGAAGGATTCCCACCGGGTGACGTCGTAGGTGGCCTGGGTCGAATTGCATACCGCGCACGTGATGCGGGTGGACTCGCGCAGCACGGGATCATCAGCCTTGGGATCCGCCAGATCGTCATGCGTGGCGAGCCAAAGCGACGTGCCTGCACCCGCGGAGCCACCCATGGCCGCGAAGCGTGTTTTATCGATCTTCCACTCACCCGAACGGCTGCGCAGGAACTGCACGGCACGGGCGCAGTGACGCAGAATGTCCTGAATCGGCATGTGATCGAGGAAGGGGTAGTTCAGGGCAGCGCAGGAGATGCCCTGGGCGAGCAGTTCCTTCGTGGCCTTGTCTTCACCCCAGCGGCTTTTATCGCCATTGCGGAAGCCACCACCGTGAATCAGCACCACCAGCGGCGTGCTGGCACCGCTTGTCCCCTTCGCTAGGTAAAGATCGAGCTTGTCGCGTTCGTGAGAGCCATAGGCCACATCAGCCACATCGGGCTTGGCGGCATTGGCAGAGGCTTTCGGCGCGTTTTTGCCCTTCGAGCCCTTCACTTTCGCCAGATAAGCCAGTCCTTCTTCCATCGTGAGGATGCCATCCTTATTGGCGTCCGACTCGGGATACTTCTTCAGTCCCTCACGAAGGCGATCGTTGTTTTCAGAGGTCACCTGGGCATGAGCCAGTGGAGCGAGAAGCAGAGGAAGGAAAAGGCAGGCGAGGCGCATGGTGGCGCAGGAACGCCGCGATTTGCGTAAAGTTGCCGCACAAAACGGAAGAAGAACTTGGAGAAAGCGCCCGGAGGCGGCATCATAATTGGTCCGTCGCTTTTCCCTCCCCATGAAACCCACCAAGCTCGAATTGCTAGCCGGCCTGTTTGTCGCCCTCGGCATCGCTGCGGTCACCTGGCTGACCGTGAAGCTCGGTGCAGGTGCCTTGATGGGCGGTGACACCTATGTGATCGAAGCACGATTCACGAATGCCGGAGGCTTGAGTTCCGGAGGTAATGTGGTCGTCGCAGGCGTCCCCGTGGGACGCGTCGAGGGCATCCGTGTGGACCCGGTGGACTTCAGCGCAATCGTCACTCTGCGTGTTCTTTCCCACCTGAAACTGCCCACGGACTCGATCGCCTCCATCAAGACCACCGGCCTCATCGGTGACAAATTCATTGCCATCGCTCCCGGGGCAGATGAGACGAATTTGAAGCCAGGCGACCGCATTGTGGACACGGAAGCCTCGGTCGATCTCGAGTCCCTCATCGGAAAAATGGCCTTCGGAAGTGTTGACAAAGGGGCTGATGAAGAGGCACAAGAGGCACCAACCCCTCCCCCATGACCCATCGCGCTTTTATCATCCTTCTACTGGCTCTCGCCGTTTTCCCCGGCATCTGCCCCGCAGCCAGTGCCGAGGCACAGGCGAAACTCAAAGGCGCGGTCAACCAAGTGCTGGCAGTGGCGAACAGCTCAGGCTCCAAGGCCGCCATCGCCACCAGCGTGCGGCCGCTGCTCCAGCGTTACATCAGCTTCGAAACGATGACCCGCCGCGCCGTGGGTCCCGGCTGGCGGTCATTCAACGCCTCCCAGCAGGCGAAGGCAACACAGCTTTTCACCACGTTGGTGATCCGCACCTACGCCAACAAGTTCACGCCAGGACAGATGCCGGAAATTCAGTATCGGGCGGCCACCGAACCGGCCGCTGGCCGCGTGGACGTGCCGACGGGCCGGATGTACAATCTGCCGATCCTGCTCGACC
>CALMTT010000601.1 GCA_937872615.1 uncultured Verrucomicrobiaceae bacterium | reverse complement strand
GATGAGGACACGGCGCGCGACACCCTTTTGGTTGGCCGCGCTGATGGTGACGGTGAGCGATGCGCCAGCTTCGACGACGGAAGTGGTGCAAAACGCCGGCCGGGAGATATTGCCATCCAGAAGCTGGCCCGGTGTGAGATAACTCGTCTGGCCGCCTTCCGGCCCCTGATACTTCATCACCGTGACCTTCGGCGTGGAGCGGTTGAAGACATCCACATACATGATGGCGGCGGAGTTGTCGTAATTCGGCGTGGGACCATCCGTAAGCACGAAGTAGAAGCCTTCCACCTTCTTGCCGCTCCATTGATTGAAGATGTACTGCACATCCAGACGCTGCGTGCGGGTATCGTAGGCGAACTGGGCGCGGTCGATATTGGCGATGCTGCCGCCGAAAACGAGGTTCGTGCTCAACGTGGTGCCGTTCAGCCGCTGGATGAGCGGCACACCATCTCGATCTGTGTCGATGAGGCGCATGTAAAAGCAGCCTTCCTGCTCGGTGTGGAAGCCGAGGTCCACCGTGAGGTCCACATCAGCGTCCCGAGCGTCGTCGGAGGTGCCGCCGGTGCCGGTCTCTCCAGCGGCATTCGTGGGTTCCGTGCCCGCGGCGAGCTGGAACGAGGTGGTGCGCACGCCGCTGGCAGAGGGTGTGGGTGTGTCCGTGCCATTGTCCGAGCCGGTGGCGGCTCCGTCGTCGTCGATGACGGAATAGGCCGGGGTGCCGTTTTTGATGGACTTGAGGTCGTTGAGCGGTTTCCCGGTCAAAAACTCACTCGCAGGGATTTTCACATAGTAGCTGCCCGGCGCGACACCATCGATCTGCCAGCGGCCGCCGGAGGAGGGATCGTTGTAGCTGACGGCCAGGCCACCGCTGGCGGTGTTGCCGATAAGCTTAAAACCGCTGTTCCAGCTCGTGTGACTGCCGCTCTGCGCATACAGCTCCACAGCCCCGCCCCAAACACCCATGTAAATCATCTCAATGGGGTAGGTGCCGGCGTTCAGGGTGATCTGGCCGAACTTGTCCAGTTTGCTGTGCAGCCCCGACTCATCCACGATGACATCCGTGTTGTTCACTCGCAGGCGGCCGCCATCATCCAGCGTCATGCCAAAGGTGTATGTGCCCGTTGTCGGGATCGTGATGATGCCGGTGGCCCGCACGACGAAGTCGCCAGGGGAGTAGGGGTTGATGTCGTTGGGGAAATTGACATTGCCGGAGGTGAAGCGGCCATCTGTATCACCAGGATACAAGTAGTTGATCTGCGAAGCCGATCCGGTCCACAAGGAGCTCGAGTTCGTGCCGTTGATGGCCGCCATGGCCTGGGTGTAGTTTCTCACCGCGGTGGAACTATAAACTTCCTGCACCTGGAACCCGGTCATAAGCGTGCCGTTGCTCGTCGTGGTGCTGGCCACCAGCGTGTTGGAGGTGTTGTAGAGCTGCACGGTCACACCGCCCGCGCCGGTATCCCCGCTGTTGAAGCTGCCGTTGTCATCACGGTCGATGTAAACGAGATTTCCCACGCAAAGGCCGCGGAAGACACCAAAGTCGACGGTGTAGTTCGTGTCATTGTCGGTATCACCATCGGTGATGGACTCGGCATCGATGGCCAGATTGATGACGGGTGAGAAAAGAGGTGTGCCACGCCCTCCCGGCTGGGCGCCGTTGTTGTCATTGTCCTCCGCGTTGTCCACGGCATCCGGCACGCCACCGGTCAGAACATGCGTGGATGGCGGTGTGACCTTCACATAATAGTTTCCGGGATCGAGGCCGGTGAAGTTGTAAGCTCCCGTGGCCGTGGTCGTGATCGTGGAGCCGATCTTCGTGTCCGCATTCCCCCCCGTGCCGCCGATCGCGTTGTCCGCGCCGGGGCTGAAAAGCTCCACCTGCGCCCCCGCGAGACCACTTTCCCCGCTGTCCTTGATGCCATCATTGTCGAGGTCGTCCCAGACGAGATTGCCGATGGACACCGTCGGGCAGGTGAAGTCTCCCTGGATGCCCACATTATCGATGAGGACGACCGGTATCTGGTACGCGTCGTAGCCATGCTCATGGTAGAAGTAGAGCTCAAAGGCGATCTTGCGGTTCCCATACTTTGCGGTGGTGGCATTGATGGCGGTATGCAACGTGCTCAGGTCCCACCAGAAGTTGCGGAACTGGCTGATGTTCGCCGTTTGCAGCGCCTGATAGTAGATCGCGTTGATGTCGATCGTGCTGCCTGTCCAGCGCTGCACCACGCCCGCGTCGTTCGTGTAGTAGGCATAGAGGCGCACGTAGCGTGGGCCCAGATAGCCATCATTCACCATGTCATCCTTCAGCCAGCGCAGCAGGTCTGCCTTGAACGAACGCAGCGTGCCCGTCGCCGTCTGGCGGAAGGTCATCGAGTATTGCAGCACATTCGACTCGCCGGTCGTCACGTAAGCGGCGGGGGGAATCGAGCCGGTGTTAGCGCTCGGACTCACCGCGAAGCGCCAGTTTCCGGAACTGCTGGAGGGATCGGTGACATGCAGCAGGCTGTTCCGGGTAGCGGTGTAGTTGTCACCCACTTCCCAGCCGGTGAAACATCGCATCTTGCCGTTGGCGGTCCGGGTGACGGAAACAGGATTTCCACTCCCCGCTGCCGTGCCTTCCGCGTGGATGCTGTTGCTCAAGGTCCCCTTCTCATCAAATCCCCAGGTGACCTCCGAGAGACAAGCGGACATGGTGTTCGGCCCCGCCAGCGTGTCCGCCCCAGAGTCCGCATCGAAGTTCCATGACGCCAGTGTGGCCCCGCTAGCCGCAGTGGGCGCGGCAGATACAACCAAGGTGAACGCACGGTCCACCGTCGTCGAACCAGCCGCACGTGCGGTGAAGGTGGACGTACCCGCGGTGGTCGGTGTGCCCACGATATTCCCGCTTGTCAGGGTCAGGCCCGCCGGGAGCGAGCCACTCACCACGGAGTAGGTGTAGGAGGCCACGTTGCCACTGCCCGCCTGTAATCGCTGGAAGTACGGCACGCCTACATTGCCTCCAGGCAGGCTCGCCGGTGTGATCCAGCCGATGCTCCCAGTGACCGCGGAATCAGCGAGGAACTTTACATCGTCGATGTTGATCTTGTTGCTCGCGCTCGAGCAATTGAAGAACTGAACCTCCAGCAGGAAGGTCTTGCCGCTCATCGCCGTGCCCGTAGGAAGTGTGTCTCCCGCCGAACCGGTGCCGCCGATGCGCACATTGAAAGCCGTCTGCCAGGTGGTCGTGCTTGTTGTCGTGGCGAGATTCGTCGTCGCGGAATAGCGGCGGCGGTAAGTGGTTCCATCATACCATGTTAGACACGCACGGACGTCTTTCGGCGACGTCGTCGAAGGTCTCTGATAGCGAAACTGCAGCGTGGCGTTCGCGAGGCTGAACGAGCTGTTGGGCCCCATCGTGAAGCGCGTCCAAAGCGTGGTGCCGGTGATGCTCGGAGCCAGGCTGGTTCGCGTGCTCGTGGCCCAGGAACCGGCCCCGCTCTCGCTCGTGGGCCAGTTGTTGTATTCCATGAACCCCGTCGTGTTGCCGCCCGTGTTAAACTTGGGCACCGAGGTCATCTGGTTGCCGATGAGCATCAGCGGATCACCAGGCACAACGTTGTTGTGACGTGTCGTGGGCGTGAAAACCGGTGTGCTCGTGGTGCCAAATTGGTAGTCCAGCACCGTCACGCTTTGCGCCAAAGCTCCCCCGCTGGCAGCCAGTGCTGCCATGCCGATGAGGAGGTAACGGAGGAGTCTTCGCATGGAAGATCAGCGATTCAGGGCGGTGACGGGAGCGTTGAGAGGTTGGTCAGCACGGGCGGCTGCGATCCGGGGTGGAAGGCAGTCGAGTAGGGGACAAGGCATCATCATGGAATTTATATAAATTATACTCGATTCTATTTTTATCGAGTCTGGAATCAACAACTTTGTCCTTAAAATTATGGAAAAGTTAATGAAATAAGCTCCCACACCCCATTGTGCCGTTTTCCTCCCGTTAGGACCTTCTGCTCCCCTGCCCCTTACCGCCGACGACGCAGGCCCACCACCCACCCGGCCAGACCAAGCAGCACCAGCCCTGCGGGCTCCGGCACCGCGGCGGTTTGCAGGTCAAAACTGCCCGGCAGGGCGGTGTAGAGGCCATCCCCGCGGAGGTCGTTCGCTCCGCCCCAGACCACGCGGTCGGCGCTGTTCAGTTCCCAGACCACCGGGGTCAGGTTCAGCAGGTCCGAGGCCGGAAAAGTCCAGGTGCTGCCGCCGACGAGCGCCCACTCGCTCGTGGGAGCGACGGTTTTGCTGTCATACACCCACAGAAAGGCCTGTGTGCCCGCGGTGAAGGCATAGCTCGCCAGAGGCGGCGACTCGCTCGAAAGCTGCCCGCCGAGCACCGTCGTGTCCTTCGTGAAATATTGTGCGCCCGGCTCCCAGCCATTGCCGAGCAGCGGCTCATAAGTCGCCTGGCCAAAGGCATGCCAGCGGCTGCTCCAGTCCGCGTAATTCGTCGCGTCCGGCGTGAAACCGGCATCGAAGGCACCCAGCTCGAAGGTGAAAGCATCCGTCAAAGACAGACCGCCGCTGTCCACCAGCGTGTCACCGATGCCGCTGCGCCATGAAATCGTCCTCGCGGGAGCAGAAACCGCGATCAGGGCAAAAAAGAGGGCGATGTGCTTCTTCATGGTGTCGGAGGTTGTTGCGTCCAAGTGGCGTTTCCGGCACGGCTGATGACAAAAGCGGCCCGCCAGGCATCGAAGAGCGGTTCCAGGCCCGCATCGACCAGATCGGCATCGCCCATCTTGTCCCAGAACTGGCTGCCAGTGAAATCCATGAAGGTGTAGCTCGTGTAAGCCTCCATGCTCTCCACGTCCCCACGCCACACGTGAATGCGATCGGCCTGCGAGGCATCGGGATGGGCTTGGAAACCGGCCAGCGTCGTCATGCTGCGGTCCAGCGGGCTCATCGGCACGGCCCAGCCAGCACCGACGAGATTCATCCCGGCACGCAGCGGGCACACAAAGGCATTCGTGCGGGCCACACCGGCCTGCGGCAGCGACACCGGCGTGCCACGAGCATGCAGGAAGACACCTTCCGCGGGATCCACCACACGACCGTTTTGACTCGTCAGCCTCGCATCACCGCTCAGCACCCACTTCGGTGATCCGCCATTCGTGAAGAGCCAAAACTCACGCAGCAAACCGGTGGCACGATCCAGCGTGATGAGGCGGTCCGCGGCGCTTTGCGAGGTGTTCGAGCTGAAGCGGCTCACCGGGAAAAGATCGTTGAAGGTCCAGTGCGCACGAATCGCGATCAAATCGCCCTGAAGCGTGATTGGCAGCGTCGCCATTGTGTTTCGGCTGTTGCTCAAATCCATGCGCAGCATCGTCGCGGTGCTCTGCGCCTCATCGATGTCCCAGCGATGACCTTCATGGTCGCCGCCGATGACCTCGATGTAGTAGCTCAGGCCATCCACCCAGTAGGCAGCCAGTGATCCTGCGCCCACCGCAGTCGTCACGTCGAGCGTCGAGCCGGTCACCACGCCATCCACCGCGCCGGTGAAGACATCCTTGCGCACCAGCGGCATGCAGAAGGTCTGCGGACGCTGCGCCAGCGAGCGACGCTTCCAATTCCACACCGGCGTTACCGCCTCGGCTTCCGGCGTGCCGTTGTTGTCCGCGTCCAAAGCCACCCGCAGGCGCACCCCGCCGCCATCGAGGCCGGTGAGCAGTGAATCGGCTTCAATGTTCGCCAGGCGCACCTCTTCGAGGCCGTTGGCCTTCGGCGAGACGACCGGCGTGATCGTCAGCGCGGTCCACACATTCGCCAGATTCGCCTCCACGGCATAGATGAGGCCCTGCACCCCACCGGCACGACGGCACACGACGGCATCGAGCGTGCCCGCCACGCTGCGTTCGATGTAGAAACCGGGGAACTGTGGATCTTCGACGCTGCTGCCGCCGTTTTGACCGAGCGCAAACTCCATCAGGTTCGAGTTGCGGTCACCGTCTGGATTGTCCGTCGCACCGTTTTGGCCGTTGAGACCATTCTCCGTCTGCCAGAGGGCAAAGGTGCGCGGCAGCGCATTCGTGAAGCCAAGGTCCAGCGTGAGATCCGTGAAAGGATCGCGATCATCATCGGTGCCGTTGTCGAGACCCGTCTCGCCCGTGGTGCTCGTCGGAGCGGTGCCGATGGCCAGCGTAAAGTCCGCCGTGCGCACGCCCGTCACGCGAGGATCGGCCGCGTCGATGCCGTCCTCGCTCACATTGTCATCGCCGCTCGTCATCGCACCGGCCATCGACTTCATGCCACCGAGCGGAGCCGTGCTGGCAAACATCGCCGCGGGGATTTCGAGGTAGTAAGTGCCCGGCACCACGTCCGCGAAGCCGTAGATGCCATTGCTGTTTGTCGAGGTGCTGCCCACCGTGGCACCGGCGGATGTTTTCAGGTTCACCGTCACATTCGCCACGCCCTCGCCGCCATCCGCGAAGCCGTTCGAGTTGCGGTCGATGAAGACCAGATTGCCCACGCTCGTGCCCGCAGGTGCCGGAGCGATGGTGAGGGTGATGTTCACCGTGGCCGTGCAGGCATGCGAGTCCGTGGCCTTCACACCAAAGCTCACCGTGCCAGGCGTTGTCGGCGTGCCGGAGATCACACCCGCGCTGCTCAAAGCAAGGCCGGCAGGCAGCGAACCCACCGCCTCAAACGTGTAAGGCGCCGTGCCGCCGGATGCGGAGAACGTCTCCGACAGCGCCACGAGCTGCATGCTGTCATACGAGCCGCTCGACGGCGAAATCGTGATCGTCGGGCACACCACGCGGAAGCCGAAGTCGATCGTCATGTCACCATTCGGATCGTCCGTGTTGTCATTCGCGGCCCCGGTGCCGGTCTCCGTCGTCGAATCCTTCGCTTCGAGGTAGTAGGCGAGATTGAAGAACAGCGACGACACGCCGGTGGAAGATGGTGTGGGCGCATCGACCCCGTTTTCGTCCACGTCATCATCCGCACCCGTATCGAGACCAAAGCCCGCCACGCTCACATGCGAGACCAGCACGCCGCCGGGTTGGAAATTCGCCGGCGGCACATGCACAAAGTAGTTCCCCGGCTCGAGGCCCGTGAAGCGATAGAAGCCGCCGCCACTCGTCACCTGCGACTGCAAAGCACCGACAAAGAGCGGATTATCCCCCTGGCGGAAAACTTGGACCGTCACGCCATCCTTGCCCTCGCCGGAATCTGGCCGCGTATCGCCATCCGCATCCACATAGACCAGATTGCCCACCGTCAGGCCCTGCGCCGGCAGCGGCACAAAGCCGAGGTCGATGGTCATGTCGCCATCATTGTCCATGCCGAGGTCGTCATCGCTGCCGAGACCTGTTTCCGTGCCCGCGTTCGTCGGCTCGCCATCCACCGTGAGAGCGAAAACCGTGCTCGAAATGCCAAAGCTGGCCGGCAGCGCCGTATCGACGCCATTCTCGCCCACGTCATCATCCTGGCCGTTGTCCGCTCCTGCACCCGGAATGGAGATGTGCTGATACAACGGCCCGCCCTCGAGGAATTGCGAGGTCGGCACATGCACGAAGAAGCTGCCTTCGCCGAGCTCGCTGAAAAGATAACGCCCCTGCGCATTCGTCGTCACCGGAGCCACCACCGGCTGGGCGATGAGCGGGTTCATGCCCTGCTGGAAAAGCTGCACGGTCACATTCGGCACGCCCTCGCCTTCATCGGCACGACCGTTGCGGTTCTGATCGATGAAGATCATGTTTCCGACTGAAAGCGGCACCTCGATGGTGACCTCCTGCATCACGGTGATGTCCGCCTTGCAGCCGTAGAAGTCCGTCGCACGCAGGCGCAGCTCGTAATTGCCCGGAAGCCTCAGCGTGCCGGTCAGACGACCCGCTGGACTCAGCGTGAGACCTTCCGGAAGGTTCAGCGTCGTCGTCCAAGTGTAAGGCAGCGTGCCACCGCTGGCAAAGAAGCTCTGGTCAATCGGATCACCCGCCATGATCGCAGGCAGCGTGGAAGGCGTGAGCGAGATCAGCGGGCAATTCCGCGTGAAACCCAGGTCCATCGTCAGATCGAAATTCGCATCCACCGTGGCATCCTGCGTCGCTCCTTGACCAAACTCGCCAAACAGCGTGCCCGCCTGCGATTCATCCGTCGGCTCCAAACCGGCGCTGAGCTCGAAAACCGCCGTCGAGACGCCCGTGAGCGTCGGATCAAGCGCATCGAGTCCGTTTTCATCGAGCTGGTCATCGAGGCCATCATCAGCGCCCGCACCGCGAATGCTCATTTTGCCATTCAGCGGCCTGCCGAGAGCGAATTCCTCCTTCGGCACATGCAGGAAGTAGCGACCCGCCGTGAGTCCCGCGAAGAGATAGAAGCCACCCGTGCCCGAGGTGCGTGTGGCCAGCGGCAGCGCCGTCTGCGCATCCGCACCTTCCGGGAAAAGCTGCACCAGCACGCCGGAAAGACCTTCACCCGCATCGAAGGCATCGTTTTCATTGTCATCGAGGTAGATGAGATTTCCGACGCCCAGCCCCGGATTGACCACCAGCGTCAGCGGCACGCGTTTCACGCATTCATCCACGCCCGTCACATCGACTTCAAAGCTGAAACTCCCCGCCGAGGTCGGCGTGCCGGAGATCAGGCCGCTCGTATTCATGAGCAAACCCGGCGGCAGCGTGCCCACCAGCGTGTAAACATACGGCGAAGCCCCGCCAGACGCTGCGAGCTGCTGCGAATAGGCCACGCGGAAGGTCGCATTCGGCGGCGGCGAGATCGCCACGCCGCTGCAAGCCGCCTGGAAGCCCAGATCCTGAGTGAGATCCGCGTTCGCATCATCCGCGTCATCGCTCGTGCCATTGAAGCCGGTCTCGCCTGTCGGCTCCGCATTCAACGTCAGCGAAAAGATCGGCGTGCTGATGCCATAGATCGACGGGATGACCGCGTCCGTGCCGTTTTCATCCACATTGTCATCAAGCGTCGAATTCAACGCACCGGCTCCCGGCATCGAAACCATCGCGCGAAGCTGGCCTTGATTGCCGAATTCATTCGCCGGGACATGCAGGAAGTAGTTCGCCGCCGTCACATCCGTGAACAAGAAGCGACCGCCATTGCTCGTGACCTGCTCCATCACCGGCGTGGCAAACGCGGGATCGGCTCCAGCTTCGAAAAGCTGCACCGTCACGCCATCCACGCCCTCACCGGCATCGAAGTGACCGTTCAGGTTCGCATCGGCAAAGACAAGATTTCCCACCTTCAGCGGACTCAGCGGGCTGGCGATATTGAAGTCACGCGTGAGCTCGCTGAAGCAGCCGAGCGAGTCCGTCACACGCACGATGATCGAGTGGTTCGCCGAATTCACCGGCGTGCCGGAAACGAGGCCGGTGTTGTCGATCAGCAGACCTTCCGGTAGCCCGGCGAGACTTCCCGCCCTCCACGTCCAGGTGTAGGGCCCCGTGCCGCCACTCACCGTGAGCTGCTGCGAGTAGGCCACGCCCACGCGACCATCCGGGAAGGTGCTCACCAAGGGCGAGATGCCAATCGACGGACAGCCGCCGCTGAAGCCAAAGTCCACGGTCAGGTCGATGTTGTCGTCGTCACCATTGTCATTCGAGGCACCGATGCCGTCCTCACCATTCGCATCCGTCGGTTCAAAGTTCGCCGTGAGCTGGATCGTGCGCGTGCTCACTCCCGTGGCCGCCGGATCTGCCACATCCGCGCCGTTTTCATCCACGCTGTCATCCTGGCCATTATCGAGCCCGTAGCCTGGGAGCGAGGTGGTGAGCTGCAGCGGCATCGACGCGCCGAACATCGAGCCGGGGATGTGCAGGAAATAGCTTCCAGGCAGCAACCCATCAAACAGGAACAAACCTTCAGGGTCCGTCGTGCGCACGCCGAGCGGAGCGTCAGTCTGCGGATCACTTCCGGCGGTGAAAAGCTGCACCATCACGCCCTCCACACCCTCGGAGGCTTCCATGCGGTTGTTGCCATTCGTGTCTTTAAACACCGCGTTGCCCACGCCCACCGGATCATAAGCCGTCGTGGTAAAACCAAAGTCCCGCGTCAAATCCACCGCGTCATCGCGGAAGTCATCGTTGGCGGCTCCGAGGCCCGTTTCCCCTGTCGCTGTCGTCGGCGAACCGGTGGCCGCGAGATCAAAAACCGCCGTCGAGACGCCCGTGAGCAGCGGATTGACCGCATCGATGCCATCTTCGCCTGCGTCATCATCGCCGCTGGCCGTGCCTGTCATCGAAACGGCCGCGTAGAGCCGTTTATCGAGCCGGAACTCGCTCGCCGGGATGTGCAGGAAATAGCGTCCGGGCGTCAGATTCTCGAAAAGGAACTTCCCGCCATTCGCGGTGATGCGCTGGGCCAGCGGGACGGTGCCATTTTCAGCAAACAACATCACCACCACGTCATCGCGGCCCTCGCCCTCGTCCGCGAAGGTGTTTCCATTGTCATCGACGAAGACCAGATTCCCCACCGCCGCCTTTCCGGCCTCAAACGTGAAGCCAAAGTCCCGCGTGAGGTCCGTGGAGTTGTCATTCGACAGATCATCCGAGTCAGCGAAGAGGCCCGTCTCCCCCGTCAACGCCGTCGGAGCACTGCCCGAGGTAAGATTGAAGGCATCCGTGACCACACCCACGAGCAGCGACATGGCCGAGTCCTCGCCCGTGTCGTCATCCGTGAGTGGCGATGCACCGCTCATCGGAATGCCGCCGGAGAGCGCTTTGCCCGCCTGGAACTCGATTGCCGGAATCATGAGGCGGTAGTCACCCTCAATCAGATCTTCAAACAGGAAGCGACCCTCCGAATCCGTGCGCGTCTCCAAATACGGCACCTCCGTCTCGACGTCCTGCGAACCAAGGTAAAGGCTCACCAGCACGCCCGGGACGCCTTCACCAGCATCCGCGTGGCCGTTCGAGTTCATGTCCGCGAACACCAAATTCCCCACCGCCACCGGTTTGTAGAAGCCCAGGTCAATCGTGAGGTCCACATCCGTGTCCTGAGCATCATCCGTCTCCGAAAGGTAGCCCGTCTCATTCGTCAGGGCGTCCGGTGCTCCGCCGGTGATCAGGGTGATTGTCGGCGTGCGGATGCCATTGGTCGCCGGATCGGGATCATCAAAGCCATCCTCGCCGATGTCGTCATCCGTGGCGTAGCCATAGACGCCCAGCAGGCTCAGCGAACCCTCCAATTCACCCTGTGGCTCGAATTCGGACGGCGGAATGAAGGCCACGTAGCTGCCATCCGGCACGGGCGGCAGCAAAAACGAGCCATCGCCAGCCGTCACCGCAGATGCCACCGGCTGCGCTGTGAGCGGATCGTCATTTTCGGCAAAAAGCTGCACCGTGACCCCCATCACGCCCTCGCCGAGGTCGAAGCGAAAATTCGCGTTCTGGTCGCGGTAAACCACATTCCCCACCGCCACATCCGCATGCGCTTCCCCGGCCGCAAGGCTCAAAACGAGCGCCGCCAGCCAGCCGGCCAACCAGACTTTAGGTGAGAAAAGGGTCATCAGAATGCCAATTTATAGAAAATATGGCATTCCTAATGAATTTACAAGTTCAATTCCCTCCTCCAATCGTGATGCGCTTCTCTGGGATAGGCGATTCGATGATCCCCTCGCTCGTTTCCTGCTTCAGCCGGAGCTGACCGCAGGCCGCCGCGATGTCGTGGCCCTTTTCCCGGCGCAAAGTCGCCGTCACCCCGGCGGAGGTCAGCACGGCCAAAAAGGCCTCCTGCCGCTGCTCGGAGGGCCGTTTCCACGGTAGGCCATCCACGGTGTTGTAGGGAATGAGGTTCACCTTCGCGTTCACGCTGCGTGCCCGCTTCGCCAGCATCCGGGCTTGGTCGAGGCTGTCATTCACGTCCTCGATCAGGATGAATTCGAAGGTCAGAAACTGCTTCCGCTTCGCATTCCAGGCCTCCAGCGCCCCAAAAAGCTCCGCCAGCGGGTATTTGCGGTTAACGGGCATGATTTGATCGCGCACCGGGTCGCTCGCCCCGTGCAGCGAGATGGCCAGGCGGATCTGCAGCGGGAAATCCGCCAGCTTGTGGATTTGCGGCGCCAGGCCGCTCGTGCTCACCGTCATGTGCCGTGCCCCGATGCCGATGCCCCACTCCGCGTTCAGGATCTCGATGGCTTGGATGAGGTTTGAAAAATTCGCCAGCGGCTCTCCCATGCCCATGAAGACGAGGTTGTCCACCCGCTCGCCCGTGTGCGCCTCCACCTGCACGATCTGCTCCACGATCTCCGCCGCCGTCAGATTCCGCGTGAAGCCCGCCAGCCCGCTGGCGCAGAACTTGCAGTCGTAGGCGCAGCCCACCTGGCTTGACACACACAGCGTCCGCCGGTCCGACTTGCCGCCGTAAAGCGCCGGATTCGCCGGAATGAGCACCGTTTCCACATAGCGACCATCGTGCAGCTTGAGCAAAAACTTCCGTGTCGTATCCGCCGAGCCGCTCACGGTGGCCACCGACATCGTCCGCGTCACCAGCCGCTCCTTCAGCCGCTCACGCAGGGCCTTCGGCAGGTTCGTCATCGCCTCGATGTCTGCCACGCGACGAGCAAACGTCCACTCCACCACCTGCTTTGCCCGGAAACCCGGCTCGCCCATCTCCTTGATCAAAGCCTCCACCTCCGCCGGCATCATGCCGAGGAGGGATTGAGGCGTCTTCTTGTCAGTCATCACGGCACTAGTGGCGTGAAAACAGCGCTTGGAAATTCGAGATTTGTGCCGCGATCACGACTCCGCCGCCGCAATCATGCGATCAAACTGCCTCTCCACCTCGCGGGTGGTCTCCGCATCGAGCCTGAAGCCCACCGGACCGCGCACGAGCGTGTTTTTGAAAATGCCCTGCCGTTTCAGCAGATGCTTCTCGACCGCCAAAAAGCCATCGAGGCTCGTCTGCATCGAAATGAGAGCCGAAAGCGGTCCGTGGATGCGATCCGCCTTTTCTGCATCGCCGGCCTCTAGTGCCTTCCAAAGCGGAACCAAGCCGCGAATCAGATCCGCCCCCGGCATCGTGCCAACCACGCCGCGTTTGAACGAATCTACCAACGCGATGCCGCCCGTGCCCTCAAACACACGCGCCCGACCTTGCGTCGCATCGCGCAGCTCGCTCAGCTTCGGCCCAATGGGACTCGCCTCCGGCTTATATTGCACACGCTCGGGTCCGAACTCATCCAACAGCCTCGCCTGCATCGCGATTGGCATCGGCTTGCCCACATAACCGCTCGCATCTTGCACAATCACCGGGATGCGGATCGCCTCGATGATGCGCGTGTAATAGGCCAACAGCTCACTCTCTCCGATGCCGATGGAAACGGGTGGAATGGCCATCACCGCATCCGCGCCCACGGTCTCCGCATGCCTCGCATACCGCTCCGCCACCTTCGACGACTCCGCGCCGACAGAAATGACGACCACACCGCGGTCTTTGCCAAACCGGCACGCCGCCTCAGCCAGCGCCTCACGTTCCTCGCTATCGAGGCGAAGCGTTTCCGACACCATCGCCATCACGATTCCATTCGATCCACAATCGTAAAGCCACGCGATCTCCTTTTCGAGCGTGTCGAGATCGAGCGTCTCATCTTCAAGCCAAGGCGTCTGAAAAACCGGCAGGACGCCGCGGAGTTCGTGTTTGTTCGTCATAGATCAAGATTCACCAAAGCAACTTTCCACCATCAATCACCAAAACACTGCCCGTCATGAAGCTGCTGGCTTCGCTGGCCAGATACAGCGCCAGCGGGCCAATCTCCTCCGGCCTGCCCCAGCGGCCCATGGGAATGCTGGCAGCTACTTCGGCTTCGAATTCGGGGCGTTCGCTGATCCAGCGTTTGTTGGCATCGGTGAGGAAGGGGCCGGGGGCGATGGCGTTCACGGTGATGCCATGCATGGCCCAATCGGCAGCAACGGCCTTCGTGAACATGGCGAGCGCGCCTTTCGAGGCCTCGTAGCTGCGACCGCGCATCGCCTTGCCGGGCCAGAGGGCGTTGATGGAGGCGATGTTGATGATGCGGCCCCATTTTCGCGGGATCATCGCGCCGCCGAGGCGTTTCGTGAGGATGAAAGCCTGCGTGAGGTTTAGGTCGATGATCCGCTGCCAGTCTTCCAACTCGAGTTCCTCCGTCGGCGTGTTAATGCGGCGGCCACCAACGTTGTTGATGAGGATGTCGATGGGCGCGTGATCCTTCAAAAGCACATCACAAAGCCGCTCTGCCTCTTGTGGCTTCAAGAGATCAGCCTGAAGCGAGGTGACATGCAAATCCTCGCTGCAGAGCTCTTCGCACGCTTGGTGGAGGTTTTCGGCCTTCGAGCCGGTGATGATGACCTGGGCTCCCGCCTCGCCCAAAGCCCGCGCCATCTCCAGACCGAGCCCACGCGAGCCACCAGTGATGAGGGCGCGTTTTCCATCGAGTCGGAACTGGTCGAGAACAGGCATGGGAAGGTATCGAACGGTCTTTTCCACTCTTTCACGATCACTTTAAAACAAAACCGCCTCCGGCTTTTGAGGGCACGGAGGCGGTGTGGAGTTGAATGTCGAGTGGCTTACGCGGCGTCTTCGTCGGCGGCGGAGAACTGCGGGGACTCGGTCTCGTGGACGTCGAAGCTGCGGTTTTTGAGGAAGCCGGTGCCGGCGGGGATGAGGTGGCCCATGATGACGTTTTCCTTGAAGCCGCGGAGAAGGTCGTTCTTCGCGAGGGTCGCAGCTTCCGTGAGCACACGGGTGGTGTCCTGGAAGGAGGCGGCGGAGATGAAGGATTCGGTCTCGATGGAGGCCTTGGTGATGCCGAGAAGGACCGGCTCAGCCTCGGCGGGCTTGCCACCTTCGTCGGAGACGCGGGCGTTTTCCTTCTCGAACTCGGTGCGGTCGATCTGATCGCCCCAGAGGAAGCTGGTGTCGCCCGGATCGGTGATCTTCACCTTGCGCAGCATCTGGCGGATGATGATCTCGACGTGCTTGTCGTTGATTTCCACGCCCTGGGCACGGTACACTTCCTGCACTTCATTGACGAGGTGCTCACGAAGGGCCTGCGGGCCAAGGATCTCGAGGAGGTCATGCGGAACAACAGGACCGTCGGTGAGCTGGTCGGCCTTGCTGACATGGTCGCCGTTGGAGACGAGGATGTGCTTGGACCGCGGGATGAGATGCTCTTCCTGCTGGCCGGTGGTGGGATCGGTGATGATGACTCGACGCTTGCCGCGGACGAGGCCGCCGATTTCGATGGTGCCATCGATACGGGCGATTTCGCAGGCGTCCTTGGGCTTGCGGGCTTCGAAGAGCTCGGCCACACGCGGCAGACCACCGGTGATGTCCTTGGTCTTCGCGGCCTTACGAGGCGTCTTGGCGATGGTGGTACCACCTTCGACCTTCTCGTTGTTCTTCACGTTGACGTGAGCGCCGGCCGGAATGGTGTAGCTGGCAAGGATCTCGTGCGTCTTCGGATCGGTGATGACGATCTGCGGATGCAGGTCTTCCTTGTGCTCGATGACGACCATCTCCTCGTTGCCGGTGGATTCGTTTTTCTCCTTGGTGAAGGTGATGCCGCTGATGAGGTCGCGGAACTCCACTTTACCAGCCTTGTCGGTGATGATCGGAATGCTGTAAGGATCCCAGATGACGATCTGCTCGCCTTTTTTGACCTGGGCACCATCAGGCTTCGCGATAACGGCACCGATGACGACCTTGTGGCTTTCGAGCTCGCGACCGTCTTCATCGTGAATGGAGAGGGCTCCATTCTTGGTGAGGGCGATCCAGTTGCCCTCGACGGTCTGCACGGTGCGGATGTCGGTGAGGCGGAGCGTTCCGGCGTTCTTGGTGATGATGAAGGGCTGCTTGAAGGCGCTCATGGCGGCACCACCGGTGTGGAAGGTGCGCATGGTGAGCTGCGTTCCGGGCTCGCCGATGGACTGCGCGGCGACGATGCCGACGGCCTCGCCGATGCGGGCCATCTTCTGCGTGCCGAGGTGGAGGCCGTAGCACTTGGCGCAGCAGCCACGCTTGCTTTCGCAGGAGAGCACGGAGCGGATTTTCAGCTTCTCGACGCCGATTTTCATCAGGTGATTGGCCTCTTTTTCCAGCACGAGCTGGTTTGCCTTGATGACGATGCTCTTGTCCACGGGGTCGTGGATGGTTTCGCAGCTCGTGCGGCCGTAGATGCGGGTCTTCAGGTCCACGATCTCTTCGTCACCCTGGTAGATGCTGGAGAGCGTGATGCCATTGGCGGTGCCGCAATCCTGCTCGGTGATGATGACGTCCTGGGACACATCGACGAGCTTGCGGGTCATGTAACCGGAGTCGGCGGTCTTCAAAGCCGTGTCAGCGAGGCCCTTACGAGCACCGTGCGTGGAGATGAAGTATTCCAACACGCTCAGACCTTCGCGGAAGTTCGAGATGATGGGGCGCTCGATGATCTCACCGGAGGGCTTGGCCATGAGGCCGCGCATGCCGGCGAGCTGCTTGATCTGCGTGCGGTTACCACGGGCACCGGAGGTGACCATGACGTAGAGCGGGCTGTGATGCTTCTTGCCGTCGTTGTGTTCCAACGTGCGGAAGAGCTCATTCGTGACCTGCTCACTGACCTGGGTCCAGACGTCGATGATCTTCTGATAACGCTCACCCTGGGTGATGATGCCGCGGCGATGCTGCTTATCGACTTCCTCGATCTCTTTGTAGGCCTTCTCGACGCTGACTTTCTTGGCCTCGGGGATGACCATGTCGGTGATACCGATGGAGCAGCCGGACTTCGAGGCTTCGCGGAAGCCGAGGGCTTTCAGACGGTCGAGCGCGAGCACGGTCTCGTGCTGGCCGGCAGTCTGGTAGCAGCGCCAGATGATGTCGGAGATCTGTTTCTTGCCGACGTTGGTGTTGATGAAGCCAACGCCTTCAGGCCAGATTTCGTTGAAGCGGACGCGGCCGGCGGTGGTCTCGATGACGGCCTTGGAAGGATCGCCATACGGACGCTTGGGCTGGTTGTAGTCCGGGTTGCGGTAAAGGATCTTGTCATTCACCGAGAGGCCGCCTTCGGTGATGGCGAACTCGACTTCGGCCGGATCATTGAAGATCGGCAGGCGCTCAGGATGATCGCTCTTCTTTTTGTCGTGGTTCGGCAACTCGCGGAGGTAGGTGAGGAAGAAGCAGCCGAGAGGAATGTCCTGGCTGGGGTTCATGATGGGCTTGCCAGATGCAGGCGAGAACAGGTTGTTCGGCGCGAGCATGAGGAGGCGGGCTTCCATCTGAGCTTCCACGGAAAGCGGGACGTGCACGGCCATCTGGTCACCGTCGAAGTCGGCATTGTAAGCCGTGCAGACGAGCGGATGCACGCGGATGGCCTCACCTTCGATCAATTTGGGCTCAAAGGCCTGAATCGAGAGACGGTGGAGGGTCGGAGCGCGGTTCAGGAAGACCGGGTGACCGCGGGTCACTTCGTCGAGGATGTCCCAAACTTCCGGCGTGCGGCGCTCGATCATCTTTTTGGCCGAGCGGACAGTGTGGACGAGGCCCATTTCCTTCAAGCGGCGGATGATGAAGGGCTCGAACAGGACGAGCGCCATCTTCTTCGGCAGACCGCATTGGTGCAGGCCGAGCTCAGGACCGATCACGATGACGGAACGACCGGAGTAGTCCACGCGCTTGCCGAGAAGGTTCTGACGGAAGCGGCCGGACTTGCCCTTGAGCATGTCGGACATCGACTTCAGCGGACGATTGCCA
>CALMTT010000600.1 GCA_937872615.1 uncultured Verrucomicrobiaceae bacterium | reverse complement strand
ATGAGGGCGACATTTTCACGAGCAGTGAGGCTGGGGATGAGATTGTAGAACTGGAAAACAAAACCGACGCAGTTCCGGCGAAACAAGGTCAGCGTGCGCTCATCACCATTCGTGAGGCTCCAACCTTTGTAGCGCAAATCGCCGGACGTGGGCGTGTCGAGGCCGCCGAGAATGTTCAACAGCGTCGATTTGCCACTGCCGGAGGCTCCGAGGAGCACGGTGAGCTCTCCCGCATGCAGACTGAGATCGACACCGGCCAGCGCCACGACATCAAACTCGCCCGTGTGATACACTTTCCGCAGACCATTTGCCTCAAAGACGGGCATGGAAGGCGAGGACGGACTGGCGGAGGGCATGGCGCAACCTGCGCAAGGCCGCCCGGCACGCAACGCGTGATGCTCGCGGAGCGGCGATTTATCGTTACGATGCCCGATGCACCTCCACCGGCTCATCTCGTTTTTGCTGCTCGCCACGCTCGCTTGCGCGGAGGACTTCACCGCGGTGCGTGAGGTGCTGCGAAAGGCGGTGGCACGGCACAATCCCGAAGGCGCGGTGGTGTGGATCGAAAGCGGAGAGCGAAAGGCGGTGATGGTCGAAGGCCAGCGGGCACTCGTGCCAGCGAAGGAGGCGATGACCGAGGAGACCATCTTTGACGCGGCCTCGCTGACGAAGGTCGTCGCAACGCTGCCGAGTGTGCTGCTGCTCATCGAGCAGGGCAAAATCGAGCTGGAGACGGAGGTGCGGCGCTATGTGCCTGAGATGCGTGCGGGTATCACGATCCGGCATCTGCTCACGCATACCTCGGGGCTGCGGCCGGGCATTCCGAAGGAGCCGGAATGGAGCGGATACGACGCTGGTATTCAGCGTGCCGTCGAGCTTGAACCAGATGGACTGCCGGATCGCTTCTTCCGCTACTCGGACATCAATTTCATCCTGCTCGGCGAGGTCGTGCGTCGCGTGAGTGGGATGGCGTTGAACGAGTTCGCGGCGAAAAACGTGTTCGCGCCGCTCAAGATGGACTCGACGCGTTTTGTGCCGCCGGAGGATTGGCGGCCGCGCATCGCCCCGACGGAGAAAGATGAGACCGGCGTGATGCTGCGCGGCGTGGTGCATGATCCCACTTCACGAAAAATGGGCGGCGTGACGGGCCACGCGGGGCTTTTCACCACGGCGGGCGATCTGGCGAAGTATGCTCGCATGATCCTCGATGATGGCGCGGGCATCTTGAAGCCGGAAACGGTGAAGCTAATGACCTCACCGCAGACCGTGGCGACGGTGTTTGAGCGTCGTGGGCTCGGCTGGGACATCGATTCGGCTTACAGCAGGCCACGCGGGAAGGTGTTCCCGCTCGGCTCGTTCGGTCACACGGGCTTCACCGGCACGAGTTTGTGGATCGAACCGGGCACGAAGAGCTTCGTGATCTTCATGAGCTCGCGTTTGCATCCCGATGGCCAAGGTAGCGTGCGGGACTTGTATGAGGAAATCGGCAGCGCGGCGGCTCAAGGCATGTCGTTTGCTCAAAAGGGCCCGCCATGGCCGCGCGATGAAAAAGAGGTGCCGACGGTGCTGAATGGCATCGACGTGCTCGTGCGGCGGAAGTTCTCGGACTTGAAGGGTTTGCGCGTGGGGCTCATCACGAACCAAACGGGCATCGACGCTCAACGTCGCAGCACGATCGATCTGCTGGCCAATGCGCCGGAAGTGAAGCTGAAGAAGCTTTTCAGCCCGGAGCACGGCATCCGTGGCGAGCTGGACCAGGAGAAGATCGGCGACTCGAAAGACAAGAAGACCGGTCTGCCCGTGCTGAGCCTTTACGGCGAGCGGCGGGCCCCTTCACCGGAGCAGCTCGCGGATCTGGATGCGCTTGTTTTCGACATCCAGGACATCGGCTGCCGCTTTTACACTTACATCGGCACGATGCGCTTGTGCATGGAAGCCGCGGCGAAGGCGAAGAGGGCGTTTTATGTGCTCGACCGCGTGAATCCGATCGGCGGGCTCGCGGTGGAAGGTCCGGCGGTGCTCGATGAGGAGAAGCAGACGGCCACGCACGCCATCCCGCTGCGTCACGGCATGACCGCTGGCGAGCTCGCGGCGATGCTGAACACGGAACGCTCGATGAAGTGCGATTTGAAGATCATCCCGGTGGAGGGTTGGAAGCGTGAAATGCTTCACGATCAGACTGGCCAGCCGTGGATCAATCCCTCGCCAAACATGCGCACGCTGAATGCGGCGCTGCTGTATCCCGGCATCGGCCTGCTGGAGTTCAGCGTGAGCGTGGGTCGCGGCACGGACACGCCTTTTGAAGTGCTCGGTGCGCCTTACGTGAATGATTTGAGGCTCTCGCATGAGCTGAACAAGCTCGGCCTGCCCGGTGTGCAGTTCACGCCGGTGCGCTTCACTCCCACGACAAGCATTTTCAAAGGCGAGGCATGCGGCGGGGTGCGCCTCGCCATCACGAACCGCGAGACCTTAAAGCCCGTCGAGACCGGCATCGCCATCGCCTGCACCTTGCAGAAGCTGCATCCGAAGTCCTTCGCGTTGGAAAAGGTGAACACGCTGCTCAATCACAGCGCCAGCGTGAAGCAGATCCGCGGTGAAACGTCATGGAAGAAGATCATCGAAGCGTGGTCAGCAGAGACAGCAGGCTTTGAAGCGAGGCGTAAGGTCTTCTTGAAGTATTGAAGAGCGGAGAATCCAAACACACGCCCTCTCAAGCGCCTGCCTCATCACGCCAAAACACCCTTCACCACCTCGCCGTGCACATCCGTGAGGCGGTAGTCACGGCCTTGGAAGCGGAAGGTGAGCCGCGTGTGGTCGATGCCGAAGAGATGGAGCAGCGTGGCGTTCAGGTCGTGTACATGCACGGGGTCACGCGTGATGCCGTAGCAGTAGTCGTCGGTCTCGCCGTGGGTGATGCCGGGCTTCACGCCGCCACCGGCGATCCACATCGTGAAACAGCGGCCATGGTGATCGCGGCCAAAATTCGTCTGCGTGAGCCTGCCCTGGCTGTAAGTCGTGCGGCCAAACTCTCCGCCCCACACGACCAGCGTGTCATCGAGCAGGCCGCGCTGCTTCAGATCGGCCACGAGCGCCGCACCGGCCTGATCGACGTCTTTGCACTGCAGCGCGAGATTCGTGGGCAGATTGTAGTGCTGGTCCCAGCCACGATGGTAGAGCTGGATGAAACGGCAGCCGCGCTCGGCGAGTCGGCGTGCGAGCAGGCAGTTCGCGGCGAAGGTGCCGGGGCGTCGCGCATCCTCGCCGTAGCGTTGGAAGGTGTCCTCGCTTTCGCCGCGGAGGTCGGTGAGCTCCGGCACACTGCTCTGCATGCGAAAGGCCATCTCGTATTGCGCGATGCGCGTCTGGATCTCAGGATCGAGCGACTGCTCGTGCTGCATGGCATTCAACTGGCCGAGCGTGTCGAGCAGCCGACGCCGGTCACTCGTGCGGACGCCTTCTGGATTTGACAGATAGAGAACGGGGTCGCCGCTGGAGCGGAAACTCACGCCTTGATGATTCGACGGCAGAAAGCCACTGCCCCACAGCCGCGCGTAGAGCGGATCGGCGGGCGACACCGCGCTGCCGCGCGAGATGAGCACGACAAACGCCGGCAGATCGCTGTTTTCCGTGCCCAGGCCGTAACTGAGCCAGCTCCCAAAGCTCGGGCGGCCCGGTTGTTGATGGCCGGTTTGCAGAAACGTGATCGCGGGATCGTGATTGATCGCCTCCGAGTTCATCGAGCGGATGATGCACAGCTCGTCGGCGATCCTCGCGGTGTGCGGTAGCAGCTCGCTGACCCACGCGCCGCTCTGTCCATGCTGCACAAAGCGAAACGGCGAAGGCGCGACGGGCAGCGAGGTCTGCTTCGATGTCATCGTGGTGAGGCGCTGGCCTTTGCGGATGGACTCCGGCAACTCCTCGCCATGCCGCTTCGCGAGTCCGGGCTTCGGATCAAAGAGATCGAGCTGCGATGGGCCGCCCTGCATGAAGAGATAAATGATCCGCTTCGCTTTCGGTGCGAAATGCGTGACCCCGCCCTGCGCATTCAGCAGCGAGGACAAGGCCAGCGTGCCAATGCCACCCGCCGCGCGGCCGAAGAACTGGCGGCGCGTGGAAGCGGGGGCGAAATCGTGGGCGGTGGTCATGTCAGTGCAGTGTCTGCACCTCATCGAGGTTCATGAGCAGGCTGGCGAGCATCGTCCAGGCCTGGGTTTCGTTGGTGGCGATGCGTTGGGCGTTGAAGAAGGTGCGCAGCGCGGCGAGTTCGCGAGCATTGGCGTGCCGGCCAGTAACGCGATGGAAGGCCCATTCGATGCGATGGTCTTTTTCCTTCAAGATGAGCTGCGCGAGAGCTCTCGCGGCTTCGAGGTAGTTCTCGTCATTGAGTAGCAGCAGGGCTTGCAACGGGGTGTTGGTGCGCGGGCGGCGCACGGTGCAGACCTCGCGGGTAGGACCATCAAGCGTGAGCATGTCCGGCGGAGGAGACTGGCGTTTCCAGAAGGTGTAAAGGCCGCGGCGATGCGTGGCGGCACCGGTGTCGGCGGTGTAGCTGGCCTCGCCGTTGTAGCTGACGGCTTCCCAGAGGCCGGGCGGCTGCGGCGGCTTCACACTGGGGCCACCGATGGTCGGCACGAGCAATCCGCTGACGGCGAGTGCTTGATCGCGGATGACCTCGGCAGGCAGTCGAAAACGCGGTCCACGAGCGAGCAGACGGTTGTCAGGATCTCGGGCGAGCAGCTCGGGCGTGAAGTTCGATGACTGCCGGAAGGTCTCGCTGGTCACGATGAGCTTCAGCAGCGCCTTGATGTCCCAGGGCTTCGTATGCGCATCGCCATCGCGGAAGCGCACGGCGAGGAAATCGAGCAGCGCGGCATTCGTGGGGGCCTCGCCTTGCAGGCCGAAGTCGTTCGGCGTGCGCACGAGGCCGTCGCCGAAGCACAGCGTCCATAAACGATTCACCATCACGCGGGCGGTGAGCGGGTTGTCCTTGGAAACAAGCCACTGCGCGAGGCCGAGGCGGTTGCGAGGCATCGTTTCGCCGAGTTTTCCGAGCGAAACGGGCACCGCGAAGCTCACGGCGTCCGCAGGCTGGTCATACTGGCCGCGAGTGAGGAGGCGCGTCTCACGCGGCTTTGGCATTTCCTGCATCACAGCGAGCGAGATCACGCTTTTCTTAGCATCAGCCTCCGCGGCGCGTGTTTGAGCGAGGTCACGCGAGAGTTGTTTCAGCTCTGGCGTGCCGTAGTGGTCGATGAAGTAGCTTTCGAGCTTCTCGGCGGTGCTCTTGGGCCGTTGATCGCGTTTGATGGCCAGCGTGCCTTCCAAAAACTCACGCCAGTGCAGCGCGGTAACTTCCTCGGCGGTGATGGCGCGATCAAACAGGCGGAACTCATCCATGCCGCCTTCGAAGCCAATGCCCGTGCCCTTCCAGCCGATGCGCCAGGGCTCTTTCGACGCGATGCTGCCGCTGAGGCTGTCGCGTCGCACATCCACCTCGCTGAGTTTGCCATCGACATAAACCTTGAGGCCTGCGGCCTTCGACGAGCCGTCATAAGTGATGACGAGATGCCGCCACTGGCCGCCGCTGAATTTGTCCTTGGCCACGACCTCGATGCCATCGCTGCCGTAACGATGAGCGAGGTTGATGCGCGGCTGCGCCTTATACCAGAGAATCTCAAAGCCTCGCGCCTGTGAGTCGGAGTCCTGTTTCGAGGCCACGCAGCCCTGCGGCGAGCTGCCGGGATTGATCCAAACCGAGAGCGTGAAGGCACGATCCCGCTCCAGCGGCCAAGGGTCGGCGAAATCGACATACTGCGTGGCATCGAGCATCGTCGCGCTGCCCTTCACGCCGGGCTTGAGCGTCGTTTTGCCGGTCACATTGGCTTGGAGAGCTTTCGGGCCGTGATCGTGATGATCGCTGTCGAAGCTGAAATGAGCCGATTCGCCCTTCGAAGGTGCCACGGGAATGTTTCGCAGCGCTTTGGGCTCCCACGCGGTGATTTCGCGATCCAGTGCCGGACGCACCGTTTTGAGGCTCGACTCGAGTTTTTGCCGTTTCGCGGCCAAACCGGCGATTTGATGCTTTTGATCCTCCGTCGGCAGTTCGATGACGGGCGAAGCGACATCCTTGATGATGCCTTTTTCGTCGAGGTTGTTGAAGGCGGCGAAGAGCGCGTAGTAGTCGCGCATCGTGAGCGGATCGAATTTGTGATCGTGACACTTCGCGCAGCCCATTGTGAGGCCGAGCCATGTCGCTGCCGTGGTCTCCACGCGGTCCGCCACGTAGCTGACGCGGTATTCCTCGTCGATGATGCCGGTCTCGTTCGTGACGGTGTGATTGCGGTTGAAGGCGGTGGCGATCTTTTGATCCAGCGTGGCCTGCAGCAGCAAATCACCGGCGAGCTGCTCGATGGTGAACCGGTCAAACGGCATGTTCTCATTGAACGCGCGAATCACCCAATCACGCCACGGCCACGCCTGGCGTTCACCATCGGTGTAGAGGCCGTGAGTGTCCGCATACCGCGCCGCATCCAGCCAGTCGAGCGCGAGGCGTTCACCGAAGTGCGGGGAAGCAAGCAGCGCATCGACGAGCTCTGAATAGCTCTTTTGGGCCTCATGAGATGGAAGCCCCGTGAGAACGAGAGAGACACGCCGGCGAAGCGTGGCGTCATCGGCGGGAGGAGATGGCTTCAGACCGTGCGACTGGAGCTGCTGGCGCACGATCTCATCGATCGACGTGTTCGTTTCGTTCTTCGGCGGCACAAAGGCCCAATGCGCCTCGTATTTCGCCCCTTCGGCGATCCATTGCTTCAAAGTGGTGACCTCGGTGCTTTTGAGCGGCGCGTGGTCTTTCGGCGGCGGCATGACCTCCTCGGGATCGGTGCTCGTGATGCGTGCGAGGAGATCGCCGGACTCGATCACCTGGATGGCCTCATCACGCACATCAAGGCGGAGATCAGCCTTGCGGGTGGCTGCGTCGAACCCGTGGCACTTGAAGCAGCGGTCGGAGAGAATCGGCCGCACATCGCGATTGTAGCCGACCTCCGCGATGGCGGTGGATGCGGCTGCAATCCAGATGACGAGAACGGGTTTCATGAAGCAATGCGTTCTCGTGTGCTCGTCCATGGTCATGATGATCTATCGTGCGAGCTGCTGCAAAACTTCCAAGGCCTTCGTCTCAAACAGCTTCTGCCACTCTGGAGCCACGAGCACATCACAGTCCTCCTGGGCGTAGCCGGCGTTGCGGCGTTGTTGCTCGGTGGCGGTGTACCAGATGTAGCCGTTCGTGTAGCCGGAGACGTGGGCGTTGGCATCAGCGGCGGCTTTTTTGATGTTCAGGCCCACCTGCACGGTGATCTCGCCGGGGAAGGTGATGAGCTTGAAGGCACCCACGCGCAGCCCGCAGACCTCGGCGTCAAGCGTGGGGCTGTTCGCGGCTTTCGTTTCGGCGAGGTGTTTTTTGAGCAAAGCGAGGTTCGCATTCAGCCGCGTGAGCTTTTCCATGATCGCGAGGTTGCCGAGATAAGCCTCGACGAGCGCCTTGTTGTCGGCATCGAGCTGCTGGAGTGGCTTGGCGTTGTCGAGATAGCCCTGCGCATAGTGCGAGGGCATCTCGGGGAAGATTTTGTGCTGCATGAGCAACGGGAGGAAGGTCTTGAAATTGATGTTCGTGGTCTTCAGCGCCGCCACGAGGGTCTTTTGCTCTGTTTCGATTCTTTCGATGCGTTTTTCGAAATCGGCGGCGCGGGGCAGTTGGAGCACTTCGCGGCTGATTTTCAGCGTGGCGTCGTTTTGCGGCTCAAAACGACGCAGCGCGGCCAAAACGCTCGCACCGAGCATGGTGCCGAGCGGTTCGGCATCGGCGGGACGGCTCACTTCTTTGTAATGAACGGGATTGATGTCGCCGCCGCAGCCTTGGACGAAGAACGCCATCGCACCGGTGGCCTCTTCGATGACTTTGGAGGCAAAGCCGGGGTAATCGGCCGAGTTGCCCTTGCTCGGCGGGTTCATGATCGGATGGCAGGCGAACTGATAAACGACCGCGAGCGGCGTGCCGTCCGCTCGATCCAGCCGCAGCAGACCGATCTGCGGATCAATCGGCCCGGTGCTGACCACATCCTCATCGCGCGGCATCGAGTAGGCGCGGCGCATGTCCGTCTGCGTACCGTCCTTGAGAAACATGCGGCGGTTTTCGCTGATGCGGCTCTCGCTGCCAGTTCCGGCGCTCACTTTGACCGGCACGAAGTTCTTCGCGGCCTCTTTGATGGCCTGCACAACGAGCTGCTGCAAATCCGTGCGCACGATGCCGTGGCAGTGGCTGGCATTGATGATGACCTCGTCGGCAAGATCGCCGAGTTCCTTCCGCACATTCGCGAGGAAGCCATTTCCGATGCGTCCGATGCCACCAATCGCCACCGCGTCCACCGTGACGAGCACCGCGGTTGTATCGCCGCTCTTCAAGACGAGCGCCTTGGCAAAACACGGGTCATTCACCGGCACGGTGCGGTCGGTGATGTCCACCTTCGCGATGCCGGCGAGGATCTCGGCATGCAGCGGGAGACTGAGGAGAAGAAGAGCAAAAAAGTGTTTCATGGCGTGGCCTGAATGACAAAGGACGATGAGCGTGGAGGAACCTCGAAGCGCAGATGACCTTCTGCTGCCTGAATCGTTTTTCCTTTGGCATCGCGCAGGAGGATCTGCGCGGACTTCCATGACTCAGGCGGGCTGAGTTCGAGGGTCAGCGGCTGGTCGTAGAGCGCCGCGTCGGTGGCGCAATCGAGTTGGAAGGCGAGGCTCTTCGCGTCGGATTTCACCAGCGTGAGCTTCGCGCTGCTGCGTTCGGCTTGATACTTGTGGATGTCCGCCATGCCCGCGATCCAGAGCTTGTCCTGATGCTCTTTGGCGATGTCGAGCGCGGCGCGGAAGTGTGCCTCGCTGCTGCTGAGGCCATCGCCGATGTAGTGGTAATGCACGCGGCACCAGAGTCCGCGCTGGAGATGGGTTTCGAGCGCCTTGCGGAAAGCCTCCACACGTCCGCCATAGCTGTCATCCATGCCGAGCGAGCCACTGGAGGCATCAAACTGATGATACTTATCCAGGTAGTGACGCAGCGTGTGTGTCGTTTCCCAGAGCGTGCCGCCGCCGAGATTGAGTGCTGTGAGCTTGCTCTTGCCCGGCGTGAGTTTCCAAATCGCTTCCGCGGCGCTGCCGATCTCGCGATCCATGTCGTCATCGCCCTTCGCGCCGCGATGATGCGCGGAGTGGTTCGCCAGCTCCATGTCGCCCTGCTTCATCACGGCTTCCCATTCGGCGTGCTGTGTCTCGAACGAGTAGTTTTGACGGCTTCCAGGCTCTTTCGGGCCGGGATTGACCATGAAGGTGCCTTTGAATCCGTATTCGCGCAGGATGGGGATGGCTTTGCTGAGGTGCGTGGGATGCGAGTCGTCAAAACGGATGCTCAGCGCGGCCGTGCGGCCCTGCGGCCAGTTCGCGATGCGCAGCTCGACACCACTCGTGGCATCCTGGATGACGCGTTCCTTGTCCGAAGTGGTGCGTGGCAACTGCACCGATGGCGGAACGGCCTGCACGATGAACGCGCTGACCTTGTCAGCCAAAGGCACGAGGAGATTTTCCCATTCGATGCCAGAGCGTCGCACCGGCATCGCGTCGCCAGCTTCGTCACGCACCTCCACATCATTCGCAGGCCAGACGTTGCGTCCTGATTTCGGCAGCTCGACGCGCACACTCAGCGGCTGCGATTCCCCCATGCGCTCGACCTGCACCCGCAGCTTGAACTTATCCAAACTCGTCGCGCTGACCTTCGCCGGGCCTGAATAGCGTTCCAACGCGACTTTCACTCCGCCCAGATCGGGTGTTTGCGCACCAAGCTCTGCGAGGAGCGAGCAGATCAACATCAGGTAACAAACGGTTTTCATCGAGCTTCGGGGTTCAGTGTCCACTTCACCGCGTTCACGAGCAACGTGCGCACATCGGCGATCTGCATGTCCTCGGGCGCACCGAGGCTGGTGTAGAAGATGCGGGCCTTCTTGGCGCCGTAAGTGCGGGTCCATGCGACGGGCATCGGTGGGCTGGTGTCGGTCTTGGCGGTGCCGATTAGGAGCGGGGTGACATCAGCGGCGAGCGGGAGCACTTTGTAGAGGGATTGGGCACCGAGGATGTTCGCCGCGTTCACACCTGCGAGCAGCGGGCTGTTTTCGGCTCCAGGGGCGATGCTGACGGTGTAGGGCAGACCTTTGGTTTCGTAGCCGGTGTTTGGAGCGCCGAGGACTTCGTCGGTGAACTCCGGCCAAGGCACGAGGCTGGGATCGACGACCTCCTTGGGCTTCGGGATGAAGGCATGGTTCGCGGTGCGGATGCCGAGCAGCGGCTTCCCAGCGGCGAGGTGAGCGCGGATGGCGGCCATTTGATCCTTCGGCGGGAAACGACGGCGTGAGAACAGCACGAGCAAGTCCGCATCCTTCAACGCCTCGACGAGTCCGGCGAAGTGATGCGGCTGCGGTTTGTCGCCGTCGATGATCGTGACCTGATGACCAATCGGGCGGAGTTGCTTATCGGCGAAGTCACGCATGGTGCGCGGCGCTTCGTAGTTGTTCGGGTCCTCGACGACCATGATGACGATGTTGGCCGCGTGAGAGGTCACGGCGAAGGCGAGGGCGAGCAAAAAGGCTTTCATGAGCGGGCGAGATTACGCGGAGAAGGCCGCTGATCTTCTCCACGACACTCTCTTGCATCTTCGAAGAGCCCGCCGCATTCCTCCGGGCCATGCGCCACCATTTTGCCCTGTTTCTCGTTTTGACCGCACCGATCCATGCGGAGCAGTTTGTGCTCTTTGACGTGACTTTCACCTTCACGCAGGAGGACGCGCTGAACTCGAAGCCCAGCCCGTCTCACTACTACCTCAAGGCTGACCGACTGCATCCGCAGCGTCCGACCGACTGGACGACGCCAATCGACTATCGCAACGGCACCGCGCATCTGCGCCTCGAGGTTCTCGAGAAGCCAGCGGGCGATCAGCCAACCTCGTGGAGCGTGTGCTACATCCCCTACAAAGGCCAAAATCACGGCTACGGCTGCATCGGCACCGGTGCGTATTCAAAGACGGGCGTGATCGAGAAGGATCTGGACATGACGAAGTTTTGGCAGAACGACGACATCGTCTGGAGCCAGGGCATCAAGGAGATGCACCTCGTGCTCAAGGACGACAAAAACCTCCACGCCCACAAACGGCCTGATCCGGAGAAGTTCTTCCCCACAAAGGTGCGCATGACGCTGATCCAAGTCTCCAAAGGCTCGACCTATGATCCGAAGCTGGTGCCGGACTTGGTGAAGTAGTCTCAAGCCGTCTCCGGCATGAAGGTCGGAAACACGATGCCTTTCGCGCCGGCGACGGGCGCGGTGGACTGGGCGACGTGCAGCTCGACATTGCGTGCGCCCCAGCCGTAGGCCGTGCGCACGAGCGTGGAGGCCGCGCAGGGAGCGAGAAAGACGAGCGTCTTGCCGCGGAGGCCGTCGAGGGCTTTCCAAAGCAAGGCGATGGCCGCTTCTTCATCCGCCGCGACGCCGGGGCCGATCATCGTGCACGATGGATGCGTGCTCATGGCAAGGAAACCATTCACCGAGCCATCCGCGGCCTCGGAAACGAGCACCCGCCATGCACCGACCTCGTTACGGATGAAAAACGCGAAGTCCTTCTCGCGGCGAATGCCTTGCTGCGCGTGCTCGAAGTCGGCAATGCGCGATGCATCGGCCAAAGCGGCCTCGCGCACGCCTTCGATGCCTGCGGGTGGGGCGGCGGCCAAGCCCGTCTCAGGCACGGTGATGAGCAAATCTTGAAAAATGGCTCCCGGGACAAATCCGAGCCGCGTGTAGAGCGAGAACGAATCGAGATTCAGCAGGCTCGAAACGAGCCGCGCAGGCTTTCCGAGGCGTTTCGCCTTCTCCAGCACGAGCGACATCATCCTTTTCGCGATGCCGCGACCACCCGCGTCCGGCGAAGTGGCGACGATGCCCACGGAGACATGCTTTTCCCGTTCATGCGAGAAGCACACGCCGACGATCTCGCCGTTGTCCGTGCGTGCAGTGACACATTCACCGGGATCGAGTGATTCATAGACGTCCGGAAAGAGTGTGAAGGGCTCGTGGCTGTCGCCAAAGCGCGAGCCTTGGCCGAGTCGGCTCTCATACCAATGCACTAGCGAACGATGCAGCAGCCGGGCGATGGGCTCGCGATCGGCGACGGTGAGAGGAGTGAAGGCAATGGTTTCGCTCATGGCTCAAATGACCTCCCAGCCTTTGCGGTAATCTTCCTTGATGAAGGCATCGGCGGCAGGCAGGCCCGTTGCTTTCAGGTTCGGCGCGTCCCAGTTGATTGGCTTCTGTGTCCGCAACGAGAGCACGCCGAGCAGCGCGATCTCCGTGAGGTGAGCGGCGTAGGCGAAGGGACTCGTCGCGGGTTCGCCGCCTTTGCAGGCATCGATCCAGTCGCGGTGATGGCCGTTGCTGCGTTTCAGCTTCGGCGCGGGCTTTTGGTATTCGGCGCGGCGTTTGTCCGGGAAGAGTCGCGGAGCACCGCCGCCGCCATCGCACTGGATCACGCCTTTTTCGCCAATGAAAAGGCAGCCGCGTTTCGGCAGCGGGAAATTCCCCAGTGCCTCGGGCGTGGGCGGCATCATGCCGCCATCATACCATGTCATGCGGATCTCCGGTCGCGAGCCCGCGGCGGGGAAGGTGTAGTAAATCAGCGCGCCATGCGGGGCGATGTCGCTCGTCATCGAGCCGGCCGCGTGGGCCTCGATGCGCGAGGGCACCGGCAGGTCAAAGGCGCGCACGGCGGTGTTCATGTCGTGGCAGGCGAAGTCGCCGATGCCTGTGCAGCCGAAGTCCCAGAAATCACGCCACGCGACGGGGAAGTAGGCCGGATGAAACGGTCGCTCCTGACGCGGGCCGAGCCACAGGTCCCAGTTCAGGCCTGCGGGCATGGGCGGTGTGTCGGTGGGCTTGCCGGTGAGCGTAGGATTCCAGCGCTTCGCGCCCACCCAGACGTGAATTTCCCTCACCGCACCGATCGCGCCGTCCTGGATGTATTCGATCGTTTCACGCGTGCCGAGAGAGGAATGCCCCTGGCTGCCGAGCTGGGTCGCCACGCCGGTCTCTGCGGCCACTTTGGCGACGTGACGCGCCTCCCAGATGTTGTGCGTGAGCGGCTTCTCGCAGTAAACGTGCTTCCCTGCCCGCATCGCCACCACCGAGCAGTAGGCGTGCAGATGGTCCGGCGTGGCGATGAGCACCGCATCGATGCTTTTCTCCTTCTCCAGCATCTCGCGGAAGTCGATGTAATCCGCGCAGCGGAAATTCGGTGTCTTCGTCGCGTAGTGCTTCTCGATCTCCGCCTTCACCGGCAGGCGGCCGCCCATGCCTTTGAAGTAAAAGTTCTCCAAGCTGAACGACTCCGCCGGATCAGCCACGGCGATGACCTGGCAATCCTCAAGCGGCACGAGGTTGCGAACATTCGTGCGGCCCTGACCGCCGGTGCCGATGATGGCCACATTCACCTTCTCACTCGGTGGCACAAAGCGCGGCCCGCCCAGCACATGCCGCGGCACGATGTTGAAGGTGGTCACCGCCGCGGCGGCGGTTTTGATGAAATGGCGGCGTGAGGAGATCGGAGCGGGATTCATGGTCGAAGACGATACGCAGATGAGAGCTCAACTCTTCGCCGGATGATTCCGCTGCGTGTGATGCACTGTGGTTACCCACCTCACGTCATGAGACCCTCGTGCCTCTCTCAATCGCATAAATGCAGGTGGCCTTGCCCTTCCATTCAGCTTCCCGCCACAGAGTCATGCCGATCTTCTCCGCCACGCGGCGCGAGGATGCATTTTGAGGATGGATTAGCGATACAAACCACCTGAAGCCGAACTGAGTGAATCCATGATCAATGCAGGCTAGGGCCGCCTCCGTGGCCAGTCCCTGTCCCCACAGATCACGCCGCACATGATAACCCACCTCAATCTCCGACACGCCATCGACCTCCTGACTCACGAGACCACAATCGCCAATCACCTCGCCCGTGGAGCGTAGAATCATGGCCCAAAGACCGTGACCGCTCGTTTCATAGCTCCGCCTATTCCAAGTGACCCATGCCTGCATCCGCGCTTCATCAAATGCCGCCGGATAGTGCCGCATGGCCTCCGCATCCCCGAATACCTTCAGCAGCGCAGGGGCATCGTCTGGTGTCATTTCGCGCAGCAGCAGCCGCTGAGTCTCGATTACGGCATCTTCATGGCTGGTTTTCATGGGATGCGAATCGTGGAGTCGAGAGTCGTCTTACCTGAGATGAATCGCGCCGTGGAGATCTTGCCGTCGCGCACATCATAAATCGCCACCAGCTCGATTTTGCCGACGCCATCGGGAAAGGTGCGAGTCACCTCCTCGTGGTCGATGACCGTCTGGCCCATAGTGATGCGGTTGATGAGCCGAGCGTGCAGACGCGGATCACTAAAACGTGCCGCCATTCGCTCCCGTAACTGCGCCGCACCGGTGCACAGCAAGGTATCAGGATATTCGAACTGCTGCACGTCTTCAGCATACGTCGCGAGCAGCGCATCGACATCGCGGGCGTTGTAGGCATCGAGCTGGCGCTGCACGATGGATTCTGGAGTTGGCATAGAGTGCCGAGAGTATTCGTGATTGCGAAAGCCTCAACTCTTCTGCCTGGAGCGAGATTTACTGTGCTGACGCCCGCTCGACGATCCTCGTCACATCCTCTTCCAGCAGAAAACCGTCTTCGTGGAGCTTCTTGGCGGCTGCCTTGAAGCGCGACAGATACTCTTCCCGCGTCGAATAGCGTTCTTCGAGCGAAAGGCGCGGATCGCCGGTCTTCTCGCGTTCGGCCTTGGTTTTCGCGAAGGGGATGAACATGCCGTCGAGCGGCGAGAGCATCGTTTCGGCACCGACTTGGGGCGAGCGGAGGTTCCAGCCGGTGTAGGTGCCGAGCGGCACGGCGACCTCCGGCAGCACGATGCCGCTCGTCTCATTGCCATCGGCATTCACGGCGGGCAGCAGCGTGCGAAACGGCTTTCCGGTCTTCGGCTGGATGATGTCGGCGATGCCTTCGCTATGGAAACGTGAGCCGAAATCGAGCCGTGGAGGCTGGTAGGCATGGGTGGGCAAGTTGATGCCTGGGATCTTCGGAAACCGCGTCTTCCATGCTTCGAAGGTCACCAGCGAATGATCAGCGAGGCGCGGATGACGGCTTGGCGGCGGTGTTTGGCCGTGCTTCACCCACTCGACGAGATGCATGAGCATCGCCCGCAGCACGGGGCCGCGATCATCGAGCGTGTTGCGTGGTTGCTGGCAGATACCGGGCGTGCCGTCGCTCTTGCCGAGATGCTCTGCGCCGGCCACGAGATACACGCGCACGTCGTCGGGCAGCGTGAGGTCGGTTTTGCCCTGCACATCGGTGTGCAGCAGCGAGGCGGCGCGGCTCCAGTATTCGGTGGAGGTTTGTGTGAAGAGCATGCGCGGCGTGTGGCCGGATTTCCGCGAACGAGCAAGCGAGTCGCCTGATTCACCCGTGACGGGATCGGCTTGCGGCATCGGCGCGAGCGGGAAGAACTCGCTGCCGGAAAGATGCCCCTCGTGCTGCGTGCCATACTCCGTGCTCATGCGGAAGCGATGGTTGAACATGCCTTTGCCAGCACCCGCAACGTGGATCAAGGCACCATCGAAGACGATGCGGTCATGCTCATCGCTGTTCAGGCCTTCATAAAGGAAGTGATGAATGACGCGACCCGACTGCGAGATGCCGAAGACGCAGGCCTTTTGCACCGCGCCTGCCAATGGATTCAATTTGGCATCGCCGTGACGAAAGAACGCAACGCAATCCCGCATCGCCGTGAGGCCGAGTCCGGTCACGCGAGGCTCTTTGGCCGTATAAACAAGGTCGTAGAGCCATCCAGGCCGCAAACCAGCTTTTACATACACATGCGTGGCATCTGGAATGAGCTTCTCATTCTCCCAACATCCAAAGGCCCACTCCGCACGCGGCACCTCGATGCCTCCCGCGCCACGATGCGGCCGCATCGTGAGTGTCGCGTCCGCGTTGTCGAGGCTCACGGACGGAAAGGCCGCACCGATGCCCCACGGGCTCCACGAAAAGGCGCGGCTGAAGACTTTTTCCGTGCTCGTGATCTCCAGATGCGCTTTGCCGGTGATCGTTTGGCCGTTCTCCGTCGCGATGGGCAGACCACAGAGCAGGCGCTGAGTGTCATCCGCCTGCACCTCGCCGTTCCAGCCGCACCACAGCACGGAAAAGCCCTGCTTCATGAGGAAGCCATGGCCCGCGTGAGCCTCCGTCTTCGGATCATTCGTGCGTTCGCCATCATTGAAGGTCCACAGCGCCAGCATGTTGCCGCGATTGTTCACGTCGTAGAGCAGCACACCGTTGCCTTTCGCTGCATCGACCGGTTTCAGCAGGAAGAAGTCCGTCCAGCTCTCGACCTTGCCCCGGTCATTGCGCGGCGCCCGCTGGAGGTCGCTGATGCGTTCGTTCGCCGCGTTCTGCGGGTCCGTTTCGAGAAACATGCGGCCTTTGAGGCATTCGTAGGCTCCGGTGGAGCCAAAGGTATTCCCAGCAGCAAACGACGCGCGTTCAGTGATCTCGATGCGAGTGACCTCGGCGTGTGCTGACACGGCACCGAGGTAGAGGAGAAGGATGAGACAGAGCTTGTTCATGGCTTTTCGATCATAAAACCGGTTTTCTCGTCAGGCCGTGCCACAAGCACCTGGGCCGTGTTGCCCTTCGTTTTGCCATCCTCGCCTTTCACGAAGGTGTTTTGCGCGATGAGGAACCGCCCGCCGCTGATCGGCACGATGCCGACGGAGGCATTGAACTCCCATTTACCGTTGAAGCGCAGGTCCGCATCCGCTCGCAGCAGCACGGCCGGTTTGCCGTAGCAGCCAAACCACCACGCGCCGTCCGACTGCGCGACGGTTTGAATGCCCATGAGCGTGTAACCACTGGCGAGCACGTGACGTTTCTGGAAGCGAAACGCGCTGTCATACTCATACACATTGTTCTCGGGCACATCAGGCGGCAGGCCTCCGACGATGAAAAAGCGCCCATCGCGCCACGCTATGCCGCCCGCTCCATGCACGACCTCCGGCACGCGATGCTTTGCAATCTCGGCGAGCGTATCCGCATCATACACATAGACCCAGGAGTCAGCCTCACCCGCCGGGCGGTTGAACTTCGCCAGGTTGGTGGCCACATAAACGCGCCCATTATGAAAGCACAAATCACCATGATGATTCGCCACCGGCACTTTTTTCAGCACACGGCCATCTGTGTCGGTCTTGACCAAAACATCCGTCCAGCACCAGTAGATCGCGTCTTTGTCATTCGTGCAGATTCCCTGCAAATGCCGCGGATAAACGCCTTCGCAGGCCGTGGCATGAAAATCGGCCGCCTGAAGCGATTGAAGGGCCAAGAAGGCGATGAAGAGGAGAAAACGCATGGAGAGATCTGTTGGAGTCTAGGCTTTAGCCGACGGTTTGGGAAGATGAGAGGTCACAACATCGGCTAAAGCCTAGACTCCAACCTCCGTGACGGCGCTACTTGGCATCGCCGTGCGCGAACTTGTTGTTGGCGAAAGTGTTGTCCTCGCCGCCTTCGACCTGCAACGAAGGCGCTGGCTTCCGATCCTTACGACGAT
>CALMTT010000599.1 GCA_937872615.1 uncultured Verrucomicrobiaceae bacterium | reverse complement strand
GCCGAGATCGGCCCAGGTCGCTGGGGTTGCCACGACGGCACTACGCAGCTCTACGAAGCCTGGGTGCCGAACAACCCGACCGCTCCTTGGGGACCCCACCATCCCGTTACGATGTCCAGATTCGTCGCCTGCGGCCGCGAGTTCCCGGGACTGACATCCGCGACGAACACCACACCTGCCCACGACACCGCGGACACTGCGATTGCACTCCGGCGCAAAAAGCGCCCAGCCAGCGTTCTCATGCATCACCTTGAGGTTGGAACCGATCTCGTCGTGCAAATCACGGGCCAGCTTGTCATGCAGCCGCTGCGCATCACGACGGCGCTGGCGCTGCTGACGCCAGAGCAGAAGAACGGACAGCATGGTGATGAAACCCGCGCCACCGACACTGCCGATGACGAGCTGATGCTGTGAACGCTCGATCAAGGCGGTGCGACGGGTGACGAGCTCATCACGCTGCATTTGCAGCTTCCGCCGCAGGTCGAGTTGAGTGAACCATTCGGCCAGCGGGATCAGTTTTCCGCCTTCCGTGAGGCCATCGTTCAAGGCCGCCAGGCTCCATGCCGCAGCATCCTCGCCACGCAGCTCGTCGCTGGCGGTGAAACGGCCCTTCACCGCGACGTTTTGACCACCGCTGAAGGCCTGAAACTCGGCGAGAGCAAAAACGTGGTCGCTTTTGCGATACCAAAGCTCCTTTGTCGTGATGCGAACGAACTTCGCAGGCGTGCCATGCGCCGGGATGCACACGAGATTCATGCCCGGCGTGGGTTTGGTCTTGTCCTTCACCTCATGGAGCAACACGGCATCGCTGAAATCCGGCTTCGTGGCCGCTTCGACTTTGTAGAGCACCGGAAAGCCGTAGTCGAACCAAAGCGGCACATCGCGCCGACGCACCGGCACGAGACGCACCGCATCGAGAGGCGTTACCTCGGGCAGTTCGAGAGTGAGCGTCTTCACGGCATCGGCTTTTGCGGAGACGGCGCTGTGAAAGCCAAGCGTGCCCTTCTGCGGCGAAACGGGCAGGCCCAGCGGCGTGATCATGTCGATGAGGTTCGAGCGTGTCCAGGCCAGCGGGGCATTGCGCGAGCTGGAACTGCTCACGGTGGCCTCGATCGCCAGATTGTGATCACCGTGCAAAAGCAGCATCTCCGCCATCGCGAGGATTTCCGGGCCATCGACGCTCCACGGCTCCGTGGCAGTGAAACGGGCGCGTTTGACCCTTTGCGGCTCAAAGGTGGCGATGATGGGCGAGCAGCCCGGGTTTGGAAAATCGGCGGCGGTTTGATCGAGCACGATGCGCGGCTGATCCTGCTCATCGAAGACCTCCAGCTTGAAACGCACCGGGAAGCCGTAACCGGCCACGACGGCATTCGCAGCCTTTGCCAGCGGTGGAATGAGCACGATGCGATCGGCGGTGGCCGGTTGCTTCAACGTGAGCTCGAACCAGCGCACGTCCTCCTCCGTCGTATAGCCGGTTTTGAGGCCGATTCGGATGTTCGAGTTGATCATGAGAGGCTCGGCGAGTTGTGAGAGCCGCTGCTCATGATCGCGAATCTGTGTTTCGACGCTCTGGAGATCATTCCACGACCAAAACGCGAGCTTTTCGACCCAGTGCGACTCGGCTGTGGCGAATGACGAATGCAGAATGACGAATGACGAAAGCAGCGCGGCGAGGGTGCAGCAGGGCTTGGAAAGGGCGTTCGGCATTCGTGGCCGGATTCTCATTCGGCATTCTCCATTCGTCATTCCTCATTTTCCCCGGCTTCCTCGCCTATTTTGGTGACATGACGTCGCGGTGCGGCAGCGTATGCAAACCACGCATGAAACCGCTCCCCATCGCCCTCGTCTGCCTGTTTGCCTGCTCGCTGGCCTTTGCCCAGGAAACCAAGAAGTCTGAGCCTGCGCCGAAATTTGTCATCCCGCCGGATGCGAACGGTGGCAAGACCGTCATCGCCCGTGAGGAGCCGCCGAGGCCGCTGAAGGTGCTCATTTATAGCGGGCCGGGAGCCCCGCAGAGTGGCGTGGACCATGTGATGAATGTGCTAAAGCCCTTCCCGCAGGTCAGCGTGACCGTGGCGAAGCCGGAGGCCTTTGCCACGCTGACGAATGCGACCTGTGACGTGGTCGTTTTCCCCGGCGGCAGCGGCTCCGGGCAGTCGAAAGGGCTCGGCGAGGCCGGTTTGAAGAACGTGCGCGAGTTCGTCGGCAACGGCGGTGGCTACGTGGGCATCTGCGCGGGAGCTTATCTGGCCTGCTCGAACTTTTCCTGGGGCCTCGGCATCCTGAACGCGGGCACCGTGTCGTCGAAGTGGCGTCGTGGTCAGGCGATGCTCGAACTCGAATGCACCGGCGAGGCCATGCCGGTGCTCGGCGAAGTAAACGGCCTCTTCAAAGTGCGCTACAACAACGGCCCGATCCTCAAACCGTGGACGCGCACCGACATCCCGGCCTACACGACGCTGTCCGTTTTCAAAACCGAGACCGCGAAGTATGGCTCGCCGGAAGGTGTGCAAATCAATGCGCCTGCGCATGCCATCGCGCCGTTTGGCAAGGGCCGCGTGTTTGTGTCCAGCCCGCATCCGGAGAACACGCCGGGGCTCGAGTTCATGATTCCTCGTGGCGTTTTCTGGGCTGCGGGTGAGAAAAAGGAGGCCGTGGTGCCATGATGACGCGAATCGCTGTTTTCCTTTTCGCCCTCGTCGGCTCGTTGCTGGCGCAGAACGACTACAAATCGCCTTACAGCGTGAAGTTTTCCTTCCCGGAGGAGGAACTCATCGGTGATCTGCTCAAAGGGCCGCGTTCAGATTGGAAAGACTACGCCACGGTGCCTCACAGCCAATGGCAGGACCCCGCGAACCAGCGTCGCTGGGGCTACTGGGGGCCTGCGATCAAGCATCTGAGTCCTCCGGCTGGTCTGGCGAAGAAAACGCCGCAGTGGTCCCGAGAGCGCGTGATCGCCACCGCGATGCGCTACATCGGCTACAGCTACCAGCATCATCATGTGCCGGATTGGGAGCCACCTGCCGACTGGCCGCGTGATCCGGATCAAAAGACGCCGGTGGGCAAGGGCGTGGATTGCAGCAACTTCACCGGCTTCGTTTACAACCTCGCGCTCGGCATCCTGCCCTCCACCGGCATCAGCCAGCAATCGGAGATGACCGAGGCCGCAGGTCCAGGTGCAGGCCGCAGCGTGCCGGTGAAGCGCATTGAGCTGCCGAAAAGCTACGAGGACTTCCCGAAGGAGCTGCAAACCGGCGATTTGCTCTTCGTGAAGAGCAACAAGGGCAGCGTGTCCCATGTCGTGCTGTGGGTCGGCAGCATCGGCGAATCGCCCGATGGCACGCCGCTGATTATCGACAGCACCGGCACGGGTGCGAAGGACTCCAACGGCGTGACGATCCCGGATGGCGTGCAGCTCCGCGCCTTCAAACGCAGCGTGTGGTATTTCACCCAGGCCAGCCATGTGCTGCGCATCATCCCCGAGGACAAAAAATGAAACATGCCGCCACGTTCCTGCTGATCGCCCTTTCGCCTCTCTTCGCCCGCGACGAGGAAAAGCCTGCCGCGAATGACCGGGAACGTTTTTTGGCTGTGTTGGAGAAAAACTTCGCGGCGTGGGATGCGGATCACGATGGCGTTTTGTCGGTGAATGAGATCAACACGCTCGTCGAAAGCCCCAAAGTGCGTGGCGAGGATGCTGCGGCTGTCGCGGCACTGAAACGGGCTTCGCGGTTCAAGAAGGTGACGCTGCCCACTTTCACGCTGGAGCACTTGCAGCAGCTCGCGAAGGCTCAGCCGGTCGAAAAGGGCATGCCGGACTTTCCGGCGATGTTTGGTGGCAGCCTTAAACGCATCGCCAGCACGAAACGTGAGCTGTTTGCTGCCGAGGGACCGCGCATCGAAACCATCCGCCAAGGTCGCATGGGCAACTGCTTCTCGCTCGCGCCGCTGGCCGCGTTGGCTCATGAACGGCCGGACTACGTCCGCGAGCAGATGATCCGTCCGGTCGAAGATGACCATTACCTCGTCAAACTCGGCCAGCAGGAGGTCAAAGTCACCGCGCCTACAGACACGGAGATCGCCCTCACTTCTCAAAACGAGGACGGCAGCCTTTGGGTCAACATTTATGAAAAAGCCGCCGGTGTGGCCCACAACGCGAAGAAGCCGGCCGACAAACGCGATGCCACCGGGCTCGATGCGCTGAATCGCGGTGGCAGCGCGGGCACGCAGCTCGCCTTCATCACGGGTCGTGAGATGTTCCGCGTGTCGTGCAGCTTCGCGAAGACAAAAGACCTCCCGCAGGCCGATTACGACAAGCACATGGCCGAACTCCGCGCCGCGCTGACGGCCGCGACGAAGGAAAATCGCCTCATGACCTGCGGCACGCTCAAAACCACCATCCCCGGCCTCACGCCGAATCATGCGTATGCCATTTTGAGTTACGATTCCGCCACCGATGTCATCCGTGTCTGGAATCCGCACGGCGACACCCGCGAGGTGAAGGGCGAACCCGGCTCGAAAAACGGCTACCCGATCCGCGACGGCATCTTCGAGCTGCCGCTGACGGTTTTCGTGAAGGAATTCTCCGGCACGGCTTACGAGATCATCGAGTCCCGCTAAATTGGCACATTCGATAATGGGCAACGGCACGGAAGCTGCGTTACACGCGGCATCCCCCCAACCCCATGCCTTCAAAAAACACCCAATCAGCTTCCTCCGCCCCAACCCGGCCGGGCTGATGCCGATTGCGGATCATGAAAAAAACGTCCTGCGCTGATCCTCGTCCCTTTTTCCATTTCAATCAGTCATTTCTCATCGCGTGGCTTTCGAGTCTCGCGGGACTCTGCATCGCCTGCGGCAGCGTTTTCGCCCAAACGAACCTGTTTTGGGATCAAAACGGTGCCACGAGCGGCACTGGCGGCACGGGCAACTGGGGCACCGCGAGCACCTGGCGTGCAATCAATGACACCGGCACGCTGCAAAACTGGGACAACGCTGGCACCGCGACGGCCCATCTCGGCGGCACGGCTGGCACGCTCACGATTGATGTGACCTCCGGCGTCTCGATGGCCGCGCTGAATGTCACCAGCTCAGGCTACACGATCCAGTCCACGGCGAATTCGAGACCGCTTTCCGTTTCGGGTGCATTGACGCTGGCGGATGGGGCCGGGCTGACCCTGGCGATGGCCTCTACTGGGCCGACGTGGGGCTTTGGGAGCATGGGTTTCGGCAGTGGCGCGGCACTGAGCGTCTCCGGCAATGCCACCGCATCCAACAGCAACCGCGTCAATCTCAGCACGACCAGCACGATCTCAGGCGGCAGCATCACCCTGAGCGGCACAGGTGCCGGTCCGACCGGCTTTGTGGCCTCGGCGGGCTCTTCCGTGAGCGTCACGCTCAATACCAACATCCTCAACAACAGCGCCACCTCCGCCACGATGCTCGGTGCGGGCAGTGGTCACACGCTGAATTATGGCGGCGTGATCAGTGGCAGCGCCCGGCTCCAAATCTCCGCCGGGCAGACCACCGGCGTCTTGGACAGCCCGTACTTGTTGGCGAAATCCAGGTCGCGCTGATCGTGCGCCGGAACAGCCATCACTGCGCCAGTTCCGTAGTCGGCCAATACATAGTCCGACGCATACACAGGCAGTTGTTCGCCGTTCACAGGGTTGATCGCGTAGCGATGAAGGAACACGCCCGTCTTCGGGCGATCGGTTGCCATGCGGTCAATGTCGCTGGACTGCTTGACCTGCTCGAGGTACTCGTTGAACTCGTCCTCCGCCGGGCCTCCGGACGCCAATTCGGCGGCGAGTTCGGTCGCCGGGGCAGGGCGCGAGATGCCGGCCGCCGTGATCAGGCCGTCGAGCTGCTTTTCCACCTCAGCTGTATAACGCACTTCAGCGAAATGAAATTGTTGCCGCACGGCTTTAATGATCGCAATGCCTGTAGATAAAGGGGTAAATTTCAAACCTTTATCACGACTGACATATTCTTTAGATACCAGAGTTTCAATGATGGACGCGTATGTGGCTGGCCGACCAATGCCCAGCACTTCCATTTTTTTAACCAATGTTTTTTCGGTGTAAACCCCAGGTGCTTTGGTCACTTTTGATTGCAGCTCCAATGCCAGCGGTTTAAGCCTGTCGCTAACGGCTAGGGCCGGTAGACGTTGCTTTGCACAGGACTCATCGTCGCCATCATCAGGATCTTTTTGATAGCTCAAAAGCCTGCGAAAGCCTGGCTTAATTTCTCGATTCCCTCCACTTAAAAAATAATCAGGCTTCTCGCCGTACTGATTATGCCAAATTACAGTGGTCACCTCATCAACCGCTGAATCCAGTTGAGACGCCAAGGTAATTTCCCAAATAGCGCGATACACTTTCTCCTGGATAGGTTCATCCAGTACAACCTGCTCCAGCTCAATATCTACGACGCGCAAACATTCGTGCGCTTCCTGGGCGTTCGCTCCAGCCTGGGCCACCCGGGCAATTTCAGGAATAGGCAATTTTCGCTTCAACGCTGCCGCCCTAACTTCTGCCACAAAATCTGGGGACATCACAGGGCTATCCGTCCTGTGGTAGGTAATTAACCCAAGCTCAAATAAACTTTGCGCTACTTGCATCGCTTGTTTGGTGGTGAGTTTAAATCGACCTGAAACCATCGCTAAATAGCTAGTGGTGGTCAGAGGTTTTGGCGGCGGAATTTTCTGTAACTGCTTATCACACTTTGCCACCACTAGCGTTTGAGTGCGTGCAATAACTGTTTCTGCTAGACGGCGATCCGTCATGAGGCGTTCGTTTTTTGCGGCCTCAGCATTGTCATGGAGATTTTTTTCAAATCCAAAGGGCAACCATTTGGCCGTAAAGCCCACGGCATCTTTTTCCAAGCTAGCGAGAACACCCCAGTGTTGGGTGGGCTTAAATGCCTGAATTTCTTCATGCCGTTCAACAATGAGCCTTAGTGCTACTGTCTGAACCCGCCCGGCAGATAAGTACTGAATTTTTTGTATTTTTCTGAACTTATCGGTGAGCACCGGAGATACCAGATAACCCACATATCGATCGATTACCCGGCGCGCTTCTTGTGCGCGCACCAGAGCCCAATCAATTTGGCGTTTTTTAGCAATGGCCTGCTCAACCGCTTTTTTATTTACTTCCTGGTACGTCACACGGCTCATGATGTTTTTGTATTGATTGCCAATACAATTAGCAATGTGTGCGGCTATTGCCTCACCCTCACGATCCGGGTCAGTCGCTAAATAAATCGCGGTGGCTTTTTT
>CALMTT010000598.1 GCA_937872615.1 uncultured Verrucomicrobiaceae bacterium | reverse complement strand
CCGTTCGTGTGCGCATCGACGAAGGTTTTGTCCACTCCACCATCGCGAATGAGCAGATGCGCGAGGCCATAGAGCAGCGTCAAATCGCTCTTTGGCTTGATCGCGTAATGCTGCGTGGCCGCCATCGCGGTTTCCGTGGTGCGTGGATCGACGACGATGATCTCCGGCTGGCGCTGGTTCTTCAAAACGCGCTGCCACATGATCGGATGCGCGATACACGGATTCCCGCCGATGAAGACAAGCACATCGCTCTCCTCAAAGTCCGCGTAGGTGAAGGGCGGCGCGTCGAAGCCAAAGCTCTCTTTGTAAGCCGCCACCGCCGTGGCCATGCACTGGCGCGTGTTGCCATCGCCATGGATCATGCCCATGCCAAACTTCGCCAGCGCACCGAGGAAAGCCATTTCCTCGAACATGATCTGCCCCGTGCTCAAAAACGCGGCGGCTTCGGGGCCATGCTGATCGAGGATGCGCCGCATCTGATCGCAGAAGTAGCGCAGCGCCGTGTCCCAATCGACTTCCTTGCCATGCAGGATCGGCATCCGTGCCCGATCCGGCGCATCCAGCACACTCAGCGCCTCCCAGCCTTTCGGACAGGCCGTGCCGAGGTTCACCGGATAGTCGGCATCGGGCGTGAGATTGATCGCCTCGCCATCTTTGAGGTGAATCTTCAAGCCGCAGCCAGTCGAGCAAAAGCCGCACACAGCTTTCGTCGTCGCCGTGGGCACCGAAAGCGAAGGCAACTGCCCCAAGCCGAACCTCGCCGGTTCACGCACCAGATCCGCCGTGAGCGGCCCATTCCATTCGCGGAAGGTCATGGCGGGTAGCGTGATCATCAGTTCCCGGGCATTTTGGGCCCGCAGGCCGCGGTGAAAAAGTAGTGTCGCTCGATCAACTGGCTGCCCAAGGTGATCGCGACGGACAAGGTGAAGATCGCAGCGACATAGAACTGCGTGAAGATGACGGTGGGCAGGATGATGCCGACCATGGCGAGCATGATTTTCCGTGCCCGTAGCAGATGCGGAAGCTTTTCGGTCAGAATGCGGGCACTCAGGTGCCAGGCGTTGCTGGCATCGCGCCGCGCGTTCCGAATCTCACGCATCTCAAACAGCGAAACACACCAGCGCAGCACGAGCGCCGTCGGAATGGCGATTTGAGCCGCCGAATGCCCCATCCAGGCCCAAACGACGCCCGGAACGGCCACGCCGAGCAAAACCATCGTCCCGAAGAATTTGCCGCTCACGAGCTTCATCGACCAAAACGGCCGGCGCGTGTCCACATAGACCATGACGGACGTGTAAACGGCCAAAACGCCCGCAATCCCCGCGAGGCCCAGCGTGAGTTTCGAAGGAAAGACGACCGCCAGTGCCCCCAGCTTCGCAAACAGCCCGAAGGCGATGATTTCGCGAGAGAGCCAGCTTTTGCGCCATCCGAGAAAGGCCCGCCACGCCTTCAAAGGCTGCCCCAAGTGCAAAACACTCAACGCAATGCCCGCGATTCCAACGATCAACGCCGTCAACGAGGTCAATTGGGTCGCCTCAAGGCTCACAAAGCCCATCAACACCGCCAGCGCGGTGATGAAAAAGGTGCCCGCGCTCATCTGCGTGAGCACGAGCATCCAGGTGAGCGGCGGATGCGCGTGGTCGAGTCGCAGCAGGCCGGCATCGGCAGCTTTCGCTTCCGCGATGGGTTTGGTGGAGACATAGGTCGTAGTGGGCCGCGTGTAGCTCGATTCGAACGCTCCGGCGATGATCTGACCGCGATCCGGCACATCACTCAGTTTCACGACTTGGATCTTGATCGCCTCGTTCGGGCAGGCCTGCACGCAGGCGGGAGCTTCACCTTCGGCGAGACGGCCCTGGCACATGTCGCACTTCCGCACGATGCCGCGCTTCAAGTTGAACTTCGGCACGTCATAAGGGCACTTCAAAATGCAGTAGCTGCAGCCGATGCATTGATCGTCGAGATGCCGCACGATGCCGGTGATGGGATCTTTGTCATACGCGAGCACCGGGCAGCCATTCGCGCAGGCCGGGTCTTCGCAGTGATGGCAGGCCGTGGTGACGGTCTGGTGATACGGCTGCTGCTTCCGTAAGCCCGTAATGAGCCCGACATCACGCCAGGCTTCATCGTCATCGAGCCCGTTCAACGAGTGACAAGCCGCCACACAGGCCTTGCAGCCCGTGCAGGCATCCAGATTGACCTGAAAGGCATACTGCTCACCGGGATTGGGCTTCGAAAGCGGGATCAGGTGGGTGAAGCGGTCACGGACGGACTTCGAGTCGTATTCGTCCGCAAAGAGGGCCACTGGCGTGCGGAGGGTTTGCTGGTCACGAAGTGCTTCACTGATGATTTTTGACTTATGACTTATGATTTCCCCAGAAGAGCTGCTGCTCCGTGTGAAATCGTCTGCCAAATCATAAATCATAAATCGTAAGTCATAAATTAGGCCGCCGCATCGAACGCTACCTGCAGCTCGTTCACCGAGTGCCGATTGCAAAAGCTGTGAAACGTCTCCTCCGGCCCGCTGCGGCCTTTGAGATAGCCTTTGAGCATTCCTTCCAGCGTTTCGCCGAGGCTCTCGAATGCCACACCGCTGAAAACCTGGCGGCCGATCTTGCGATTCTCTCCAAAACCACCGCCGACGGTGATGTGATAGCCTTCGCCGCTTTCGGTTTTCACTTTGGTGCCGAGCAGGCCGATGTCACCCATGAAGTGCTGGGCGCAGGAGTGGGCGCAGCCGGTGAAGTGGATGTTCACGGGCTTGTCGAGCTTCACGCGCTTGTCGAGGTAGTCCATCATCGCGATGGCGTGGCCCTTCGTGTCGCTGGCGGCGAATTTGCAGTATTTGTTCCCTGTGCAGGCGATGAAGCCATTGCGAAGCGGCGAGGTCTCGCAGGGGAAGCCGAGCTTTTTGAGCGACTTCGCGAGTGTAGCAGCATACGCGGTCTTCACGTTCGGGATGATGAAGTTCTGCCAAACGGTGAGTCGCACTTCGCCGCTGCCATAACTGTCCGCGAGATCGGCGATGCGCTCCATTTGCTTCGCGGTCATCTGCCCGACCGGCACACTGGCACCGACATAGACGAGCCCTTCCTGCTTCTGCGGATAAATGCCGACATGCGAGTGGCCCTGCTGTGAAAACTCACGCTTCTCCTGCGTCGGCGAATCCGGCGCGAGGCGCGTGAGTTTGAATTTGAGATGCTTTTCCGCCTCCACGAGCACGCCGTCGAGACCTTTATCCTCGACGACATACTTGAAGCGGGCCTTTTTGCGATTCGTGCGGTCGCCGAACTCGATGAAAACGCGCAGCAGAGCCACCATGACGTCATTGAGCTGCTCAGGCTTCACAATGACGCCCCAGTCGCTCGCAAAGGTCTGATGACCGGTGACACCGCCGAGTGCGATGCGGAAATACACACCGGGCTCGATGCCTTCGCTGTTCTCGGTGATTTTCACCGCGCTGGCACCGATGTCGTTCGTGTCTTCGACCGATGAGATGAGGCCGCCGCCGTCGTAGGCGATGTTGAACTTGCGTGGCAGGTCGTAGAACTCCTTCGAGCCGATGATGAGCGTGGCGAGCTCGTTCACGAGCGGGCGCACGTCGATGAGTTCAAACGGATCGTAACCCGCGCAGGGGTTCATCGTGATGTTGCGAATGTTGTCCGCGCCCGCGCCTTTGGAATGCAATCCGCAGCCTTGGATGCGGCGAAGCACCTCCGGGCAGTTTTTTGGCTCGATGAGGCGAATTTGGAAATTGTTCCGCGTGGTGATCTGGATGTAGCCGGAGGTCAGTTCGCGTGAAATGGCCGCAAGCTCGCGAAGCTGGTAACTCTTCACCACACCGCCCGGAATGCGCAGTCGGCACATGTAGCCATCTTTGACCGGATTCAGCCAGAAGAGCCCATTCCACTTGTAGCGAAACACGCTCTCCGGCTCCGGCTTGGCATTCCAACGCGCATCGAGCACGAGCTGCTCGATGGCATCGAAAGGATGCAGCTCTCGCTTGATGCGCTCTTCCTTGGTCAAATCATCGAGCGAAGGTCCAGCGGGGGCGGCAGGCGTAGGCGCGAGATCGCCGAAGGTGACTCCACCTGCTGCAATGCCAGCGAAGAAGCCCTCCAAGTATCGCTTTTGCTCAGCGGAGAAGTCGTCGCCTATCGCAGGGCTGGTGACTCGTGGTGCATCAATAGACATCGCGGGCATAGCGTTTCTCCTTTTTCATTTGGGCGACGTATGCCGCAGCTTCGTCAGCCGTTTTGCCGCCCTGGGTTTCGATGATGTGATGGAGAGCATGATCGACGTCCTTGGCCATGCGTTTAGCATCGCCGCAGACGTAGAAGTGCGCGCCTTCTTGGAGCCATTGCCAGAGTTCGCTGGCGGCTTGGAGCATGCGGGTCTGGACGTAGATTTTTTCCTCCTGATCGCGACTGAAGGCGGTGTCGAGTCGCGTGAGGTGCCCGCTTTGCACCCAGGCGATGATTTGATCGTGGTAGAGGAAGTCGGTGCTGCGTTTTTGATCGCCAAAGAAGAGCCAGTTCTTGCCGGGGGCTTTGGTGGCCTCTCGTTCTTCGAGGAAGGCACGGAAGGGCGCGATGCCGGTGCCTGGGCCAACCATGATAACGGGCTTCGTGAGATCAGTGGGCAGTCGAAAATGGTTCGCGGCGTGGAAGTAGATGCCGGTGGTCTCGCCGAGTGGCAAACGATCCGCGAGGAAGGTGCTGGCGACGCCTTTGTGCGCGATGCCATCGGTGCTGTAGCGCACCGCACCGACGCAAAGATGCACTTCGTCCGGATGCGCCTTGATGCTGGACGCGATGGAATAGAGACGCGGCTGGAGCTTGCGGAGGTTTTCGAAGAAGGAGTCGAGTGTGAGGCCTGCTTCGGGCGTTTTGCCGAGAAGGCTGCGGACTTCGTAATCGGAGATGAGTGCCTCACGGAGCGTTTTGGAGCCCACGGAGGCGTTTGGATCGAAGCCGTGCGCCGCGATGACGGAATCAACGACCTCGGGACAGTTTTGGACGAAGACGCCGAGTGCGTCTCCGACTTCATAGGTCAGACCGCTGCCGGTGAGTGAGAAGGCGATGTGACGTGTGTCTTTGGAGCTGCCGGAGGCATTTAGATTTGTGTTTTGGAGGATCTTGGCAGGAAAAGGATTCTTCTTGGACCATGCCTTGTCGGACGGGTCCGAATCGTCCGACGAGTCAGACGGTTTGGAAGCTCCTAAAATGGTGAAGGCGTTTTTTGACCACTCCTTCGCGAGTTCATCAAACTCCACATCGCAGTCCACGCGGTCCGCGATGCGTTTGGCGCCGAGTTCAGCGAGACGTTGATCGAGCTTCTTTCCGGCGAGGCAGAAGGTGTCGGCATAGTTTTTGTCGCCGAGCGCGAGGACGGAGTATTGCACGCCGTCGAATTTGGGACTGCTGCCGTTTTGATTGATGCTGTCCCAGAAGGACACGGCGTTGTCGGGCATGTCACCCTCGCCCCAGGTGGAGGTGATGAGGAGGACGTTCTTGTCTTTGACGAGGTCGGCCGGTTGCAGCGAGTCGAGGCCCGCGGCTCGCGCCGCGAAACCTCGACCCGATGCTTCCCTGGCCAGCCGCTTGGCCAAACTTTCCGCATTGCCGCTCTGACTGCCGAAGGCGATGAGCAGAGGCGTTTTCGCCTCGGTAGGCGCCATCGGCGCACCACCCTTTCCGCCGCGTTGCAGGACTCCGGCGAGGAATCCATTCAACCAGGCGCGTTGCTCGGCGGAGAAGGGTGCGTTGTCAGGAATGAGCGGCATGATCTGCATGACGGATGCGGTTTAGAAATCGATCTGCACCTGCACGTAGCCGAACTGGGCGTTGCTGTGCGCTCCGGTGGCCTTCAGGTAATCACCGGCGATGAAGTAACTGTAGCCAGCCATGATGCCGACGTGCGGATTGAGCTTGTAGATGGCGGTGAGGTCGATCTCCTGGCCGCGGAAGGTGCTGCCAGCGCCGGTGGCAGCGGCATTGAGCGGACGCACGCGAGTGGCACCATTCACGCGATACCAGGCATCCGCATTCGTGGCATTCCAGTAGAGGTGGTAGTCGAGCATGACCTTCAGCTTCGGCGTGGGAGAGAAGCTGATGTTGAGCTGGGGATTGTGCATGTTGATCCAGCCGGTGGTGTCCATGTAGCCGTAGAAAAGGTGGTTCGTGGGATACAGATTTTGGAAGGTGCCGATGTCGCCATCCGCCGCGTTGCTATCACCGGGGCTGTAGTTGTATTGAATGCCGATGCGGGGCTTCCATGGATGAGAGAGCCAGTTGTGGCCAATGGCCCAGTGACCGGCGAAGGCGCTCAAATCACGACCGCTGACGTCTCCGAACTGATACGACATTTCGGTCGTGTAATCCCAGCCGCCGAGCTTTTTCGGATCGCCCTTCCAGAGGGTGCCGATGGTGTAGAAATCCGTGTCGCCAAGGCGCGGGCCAAAGGTGGCATCGCCATCGTCACGCTTATTGAAGAGGTAGAAGTCCGTCGTGAGATTGAATGGCACGAAGAGCGTGGAAGCGTAAATGCCGCTGAACATCGCGTTGAGCGACTCATCGTTGTCGAGAAAGGGGCTCTGGTTCCACATGTTGTTCGTGAAGGCCACCGGCGACGACACGAAGAAGTCGAGCGAGTATTTTTCCTTCGTGTAGCGGAGCTTTACGGCATCAAAGGTCCGCGCCTGGTTCAACCATTCGAGCGGGCCGACGAGACGCTGATCGCCATAGCTGAGGAACTGGCGGCCGAGCGTGGCGCTGAGGCCTTTCTTCGGATTGCCGAGCTGCACATAGGCTTTGAGGATGTCAAAGCTGTCATCGCCCTCTGCACCGAAGGTGCCGATGTCATTCGGACGGCTGCCGCCGAGCTCACGCACGTCCTGGCCTTGAATGTAGAACTTCAGCCACGGATTCACATCGTAGCCGAGGCCGAGACGGAAGCGCTGCAACAGCCACGAGGCGTCCTGCGGGCCGTTCAAGGCGCTGTTGAAGTCGAAATTGTTTTCGCGGATCTCGAAGCGCATCTTTTCCTGCACGTCGATGGTGAGGCCGCCATACTTGATCGGCGCATAGGCAGGAGGCGGCGGGGCGAGCGTGAAGCCCGGCACCGGTGGCGGAGGTGGCGCGGCCGGTTTGGTGGCGGGGGGTTGCGCCAGCGAGACCGAGGTCGTCGCGAGCAAGAGCGGGAGCAGCCTTTTCATGGTAGTGCGGTGTGTGGGTATGGTGTTTGGGTTTTCGGCTACGCGGCGGCTGTAGGGTCGGGGAGAGCTTTCAGGGATGCGTTTCCATGAGCCAGCCGCGTGCCAAAGCGTGTCCGCGCGGCAAGCAGCGCCTTGAATCCTTTGCGTGGTTTGGATGAATTCTGTTCATGGATGAGCCCGCATGCACAGCCTCAGGGCTGTCACTCACGGTCGCCATGTCTTGATCGACAAAGCGCTTCCCTTGCCACCCCAACGATGCCTATTTTATCGACAACGTTTCCACCTCTCATGAATCCGACCACCTTCGACACCGCCCCGACCTGCAACCAAGACTGGGAGAAGCACGGCCTGTTTTTCGAGTATGGCAGCGCCGCGAACCCGCGCATGCCGAAGATTGCCATCGATGTGTTTCCGCCTGCGATGCATCAGATCGCCGAGACGAAGGTCATCCCGTTGGATCTGTCGAAGAAGCTGGAAACGAGCTTCCCGGTCACCGGGCCGGGTTTGCTGGCCAATTTCATCCACATCGCCGCTGGTGACGAACTGCCCACCTCCTGCCATGCCAGCAGCCAGGTCTTTTATGTCATCCGAGGCGCTGGCTTCAGCATGATCGACGGCAAAAAGCTGACCTGGAAGACCGGCGATCTCTTTGCGCTGCCTGCCACCGGCGAGATCCGGCATCACGCGAGCGACGACAGCGCCTTCTACTGGGTGAACGACCAGCCGTTGATGGACTTCCTCGGTGCCAAACCGGTCGCGCCTAGATTTCGCCCGCTCTATTTCTCTCGTGAACTGCTGACGAGCGAGCTGGAAAAGGTGCGCAAGGAAAACGAAGGCAAGGACAAGAACCGCAACGGCATCCTGCTCGCGAATCCCGACTGCCCGCAGACCAAGACGCTCACGCACTCCATGTGGTCGCTCTACAACCTGCTGCCCGCAAAGAGCAAACAGAAGGCCCACCGGCACAACTCCATCGCTCTCGATTTCGCCGTGAAGGCCACGGAGGGTGTCTATACCATGATCGGCCGCGATCTCGACAGCGATGGCAACATCATCAACCCCGTGCGTGCCAACTGGGTGGCCGGAGGAGCCTTCGTGACGCCGCCCGGCTGGTGGCATTCCCATCACAACGAAAGCGATGAGGACGCCATCGTCCTGCCCGTGCAAGACGCCGGCCTGCACACGTACCTGCAGACCCTCGACATCCAGTTTGCTCATGGGTATTGAGCTCGCTTTTCAGATTCAAGGATGACGGATGGGCGTTTTGCCGCTCTCGTCAGCAGCTTGATGAAGTCACTCTCGCTCAGCCTCGACACTGCGCGCCGTTTCATGCGGCAGTCCACTGGTTTGGATGCTGCTTTTGCTGATCCGGGCACGGCGCTCGATCATCTGGGTTTTGTGCAGATCGATCCCATCAACGTCTGTGGTCGCATGCACGATCATATTCTGCGCCATCGTGTGCGCGGCTATCGCGAGGGCGATCTCATGCGGCATCTGCATGGCGAAGGGCCACGAAGAGCCTTTGAGCATCATCTGCCGGACTCCAGCAATCTCGCCGCGCTGCCGCTGGAGGCCTGGCCGCATCTGCAAGGTGCCATGAAGGCCCGTGCCGTCAGCGACAGCACCTGGTCTGGCAGATTGACTCCTGCGGAGAAAAAACTCGCCGCACGCATTCTCGCCCGCATGGCGGATGAAGGCCCGCTCAGCTCGCAGGACATCGAAAGTGCCCGCAAAGCCAAAACGCATGCCTGGGACAGCACCACGCTCGCGAAGAGCACGCTGCATAAACTTTTCTTCCACGGTCGCGTGCTCATCTCGCATCGCGATGGCATTCGCCGCTACTACGATCTGCCGGAAAAAGTGCTCCCCACGGCCACTTTGAATGCCCCAATGCCGTCAAAGGACGAAACGGCCCGCTGGCTCGCGGAACTCAAACTGCGCCAGCGACGACTCGCCATCCTCAAAAGCAGTGAAGTGCGTGCTTTGGGCGATGAAATCATCTCTGTGAGCATTCAGGAGCTGCCAAAGCTCAAACTGCATCTTTTGCGTCGTGACCTCCCGCAGCTCGAAAAAGCTCAAAACAGCCCGCCGAGCACTTCCGAGCCGCTTTTGATCGCTCCGCTCGATCCCATCATCTACGACCGCCGTGTGGCCGAGCAGTTGTGGGCCTTCGACTACCGCTGGGAAGTCTATGTGCCGCCGCAGAAGCGCCAACGCGGCTACTACGCCCTCCCGCTCCTCCACGGCACTCGCTTCACCGGCCACGCCGACCTCAAAGCCGACCGTGAGGCGGGAAAGCTGCACATCGTCTCAACTGAAGGTCGCAGCGCTAAACAAGCAGCCAAGCAGCTTGCTTCGTTTTTGGGATTGAGGTCAGCTTGAGTAGCTGGGCAGGACTATGCCTGACGCAAAGGCGCAAAGATTCAGCCATTTTCAGACCTCTGCGGCTTTGCCTGGGTCAAATCTCACTCAAAAGCTGTCCAGCATCCTTCCGGTTCAGCCTACTACTTTCGCTCCCCATGGCGGCTACTTCGTGGCATTCTCCGCACACGCGCATGTTACCCCAAGCGAACTCTCAATTCGGCACCGGTCCCTTCCTCACCACACGCTGGACTCGCGTGTGTTTGGCCAAGGCGGATTCCGAGGATGGCCGCAGGGCGCTGGCGGACCTCTGCGATGCTTATTATCAGCCTGTCATCGCCTTCCTTCGGTGGGAGCTGCGGGATACAGACGCCGCACGCGAGATGGCACATGCGTTCTTCGCCGAAGTGCTCTCCGGTGGAGCTTTCGATACGGTGGACCGCGAGCGCGGGCGTTTCCGCTCCTACCTGCTAGGCGCGGTGAAGCATTTTCTCTCCCGCCAGCGCCTCTTGGCCTCACGCCAAAAGCGTGGCGGGGGCATGGAGCATGGCACACTGGAGGAAGTGGCTGTGCAAAACACACCCGATAGCGCCCACTTGTCCGCTGATCGTTCGTATGACCGACAGTGGGCGCTGACTGTGCTGGATCGCGCTTTGGATGCCTTGCAGAGAGACTATGAGCAGCGAGGCAAAGGACTTCTCTTCGAGGTGCTTCATCCTTGGCTCAATGGCGATGCGGAGCATGGCGATCAGCGTGCGCTCTCCGCCCGCCTCGGGCGCAATCTCAACACCCTCAAGGCGGACATCAACCGCCTTAGAGAGCGGTTCCGCGCCCAGGTGCGAGCCGAGGTAGCGGGCACGGTCAGTGATGGCGAATCCATCACCCGTGAGCTTGAGGTGCTGCTGGCCATTCTCCGGGGAGGATGACTTTGAAGTGCAACTTTTCCTCCAGGACGATTCAAGACTCCCTGTGATGCCCGCTCCTTCTCCCCACCCAGCCTGTCCGCGATGCGGTGCTGAGACGCCTGCGGATAGCACCCGCGGCCTCTGCGCCGCATGTCTCATGGAGGGTGTGCTGATGCCTGCGCAGCAGCTTGATGACGCGACGCGCACACTGCCGGGCATCGAGGAGATGACGCTGAGTTTTCCAGGCTTTGAAATCCAGCGCCTCATCGGGCGTGGTGGCATGGGAGCCGTGTATCTGGCCCGGCAGAAGACGCTGGAGAGGCAGGTGGCCATCAAAGTGCTGCCACCGGGCATGATGGAGGGTGAGGAGCCCTTCGCGGAAAGGTTCAAGCAGGAGGCCCGGGCGATGGCGAGCCTGGATCATCCCGGCATCGTGAGCGTGTTTGACTACGGCGAGACGGCGGACGGGCTGCTCTACATCGTGATGGAGCATGTGGAGGGCCGCGATTTGATGGAGATCATCCGCGAGGGGCGCGTGGGCGAGACGGAGGCGCTGAGGCTGCTGCCGCAAATCTGTGATGCGCTGCACTTTGCGCATCAAAACGGCATCATTCACCGGGATGTGAAGCCCTCGAACCTGCTCGTGACCGTTGACGGGCGGGTGAAGATCGCGGATTTCGGCCTGGCTCTCTGCACGCGACTGGAGGAGCGGCTGGAAACGCAGGCTACACTCAGCCTCGGCACGCCGGAGTATGCCGCGCCAGAGCAGCTCAAGGAAGGCGCTGCGGTGGACCACCGTGCAGACATCTATGCGCTGGGGGTCATGATCTACCAGATGCTCACGGGCGAGCTGCCGCGCGGCTCGTGGCGACCTGTATCCGAGGTCGCCGGTGTGAGACGGGAGTGGGATGCGATCATCCGCCATGCCACGCAGACGGATTCGGCGCAGCGGCCTGAAAGCATTGCCGTCATTCAGACGGCCATCTCCCGCATCGGTATAGATCAGCGCGGCTGGTGGCAGCGTTTGCCTATGATTCATCGCATTGCCTGGGCGGCTGCCGCTTTGCTGGTGCTCTCCGCAGTGCCGGTGCTGCTGGAGCGTGGCCTGGGAGTGGCATCGTCGATCAAAGAGAGCCTGTTGGCGGAGCCGCCCGCGCTGGCTGCGGTGACAGAGGCCACGCGCGAGGCCATCACGACGAGGGTGGATGAAGCCGCCGCAGGCTACGCGATGGTCAGCCTGCGTGCCTACATCGCCGCCGTGCAGGAGCGTGTGGCATCGAAAACCATCTCTGCGGCGGAGCAAGCCATCTTTCGCCGGGAGGTGGAGCGCATCACCACCGACCGTACCCTGCCCGCCGTGGACGCTCCAGGGACTCCAACTGTCCTCACGGAGCTGCGTTCCAGCTTTCGCGATCCCGTGCAGGCTTTCCGTCAGGAACACACCGCGCTGTATGAAACCATCGGGCAGGCAAGGAAGCGTGAAATCAAGAGCGGTGAAGCCACCACCTACCGGCAGGCCATTTCACCTGATGCCGCGACGATTCGGCAGCCATTCGTGAACTCCCTCGGCATGAAGTTTGTGCCCGTGCCCGGCACCAAGATCGCTCTCTGCATCCACGAGACGCGGCGGCAGGACTACGCCGCCTATGCCGCCGCTATCCCCGCCGCTGCGGCTGAATGGAAGGACGCCCATGTGGAGGAGGTGCCCGCCGGTCATGAAGACCGGCATCCCGTGGTAAACGTGAGCTGGCTGGAGGCGCAGGCCTTTCACCTCTGGCTCACCCTGCGGGAGGGGCGGCGCTACCGCCTGCCCACCGATGCCGAGTGGAGCTGCGCCATCGGCGTCGGCGATCTGGAGGCAAATCGTCTGGAGCGGTATCCCGACGCCAAGCGCGGCTGGCTGAAAAACGTCTATCCCTGGGGCACGGGGCTGCCTGTGCAGGGGCCAAAAGGCGCGGGCATCGGCAACTACGCCGATATGAGCTGGATGAATGCCTTTGGAAAGCCGCCCCTCTTTCCCGCCCACGACGACGGCTACCCCACCACCGCTCCCGTGATGTCCTTTTCCCCAAATACCCTCGGCCTCTACGACCTCGGAGGAAACGTCTGGGAGTGGTGCGAGGAGCTTTTCAACCGCGCCCCCACACGCCGCCCCCTCCGCGGCGGCTCCTGGCAAAACGACGGCCTGAACATGCTCCTCACCACCGAGCGCCTCGGCATCGAGCCCCGCTTCCGCCGCCCTGATGCCGGTTTCCGCAGCGCGATTGAGCTGGAGGATGCGGTGCCGACGCCCTCCACCCCGCCTGAGCCTGCCGCGAAAAAATAATTCGCACGGCCTGCAACCTTTTGCGCCGGACGATTCAGGACAGGGGCATGACCACTCCATCATGGCTGAGTAAAAACTGCAAAAGCGCTGCTTCCATCCTCCTCGACTGGATTTCAAAGCTCATAAATGCGTGGAGTCTTCTCCAACCAGACAAACAAAAGAAACTCATCATCGGGGTGGTTACCTGTGTGTTGTTGCTGATGGCGCTGAACTTATGCTCCTCACTTGGCACCCAGCACCCCGTGAGTTTAGAGGTCAATTACACGGTGAAAGGGGTAGTTGAAAAACGAACAAACATCACTCCCTCTTTTTGTGCCATCGAGAAAGCGGCAGGACGCCTTGAGATCGGCTGGAAGCAAGAACCGCACATCTTTTTCAACGAAGTCTGGCTTGGCTACGATGTGCCGCATGGTGAAAAAGAACGGCTGATGTTTGGCTACAAGAGGCAGAACACCTCTCACATCAGCATCACCCAGCCAAATAATGGTGAGTTTTTTCTATCCATCAGCTTGAAGGATTTCCCTGTCACAAAGCACGAAAACGTTTGTGCGGTGACACTGACCTACAACCTCACGGAACATGCCAACCAGCTACATCAAGCAGTTCAGGATGCTTTGGATCAAGCCCATCGGATGAATCTATTCAAAACGATGTTGGAAGCCGACAAACCTTCCCAAGCTGAGGCGGACATTGGCCTCAAGACTGCCGAGAATATGCTGAAAGGCATTCAATCCGTGGTGAGCACGTCTGAGGAGAGTGTGTTGCCGAATGCTCTAAACGACGCTGCTTGGTTTCTTTCCGTCTATCCGGTCGATGCCATCCGTGATGGTAAAAAGGCCGTAGAATATGCCAGCCTGCTGCTAAAGCAGCCACAATGGCTGACCTCCTTCCGTTTAGACACGATCTCAGCAGCCTTTGCTGAGAACGGTGATTACGAAAGTGCCGTCAAGTATCAGACGCAGGCCATGTCAAACGTCGCTGACGATGCTCGCTCCGAATACGCAGCACGACTCGAACTCTACAAACGAAAGCAGCCTTACCGCCAGTGGTGATTTGTTATGTGCATTGAGCCCAAACCATCCGCCCCATGAAACGATTCTTCCTCATCACAGCGGCCTGTTTGCTTGCTCAGGCTGTCTCCACAATGGCCCAGCAGCCTCCCGCCGCTGAACCCCAAACCGAAAAGGCGCTAGTGAACAGGGCCTTTCTCGATGTGCCCCACATCCAACAACCACCCCACTTGCTGCACTGCGGCCCAACGGTTGTCTTGATGGCATTCGAAGGGATCACGGGACTTAAGCTCACGGTGCAGGACATGCTGCATGTCTCGAATGTCGTGGCTCAGGGCGTAGCTGACGGAAAGAAGGGGGCGACCGCGGCCAAGGTGCTTCCAAAGTTAGGAATGCCCGTCGAAACTCGGGGCTTCAATCCGACCAAATCGAAAGACCCGGTTGCGGTGCTTTCCATGGCTCAAAAAGCCATGGACGACTATGTGGTGCCTGCCATGAAGGCTGGAGGGGGAGTGCTGCTTCAGATCAATTCATCTGCCTCGACGGCTCACATGGTTTTCCTGGTCGGCTACGATTCATCTGCTCATGAGTTCACCATCAAGAATCCGGCTCACACCGAGTCCTATCGCTTGTCGAAGGACGAGCTTACCCGCAAGTGGCCTTGCAAATACAAAGCTGGCGGCGCTTTCCAGCTCCAGGCGTATGTGATCAAGGCACCGGAGCCACGCTCCGCCAAATACGTCAAACCTGAGCCTTCAAGACAGCTTCCTCTGGATGATACCATTCGTGGGTTGATCGGGACTCATAAGGCGGAGAGCTTGGAAGAACTCGATAAACTCTCCCCGCGCTTCAAGTGGCACGATATGGCAAAGTTTTGGGAGAAAGGCCGTTCTGCCGAAACGGTTACCGGGCTGGCCCAGATCCTCAAACTACAGATTGCGGCGGGCCAGCCGGTCTTGATTGGCGCGAGAAGCTCTAACGGCATTGGATTCCACGTCGCGTGTGCCCATGGCTACCAAGGCGAGTATGATGATGTCAAAGGCACGGTCGATGTGCTGACCCTGGATGGCACGAGAGGCCTGGATAACACGGCACTCATCAAGTCCTGCTGTTTTGCGAAAGGCTCGGTCACACATCTCTTCATCGGCTTTTCGACCCAAAACCCCAGCCTGCCAAATCGCACCCTCAAAGCGCTTAACTGAGCCATGAAACGCCCATTTCTCGCCCTCTGGTTTCTCGCCGCCACCCTCGCACTCCACGCCGAGGAACCTCACACCTTCACCGCCACGGATGGCCGCACGCTGAAGGCCACCATCGTCTCGAAGACAGACACCCACGTCACCATCCGCCGGGCTGAGGACGGGCAGGAGTTTCAGCTCCCGCTGGAAAGGCTCAGCGCGGCGGATCAGGCTTTTCTGAAGGCGTGGACTGCCTCCGCAGCTGCGGCGGCATCCACCGCTGCCGTGAAGTGGAAGAAGACCTGGGTGATCGAGCCGAACTGGGATGCCGTGCGCTCGCCGATGGAAGGCATGACGCCCGTCAAAGTTGGCGGGAAGTGGGGTTTCGTGGATGACGCGGGCAAGGTCGTCTCCGAGGTGAAGTGGGAGAAGGTTGGAAACTTCGTGGAAGGGCTCGCTGCTGTGAGTCTGGCTGGTAAATGGGGCTTCATCGACAAGACTGGCAAAGTGGTCATTGAACCGGCTTGGGACGAGGCGCAGCACTTCCAGGAAGGGCTGGCTCCGGTGAAAAAGGGAGCCCTGTGGGGCTTCATCGACAAAACCGGCCAGGTGGCCATACCGCCAGCCTTCGAGGAAGCCTTCACCTTCACTGAGGGCCTCGCCTGCGTGATGAAGGGAGGGCTTTACGGCTTCATCGACCCCACGGGTAAGGTCGTCATTGACCTGACATGGGCGCGACCGGGACGTTACTCACATGGTCACGTCGTATTGACCACAAAAGAGGGCGAAGGCGGCGTTGTAAAAGTATTCAACCAGAAAGGCTCCAGCGTCTTTGAAATGCCCCACGGATCGCAGCCGGGCCTCCCCGTTTGGCTCACTGAGCACGGCATCATTGGCAGCGAACACTTCTGGAATTCTGATCCTAACGACACTCGTGCGCCAAAAGCATTCTTGATGAACTTTGATGGTCGCATCATTCACGAGCAGGCAATCAGGGCCAAGATCGAGTTCCACGAAGGTCTGGCCGCCGTGTGGCTCCAGGACAACCAGATCACCTTCATCAATCCCAAAGGGGAAAGAGCTTTCAAAACCATCTTTGTCGCCCCGGAGTTCAAAATGCTGGCGCACCACGAAACGCCTCAATATCGCTTCTCCGAAGGTTTGGTGGCTGTTCCAGGGCGTGACCCCGAAAAGAAGCACAAGCTGCGCTACCTCGACAAGAACGGAACGGTGGTCATTCCGGCTCGCTTTACCCATGCAGGACCCTTCTCCGAAGGATTGGCGTTCGTCTCCAATACCGAAGGCTATCCGAATGAGAAAACGGTGTGGAAAATCATCAACAGGGATGGAGTGGATGTGGCGGATGTGAGTCTGCCACCGGGTTCACAGCTCCCCTTCTACTACACTGAATGGTTCCCTGGGTTCAAACATGGCCGGACTGCGTTTGAGCAGCGATTCACGGCATCTTCAAAAGGATCGGACAGTCGGGTTGGGTTTGTAGGTGCCGACGGTCAGGTGGCCATACCGGCTGTCTTTCACAGCGACAGTGTGATCAACTCTTTCGAGAACGGTGCCGCAGTCGTCAGCCTCTCCACCCTGCGCTCCTTCACTGCCTTCACCGACCAAGCCATCATTGACGCCAGAGGCAAAGTCATCGCTTCTCCAGTGCGAGGAAGCAGCGACCGCAAAACCTATCGCGGCAGCGAAGCCAGAACCGATGGCCCCACGGTCTGCGGCGCGGGGCCGAGGCGCTTTGGTTTGGTCAATGCGGCGGGTAAAATCGTGGTGCCGCCGGGCTGGGAGGATGCGCAGATTCTTTCTCCTGATCTCATCGCCTTTCAGAAGGATGGGAAGTTTGGCCTCGTGGATGGCAAAGGAGCGGCGGTGCTGCCTGCCAGCATCACGGGTGTGGATTTTGTGGATGTGCTCAGCGCCACACATGTGTGGGTGCGGAAGGACGGCCAGACCGGCTGCCTGCACACCACCACTGGCGAGTTCACCCCGCAGGAGAAGCCGGACTACCAGCGGCCCGTGCCAGACCGCAGCGCGGATGCCTTTGCTCTGTTTCAAGAGAATCAGCTCTATGGCATCAAGGCCAAGGACGGCACCGTGACACTGCCGCCAAAGTATCCCGCCGCCTACCGTGCCTCCGGCACACGCTTCTGGGTCTCCGACGATAAAGACGGCAATATCAACTTTGCCCTGATTACCGAGACAGGGAAGGCGCTCACCGAGTTTGAGTGGTTCCCCAGCAGGAGTGGGTTTAGCAGTGGCCTCACTCTGGTAAAGAAGACGTTCGCAGGCGACTCCGGCTACATGGATGAAAACGGCAAGCTCATCCTCCCCCTCACTCCAGGCCGCAAGAGCGACTTCGCCCACGGTGTCGCCATGGTCTTCCGCGATGGCGAATCCGGCCTCATCAATCCCAAGGGCGAATGGATCTTCAAAAGCAGCGCCGAGGCAGAGCTGGCCGAAATCGGCTTCACCAACATCTTCAACGACTTCTTCCAGCATGGCCTAGCCCTCGTCGAAGTGCCCATGAAGTGGGGCCTCATCAAGCTCACACCCGAGACAAAATGAAACCAGCCCGCTCGCCGATGTCCCCCGCGCTCTTCGCCATTCTGCAATTCGTCATTCGTCATCCTGATTCCGTCATTCCATCCCCATGCCCACGCCTCTGACCTGGGACAGCCCCGCCGGACTCACCTATGACATGCCCGGCCTCACCTGGGACATGCAGCAGCCTGATCCTCCGCCGCCCAAGCCGAAGAAAAAGCCTTTCCACCGATCCCCCAAGCCAAACCACACACCCACACCACCACCTGACCTCATGAGCACGTTTCAATACAATCCCGCGCCGAAATCCACCGGCGGCTTCACCACCCGCGCCGCCCTGGGCGATGCGGTCACGCAGGACTTCCTCACCGGCGAAGTCGCCACCGCCACCGGCCTCACGCCCGTGCAGGTGGAGTCGGCGGTGAAGACCTTCTTCCAAAAAATCCTGGCCTGCTCCAACGGCTGCGGCTGGAGCAACAACCTCTACGACATCGTGCGCTTCCGCCCCACCAGCGGCGGCAGCAGCCCGCAGCCGGACGGCTTTCACAACGCGGAGGACATCAACGCAGACGTGGCCCTCTCCTTCACCAAGGAGGCCATCGATGCCTGGCGCGCCACCCTCACGCTCGAAAGCCTCGGCGAGGTGGGCAAGGTGACACCGCTCATTGACACCATCCTCAACCAGGACACCGGCACCGCTGACACCTACACCCCCGGCAGCCTCATCCAGCTCCGCGGCGATCATTTGAAGCTCAATAAGGGCGATGTGACCCAGGGCGTCTTCTTCAAGGCTGGTGCTGCCGCCGAAGTCCGCGCCACCGTGTATGGCGACATCGAGCCCACCACCCTCACCGTGCTCGTCCCGGCAAATCTGAGCGGCCCGCTCATGGTGCGCATCGCCGTCCACATCAACGGCAGCGTGCGCAGCTTCACCTACACGAACCCGATCACCCAATGATCTCCAGGCATTGGCTGAGGTGCAAAAGCGCCTGCCGGAAGGCGACGATCGGGCCGAAACGCCCCTTTTCGCCCTCACTGGCAGCCAAATCGCGCCGCACCCAGCCAGTGGGCCCCTCTCACCCCCTGGGTGCCATACTCCCACCCAGCCGGTGCGAGACTGCCACCCTCCGGGTGCGGCCTGCGCACCCAGCCATCAGTCAGCACAGCCCCAGCCACTGGTCAGCAATGACCCAGCGGGTGCCAGTCAGACACCCAGCGCGTGTCAACCAGCTACCCGCTGGGTGTGAGGCTACTACCCAGCCAGTGAGAGCCAACATGAGGCTGGGTGATGATGAAAAACCCGCCCGGTGCATGCTCAGCACCCAGCGGGTCCGTCTCCGCCGCCCAGCGGGTCATGCGCGGCCACTGGCACCACCTCTTGTTAAATCCGAAAATGAACCTGCACACTCCTGAACCATGACCATCACCAAAAGAGTCAAGACGCCGATGCCGCTCACCGACTTTGTTCGCGCATTGTCGTCAGAATTCCGCAAGGTATCCAGCGAGCGTCAGGATTACGCGCGGTCTCTTGATAGCAGGTTCAGCAGTAACGGCTGGGATGTCTATGAGTGTGATCGCAACGGGATCATCACTTATCATGAGAATGTCATGATCCAGCGGGATGAACCTGCGGGTGAGTATGTCATCAAAGTGAGCGGAATCAGAAAGTGTTCCTTCATCTGGATTGTGATCGTTGGCACCATCACATGCGGCCTGGTTCCCCTGTTTGTTTTCCTGCCTGCCTACATGGGCTTTAATCCTGAAAAGATCGCTATGGGAGCAGTCGCCCGATTTAATTGGCGCTACCCTAACGAAACCATGAAATAAGATCCAAAAACTGAACTGCCATGCCCTTCGACCCCGCCCAACCCGCCGACAACAGCCCGCTCTCCTCCCAAGTGATGAGGGAGCAGCTCACCAGCCTCAAAGCGCTGATCGATGCCGTCCTCACGATCACCGCCGCGCAAGTCGATGGCGTGAGCACACTCGATCCTGGTGATCCCGCCAATGCCGCTGTGAGTGTGAATGGGAACACCCTCCACTTCACCTTTGGCATCCCGCGCGGCAATGATGGCAGCCAAGGCCCGCCCGGAACCAACGGCAGTGATGGCGGCCCCGGCCCGCAGGGCGCTCAAGGCCCGCCCTTTGCCAATGCCATCGTCGATGGCGTGAACACCCTCCCCGCAGGCTCCAATGCTTCGGTGAATGTGAGCTTCGATGGCACAAATGTGCATTTCACCTTCTCCATTCCGCAAGGCAGCGATGGGGCCACCGGCCCGCAAGGCCCTCCTGGCGAAGTCACACAAACCGACCTCAATAACGGCCTGCTGAACAACCTGAGCCAATGCAGCAACAACAGTAATAGCGTGGGCAACCTGAGCCAAGGTGCCGACGGCAGCTACAATCAGTCCCAGATGCAGCAAGTGCTCGATAAGCTGGATGAGCTGATCAACGCGCTGCGGCGGTAAGCGTATCGAAACTTGAAGGTGGCCGCAGAACCGATGTGAGTTCACGCGGCAGCGACCGCGTGGAGCGACATTTCCGCCGCCATATCAGGCGAAGGTTTGAAGGCGGGTTCCTTGCTGGGGCGGATGTGGGACTTGTCGTTGAGGAAGGTGATGAGGTGCTCGCGGAGTTCGTAGTAACGAGGGTCTTCCATGATCTCTTTGCGGCTGCGGGGACGCTCGAAGGGAATCTTCAAAATGTCGCCGACCTCGGCTTCGGGGCCGTCGGTCATCATGACGACGCGGTCGGAGAGGAAGATGGCTTCATCGACATCGTGCGTGACCATGAGGGTGGTGATGCGATTGCGGCGCCAGAGTTCGAGGAGGACTTCTTGAAGCTCGTAGCGCGTGAGGGAGTCGAGCATGCCGAAAGGCTCATCGAGCAGCAGCATTTTGGGCTGCAAGGCGAAGGCGCGGGCGATGCCGACGCGCTGGCGCATGCCTTGGGAGAGCTCGCCGGGGTATTTGTGCATGGCATCGGCGAGGCCGACGATGCTGAGGTAATATTCTGCCATCTGGCGTCTCTCAGCCTTGCTGGCGGTGAAATAGACCTGGTTCACGCCGAGCATGACGTTTTCAAAGGCGCTCATCCAGGGCAACAGGCAGGGCGATTGGAAGACGATGCCGCGATCCGGTCCCGGACCGACGGCTTCTTTGCCGGCGAGGATCATGTTGCCCTTCGAGAGATCGCTCAAACCGGCGACCATCATGAGGACGGTGCTTTTGCCGCAACCACTGTGGCCGATGAGCGTGGCGAACTCGCCCTCCTTGAGCTTGAGGTTGAAGTTTTTGACGATGGTGGCCGGACCTTTGGGTGTGTCGTAGGTCTTCCAAAGACGGTCCAGTTCGAGCATGGGGAGCTTGTGCGTGCTCATGCGGCCACCTCCACTTCTTCGCGTTTTTCGGCGGTGCGGCGTTTGGGGCCGCTGCGGTTGAGGAATTGCAGGGTGTTCACGGTGGTGAGGTCTTCGGGCAGGATGTCCGGCAGCGTGAGTTTGAGGCTGGTCTTCGACTTGGTGCGGCCTTTGGCATCGAGCAGCGTAGTGATGAGCTGCGTGCGCAGTTTTTTGAATTTGGGATCGTGATTGATGCTGCGGCGGTCGCGTGGTCGCTCGAGGTCGATGATCATCGGCTCGCCGAGCGTGGCGGGTGCGGTGGGAAGCAGCGGAATGACTTTATCCGCGACCAAAATGGCCTCATCGGGGTCATTCGTGATCCAGATGACGGTGGTTTTGTTATTCATCCAGATGTCGCTGATCTCGTCCTGGAGCTGCGCACGGGTCAGCGCATCCAGAGCGCTCAAGGGCTCATCCATGAGCAGCACCTTCGGGTTCATCGCGAGTGTGCGAGCGACGGAAACACGCTGCCGCATGCCGCCGGAGAGCTCTTTGGGCAGTTTGTGTGCCGCTGGCGTGAGCTTCACCATCGCGATGTATTTGGCGACGTGCGCCTTGCGCTGCTCGGGGCTCCAATCCTTGAAAACCTCATCCACAGCGAGAGCGATGTTTTCCTCCACCGTGAGCCAAGGAAGCAGCGAGTAGTTCTGGAAGACCAAACCGCGATCTGGACCGGGTTCGGTGATCTTGTTGCCTTCGATGAGCGCTTCGCCCGTGTCGGGCTTCACGAGACCGGAGATCAGATTGATCAGCGTGGACTTCCCAGAGCCTGAGTAGCCGACGATGACGACAAACTCGCCTTCTTCGACTGAGAGATTGATGTCTTTGAGGACTTCCGAACGGCTTCCATTATGGCCAAAGCCTTTGGATGCTCCTTTGATCTCGATAAGCGGCATATGATGATCGGGTTGGAGATTTAGGCGGTCTTAAATCGACTTTCGACGACGCTCATGAGGCGGTCGAGGACGTAGCCGATGACGCCGATGGTGAGGATGCAGAGGATGATGTGGGCGTAGCTGTTGGCGTTGTATTGCTGCCAGAGGAAGCCGCCGACGCCGGGTCGGCCGGTCAGCATCTCGACGGCGACGATGACGAGCCAGGCGATGCCGAGGCTCAAACGGAAGCCGGTGAACATGTAGGGCAGCGTGGCGGGCACGAGGACCTTCCAGAGGGTCTTCCACTTCGAGAGCTTCAGAACCTTGGCGACGTTCAGGTAGTCCACTGGCACGGCGCGAACGCCGACGGCGGTATTCATGACTGTCGGCCACATGGCGCAGATGGCGATGGTGAAGAGCGCGGCGGCATCTGAGGCTCCGAAGGTCGTGCGGCCATCGCCATCCATGATTTTGACTCCGCTGAAGAGAATCATGCCAAGAGGCAACCAAGCGAGAGGTGAGACGGGGCGAAGCACCTGAATGATGGGATCGAAGGCTTTTGTGAATTGCTTCGAGAGACCGAGGAAGAAGCCGATCGGCGTGCCGATGACGAGGGCGATGAGGTAACCCTGCGCAACAAGCACGAGCGACATCCAAGTGAAGCGCAAAATGCCCTGATCGAGCTCGCCGCGCTTCGCAAAGGGCTCGACGATGTAGGGCTTACTCGCGGTCCAGGTCTCCACAGGCGTCGGAAGATCCGCGGAGAGGCCTTCACGTTTGGTGATTTTGATCTTGTCGCCGAAGTCATCGACTTTTTCGGTCACGACCGACTTTCCCGCGATGGCATACCAGAAGATGCACGTGATGAGAATCGCCACAAAGGGCAGTAAGATGGAGTCGAGTTTGTATTTGTGGATGAGCGGGTGCATGGCGGCGGCTTGGTGAGGTAAATCGGACCGATCCGACGAAGCCGCCGGATCGGTCCGTTGAGATGGTTATCCTTTGATCGTCTTCACCGCGAAGGAGGCGGCGTAGGCTTCGAGGTCGGCGGTGGGGTCGAACTTCACGCCGTCGAAGAGGGTTTCGGCGCTGGTATCGGCGCCGCCGTGGGCGTAGCCGATTTCCTTCATGGCTTCTTCGTAGATGTCGGAGCGCATGACCTGCTTCGCGACGCCTTCATAGTCGGGAGTGCCTTCGACGAAGCCCCAGCGGCGGAGCTGCGTGAGCCACCACTTGGCATACTTGGCCTGCGGGTAGTTGCAGTTGCGATCGCTGAAGATCATGTAGTTCGGGTCCTTGAACTTGCGGCCGTCGCCCATGAGGTATTTGCCTTCGAGGCGACCGAGGATGGTCTCGGGTGGGCAGTTGATGTAGGTGGCGGCGCTGACGATGTTGGCCTGCTCGGGACGGTTCTCCATCTTGTCGAGCCAGACGCTGGCCTCGTGGAGCGCTTTGAGCACCGCTTTGACGGTCTTCGGATTTTTGGCGGCGAATTCCTCGGTGAAAGCGCAGACTTTTTCAGGATGATCCTTCCACATGGCCTGCGTGGTGATGGAGGTGAAGCCGATGTCATCAGCAATGGTCTTGGCATTCCAGGGTTCGCCCACGCAGAAGCCGTCCATCTTGCCAACCTTCATGTTCGCGACCATCTGAGGAGGCGGCACGGTGATGAGGGAAACATCCGCGCCAGCGCCTGCAGCGTCGCCCGGATTGATGCCACCCGCGGCGAGATAGTAGCGCATCCACATGGCGTGCGTTCCCGGTGGGAAGGTCATGGCGAAGGTCAGCGGTGTTCCCTTGGCCTTCGCGTCATCGACGAAGGGTTTCAGCGCCTTCGGATCATCGGCGACCTTGCCTTTGTAGGCATTGCTCAGCGAGATGGCCTGGCCGTTTCGGTTGATGAGCCATGGAATGATCATCGGCTTCTTCGGCGCACCGCCGAGGCCCATGGTGGAGGCAATGGGCATGCCGATGAGCATGTGCGTGGCCTGAATGTCACCATTGGAGAGCGAATCGCGGATGGCAGCCCAGCTCGCGCCTTTGCTGACGGTGGAGTTGATGCCGTATTTTTTGAAGAGGCCTTTTTCATGCGCCACGACGATGCTGGAGCAATCGGTGAGGGCGATGATGCCGAGTTTCACATCGGGAGCTTCGGGCGAGTCATCGGCGTAGGCGGAGCCGACCCAGCCAGTGGGCAGGCCGGCGAGGAGAGAGCCGAGACCAGCCTGGCGGAGGATGGAGCGACGGGTGAGCGGAGTGGCGGTGTTCATGCGTGGGCGAGTGTTGAGCGTTTCTTGGGCTTGGTGGCAGGTTTGGGTGCGGCGGCGGGTGCTTCGGGAAGAGGGAGGGCGCTGGAGGTCCAGCAGTCGCGCAGGGCGGCGGCGGCCTCTGCGCGTTGCGCGGGCGTGAGCAGGCCATGCGCGATGAATTCATCGATGAGCCAGCGTCCGCGTTCTGAGGTCGGTTCATTGGCCTCACGGCGGTGGAAGATGTGAAAGTGGGATGCCTCGGCCGATTTCTCGGTGCCGAGATCGAGCGGGCCGACGAGCGAGCGCTTCAAGATGGCCTCGTTGCCCGCGAAGTAGCCGCTCTCCGCGAGGATATGGGCCACCTCGGAGCGATTTTCTTTCGCGTCGCAGTATTCGCAGGACTCACGCAGCGCGGCGATGATGGCACGCATCTCATCCGCATGCCGTTCGACGAAGGTCTCCGTCGTGAGCAGCACTTTTTCAGGATGTCCGGGCGCGAGTTGCTCGCTCGTCGCGGCGATCCAGCCGGTGCCGCGCTCCACGGCGAAGGAGTTCCAAGGCTCACCGACGCAGTAGCCATCGATGAGGCCCGCTTCGAGGCTGGATGCCATCTGCGTGGGCGGCAGCGCGACGATGCGCACCTCTTTGTCCACATCGATGCCGCCCGCGGTCAACCACTGGCGCAGCAGGAAGAAGTGCGTGGCATAGCGAGACACCATGCCGAAGGTGAATTTCCGGCTCGTGCTGCTGCGAATGAGTTTTTTCAGGCTCGTGGCATCACGCACGCCGCGGTTCCAAAGATCGCGGCTGAGGGTGATCGCGTTGCCATGCAGATTGAAGACGAATGGGGCCACCACGCGGCATGGCGGCGTGCTAAGGCCCAGGCGCATCGCCAGCGCGAGGCCGGCGATCGCGTGGGCGGCATCCACCTGGCCGTAGAGCAGCTTTTCCCGAATGGTGGCCCATCCGACCTCACAACTTAACTCAACTCGAACGCCATGTTTGCGGAACAACTCGCGGTCCTTCGCCACGAGCAGCGGAGCGCAATCGGCGAGCGGGATGAACCCGATGCGCACCGGCTGCACGACCCCGCTGAGGGTGGCTTTGGAACTGGAAGCGGCGTTTGGCATGACGCCCAATCACAAAGCAGCCGTGGTGCCAGCGTGCCAGATCCATGCAGAAACAACGCGCAATGTTTTTCACCTGATGTATGAATGGCATTCATGGAACACGCCATCGATTCCCGCCAGCTCCGCGCCTTCATCTGCCTCGCCCGCAGCGGCAGCTTCACGCAGGCAGGCCGTGAGCTGCACCTCACGCAGAGCGCCATCAGCCACGCCATCAAATCGCTCGAAAACGACCTCGGCACGCAGCTTTTCCACCGCCAGGGCAAAAGCGTGCACCTCACGCATGCCGGACGTGAGCTGCTGCCGCACGCGGAGAACATCCTGCAAAGCATGAGCGCCGCCAGGAGCATCCTCGGCACGCTGGATCAGACGCCTCGTGGCAAGCTGCGCATCGGCTGCACCACTGCCGCGGCGCAGTTCATCCTGCCGACGGTGTTTCGTGAGTTCAAAGAAAGCTTCCCTCAATACGAGATCAAAGTCATCACGGGCGAGACCCCCGACACGATCGAGAAGCTGGAGAAAAACCAGGTGGACATCACCGTGAGCCTCAAACCGGCTGAAACCGCCAAACTGAGCTGCCACGCCATATTTGACGACGAACTGGAGTTCCTCGTCTCGCCGCTGCATCCGTGGGCGCAGAAGGCACCGAAGCTCAAAGAGGCCGCGAACGAGACTTTCATCGTCGCCAGCCGCAACAGCCTCAACTTCGCCCTCACGCAGGATTATTTCATGAAGCAAGGCGTGCGGCTGAACAACTTCATCGAACTCGGCAGCTCCGAAGCGACCAAAGAACTCGCCAAACTCGGCATCGGCGTCGCCATCGCCGCACGATGGATCGCCAAGAACGAAATCGAGGCCGGCCAGCTCGTGCCGCTCGCCCTGCCGAAAGGCAAACTCAAGCGCCGCTGGGTCGTCTCCACCCTCAAAGGCCGCCCGATGAACCTCCCCGAGCGCACCTTCATCGGCCTGTGCGAGGAGGTGGGGAGAAGGATGGTGGCGGCGATGCCGTGAACCAGTGAGGCGGCCTGAGTGCAGCGACCGTCTTTCGATGTCACTGGGTGATTTTGGATCATCGGCATTGAAATAACTTCCTTCAGAGCCTTCATTTCTGACATGAACCCCAGCTTGGCAGCCCGCCGATCCTCCTTTTTCCGAAACGGCATTCGTTTTGCGCTGGTGGGTATTGTCTTCGGCTTTTTCGGACTTGGTGTGGCTGCTTACCGGATGTCTGTGGAGTCGGAACCGCCTCCGCCACCTCGCAGCAAAGAGATCGCCGACGTTCTGTCTGACACTGTCAAAAAGACAGTGGACAAGCTGCGCAATGTTCCTGCAAAGCCCGAGGCAGAGCCAAAGCCAGTAGAGGAAGCCTGGCCGATGTCCAAGAAGCTCGGTGTGGCGGCAACCCTGCTGGGATTCATTTCCGCCGCGATGGGGTGTGTTTCCTGGCTGGTGAATGAACACCGTCGGTGGACGTGGGCCGCGCTCGTTGTCGGCATAGCGGCGATGGCTTGGACGCACGTCGTGGTTGCGACCGCAATTGCCGTTGGCATCGCCATCTTGCTGAAATGCGTTTGAGGGTCTTCTAGGTCGTCTCGACGCTGAAAGGGCGCCCGATGAACCTACCCGAGCGCACCTTCATCGGCCTGTGCGAGGAAGTGGGGAGAAGGATGGTGGAGGCTATGCCGTGAAATGGTGCCGATGGCCGGACTCGAACCGGCAAGGGGATTGCTCCCCAGCAGATTTTAAGTCTGCTGTGTTTACCATTTCACCACATCGGCGCGGGAAAGTGACGCCGCGAGTGTAGCAGGGCCTTTTTCAGGCTCAATAGCTGAAAAGCTCGCCGTGATGGAAGAAGCGCTCGAGCTCCAAGGCGGCGTTTTCCGCCGAATCGGAGGCGTGAACGACATTCGTCATCTTGTCCTCGCCGAAATCACCACGGATGGTGCCTTTCGGAGCGGTCTTTGAGTCCGTGGGGCCGAGGAGGTCGCGCACATGGGCGATCACATTCTCACCGGTGAGGGCGATGGCGATGACCGGCTTGCTCTTCATGAAATCGGCCACGGTGGGGAAGAAAGGGCGGTCGGCGATGTGCGCGTAGTGTTCCTTTAGCAGCTCATCGGTGAGGCGGATCATCTTGCAGCCGCGGATGCGGAAGCCTTCGTCTTCGAAACGCTTGATGACGGTGCCGTTGATGCCTTTGGCGACGCAATCGGGCTTGAGCAGGATGAGGGTGGTTTCTTGGGCCATGTTCAGAGGGTTGGGGGAAAGGGCGCGCACAGTGCCGTCCGCGCCCCCTGCCGTCAAGAGCGGGTATCCCCGGCGGCAAAGAGGCAGCCTGCGGTTGATTCCACCTGCGTCCCGCACTCCATGGCGGGCCATGCCAGCCTTCCAGAATCCGCCGAACGCCCGCCGCTGGCTTCTTGGTCTGTGGACGCTCTCCGGCCTGGCCACACTCACGCTGGAACTCGTGTGGATGCGGCAAATGGCGCTGCATGCCGGAAACACGGTGACCGCATCGACGCTCGTCACCTCGGTGTTTTTTGCCTGTGCGGCGCTGGGTAACCTGCTCGGTGCCAAACTGGCCACCCGACAAACGGCCCCGCTGCGGCTTTATGCGCGATTTGAGATCGCCGCCGGTCTGGCAGCACTCGCGGGGCTCTTTGCGACCCGTCCGCTCCAGGCGCAGCCATGGCTCATGGCGCTGATTCTAGCTGGACCTGCCTCATTTTGCTCTGGCGTGGCTTTTCCGAGCCTCGCACAGGCTTTTGTTCCGGACAGCACGCAGCGCACGGCCAGCGCCGCGCCGTTTTATGCGCTCAATTTGATCGGTGCGGCCATCGGCGTGACCGCCGGTGGCGTGATGCTGCCCTTCTGGTTTGGGATTGAAACCACCTTCTTCATCGCCGCCGCGCTCCAAATCATCGGTGGCCTGCTTGCGAGCCGCATCCAATGCCCAACTCACATCTCACCTCTTACATCTCACCATTCATCAAAGGCCGGTTGGATGCTGCTCGCCGCCTCCGGCGTGCTCTCGCTCGCCACGCAATCACTGCTGCTCACCTGGACACGACAGGTGCTCGAAGGATCAATCTATGCGATGAGCGCCGTGCTCGCGGTGTTCATTGGTGGATTGGGCCTCGGAGCACTCGCCGCCGGGCGATTGCGAAAGCGCGGCCACGCCACGCGCAGCCTCATCGCGGCTTTCGGCACGGCCAGCGTCTTCTTGCTGCTAACGCTGCCCTTTCTTGGTTCCACGCTGAGCACGCGGGATATCGCCCTTTCGGGTGAAACACCGTTCCAGATGCTCTTTCAGACCTTCACGTGGTGCGCGATCACGCTGCTGCCGCTCACATTCAGCCTGGGCGGCCTGTTTCCACTCGCATGGGAACTCACCGGCATTCGTGACCAGGGAGAGGGCCGCATCATGGGCACCGCTTTGGCCGTGAACAAGCTCGCCAGCGCCATCGGAGCCGCGGCGGGCTTGTTTGTGCTGCTGCCGCTCGCCGGGCTGGTGAAAGGCACGCTCCTCATCGCTGCGGGCTACGCACTTGTGGCCATCTGGGCGAACCGCCATGCCTCATGGCTCGCGCTGCCCGTGTTGATCGCGTTTGTTTCACGCAGCCAGCCGCCGGGCCTCACACCGGAGGTGAAACTCATCGCGTCCACCACCGGTGCCTACGGGCCGGTCAGCGTGGTGGAGGATGAGCCAAGCGGATCACGCCACATCCTGCTCAACAGCCGCCAGCGGCTCAGCGGCACGCGAAACGCGCTCAGCTCGCAGCAGCATCAGAGCTGGCTGCCGCTGATGCTCTGCCGGAAGGCGGAACGCGTCTTCACACTCGGCATGGACGCTGGCATCTCCGCCGCCGCGGCGCTCGATTTTCCCATTCGTGAGCTGCAGGCCGTCGAACTCGTGCCCGAGGTCGTCCACGCGGCCCGCGATCACTTTGCACCATGGAATGCAAAGCTATTCAGCGATCCACGCGCCCGCGTGATCATCGGCGATGGCCGCCACGAGCTCGCGAAAGCATCCGAAGGCTTCGACGCGATCATCGCCGACCTCTTCTTCCCGGCGGAAGAAGGCACGACACATCTCTATTCGCACGATTTTTTCACACTCGCCCGCTCGCGGCTCGCGCCAGGAGGTGTGTTTTGCCTCTGGCTGCCATGCTACCAGCTCACCCCGCACACCGGCGGCATCCTGCTGCGCACTTTTGCCGATGCTTTTCCACGCGCCATCATCGTGCGGGCGAATTTCGATGCGCTCCAGCCCGTGATCGGCCTCGTCGGATCCAATGCTCCCCTTCCCTTCTCGCGCGAGCACTTCACGCAGCGGCTCAAAGGCCTCTCGATGAACTCATCAGCCTTCTTGCGCAGCGCCGATCATGCGCTGCTGATGCTGGTGGGCGATCTGCATGCCGCGGAGCCCGGTTTCGGCGAGTTCGAGCTCACCACCGACGACGCGCCTGTCTTCGCCTTCCACGGTCCGCTGCCTCCGCGCGGCAAAGAACGCCTCGTCGGCTTCCCGTTCCTCGACTGGATCGGCAAACGTTTCCTCACGCCGCACTATCCCTCCTGCGACCTCGGGACCACTTCCGCGGACACGCTGCTCGCAGCTCTTCGTGCCGCGAACTTCTACCAAGCCGCTGCCACGTCCAACACCGTGCTCGAATCTGACACGCGTCCCGCCGAGGTTCGCGAGCGTCAGGTCCTACAACTGCTCGACCGCGCCGCCAAGCTCGCGCCGAATGCCAAACTCGACCTCAGCGTCCTCGGACACTGATTCGATGTTCACTCGCCTCTCAAATCGAGGCAGATGATGCGCTCACCCGTTTTCTGCATGAGGTCTTTGGTTTGCTGGCGCACATAAAGCAGGCCGTTGCTCAAAGCTGGCAGGCTCCATGTGTTCAAAGCATAGAACGGCTGCGCTTGGGCGAGCACCTTGGCTCCGGCGGGGCTGAGGTCGAGCCAGTGGAGGGAGCCGATCTCGCCGAGGCAGAGGAAGGCGCCGTCCACTTTCAAGAGGCTCGCACGCAGGATGCTGAGGCGCACGGGATTGGCGCGGCCGGTTTGTTTGCTGAACTCCGCATCCTCCCACTCGATCTTTTGCTCCCACACCTCGGCACCGGTGTCGGCGTTCACGCAGACGAGGCGCGACTTCGGCTCGGTCTCGCCGTCGATGGCGTAGAGATGGCCGTCGTGATAAACCGGGTTCATCCAGTGCACGCCGAGCTTCGTGGACTTCCACACCTCCTTCGGCTGAAAGTCGGCGTCATACTCCACCATCACACCGCCGAGTGGCCGACCCTTTGGATAGGCGGTGGTGATGAAGGCTCGGTTTTTCTCCGGAATGACCACCGGCGAGGTGCCGATGGCCTGGATGTATTCGTCGTCACGCCAAGCGAACTTTGAATGCAGCTTCCCGGTTTGCGGATCGATGCACATCAATCCGCCCGTGGCTGGATCGCTCTCACCACCGGCATAGACAAGCACCTTGGTCTGCCCGTGCAGCTTCGCGGGAATCGGCGACGCGTAACTCGCGCCCCAAGCATCCTCGACCTTCCACACGACCTCGCCGCTCTTCAAATCGAAGGCCGCCACGCTCACGCCTGCTTCGGCGAGGCGTTCTTTGCGCTCCCGCATGCCCACCGACTCGTCGATGGCTGCTTTTTTGCCGCCCACATTCACGATCACGCGACCGTCGAGGATCAATGGCGTGCCACCGGCCCCGAAGAAATCCTGCGGCACATGCATCTCCGTCTTCAGATCATGCTTCCAGAGCAGTTTGCCGGTCTTCAAATCCAGCGCCCGCATCTCCGCGGTCACGCCAAAGGTCACCACGATGCCATCGGCGATCACCGGACTGCCACGCGGACCATTGCTGAAGCCGTAGCGGTCCTGATAAGTCACCGCGTAGTCGTGCAGCCAGAAGCGCTTTCCATTCTCGCGATGCAGGCACTCGATGGTTTCCTTGCCTTCGAGGGCGTGGAAGATCACGCAATGTTCGCCGCTGATCGCGGGCGAATTGTAGCCCTCACCCATCGCCACTTCCCACACGGCTTTCGGGCCGCCTGCGGGCCATTGCTTCAAAAGAGGCGTTTCAGGTGAAATGGCGTCATGTGATGGACCGAGCACGCGTGGCCAGTCGCTAGTCTTCGCGGCCTTGGAGAGCGGTTTTGGCTCCGCATGGAAGGTGAGGCGGTCAAAGGCCTCCTGCGCGACACAGGAAGAGAAAGCAAAAAGCAGCAGAAACAGTCTCGACGGGTTTTTCATGTTATGTCAGGCTACTGAACGTCATGAAGAACGCCACTCTCATCCTCGCCGCTGCTGTTTCCCTGTTTTTGAGTTCCTGCACCTGCTGCCAGACGACGCCGAAGGGCAAGGTCGAGCACATCGTGCTCGTCTGGCTGAAGCGTCCCGGCAACGCTGCGGATCGCGCCACGTTGATCGCCTGCGCCCGGAAGTTCCAGGCGGAGATCAAAGAGATCCAGCACCTCAGCGTCGGCACGGCCGTGGCCAGCGAGCGCCCGATCGTGGATGACAGCTTTGACGTGGGCTTCGTGATGCGCTTTGCCAGCAAGGCGGACATGGACACCTATGAAAAGCATCCCGTGCATCAAAACACCGTGAAGGAAACCCTCCTGCCGCTGGCGAAGAAGGTGCAGGTCTATGACATCGGCTGCCAGTAAGCACTTCCGCGGATAAATCCGCCCTGACGCGGAGTTTCAGGCGCGACCCGCCATGAAACTGCTCGTCTGCCTGCTTTCATCCTTCCTCATTCTCCATTCGTCATTCTCGGCGCAGCCGAATGTGCTCTTCATCTATGCCGATGACTGGGGCTTTGGCGATCTGGCCTGCCACGGGCATCCGCATTTGAAGACGCCGAACCTCGACCGGCTCGCTCGTGAGGGCACGGACTTCCATCAGTTCACCGTTTGCAATCCCGTGTGCTCGCCCAGCCGCACGGCCATCGTTACTGGCCAGTATCCAGCGAGGCATGGCGTGCATCAGCACTTTGCCACGCATGCGGAAAATGTGGCACGCGGCATGCCCGACTGGCTTGATCCGAGGGCCCCGCTGCTCCCGCGGGCTCTGCACGAGGCCGGCTACGCCACCGCTCATTACGGCAAATGGCATCTGAGCGGCCAGGAGAAGACCATGAAGGCTCCCCTGCCCTCCGAATACGGCTACGACGATGCCGCCGTGTGGGTTGGACCGGGCCGCGATGTCTTCGAGGACACCAGCCTCGCCGACACACCGGCCAAAGACGGCCCGATCTACCAAACCACCGCCGCCACGGAAAACGCGCTGCGCTTCATCCGCGGCGTCAAAGGCAAGCCCTTCTACCTCAACCTCTGGCTGCACGAGACCCATCACCTCGTGGCCGCATCCGACGAGGACAAAAAAGAATACCCGGACACCGCCGAGCCTCAGCGCACCTACTACGCCGCCGTGACGCGAGCGGACAAACAAGTCGGCCGCGTGCTTGCCTTGCTCGACGAACTCAAGCTCGCCGACAACACGCTCGTGTTCTTCTCCAGTGACAACGGTCCCGAAAACTCGCACGCGGAGCCCGGGCAGAAGTTTTATCACAGCGTCG
>CALMTT010000597.1 GCA_937872615.1 uncultured Verrucomicrobiaceae bacterium | reverse complement strand
GGCGTATTCCAGTGCCTGGTGCCATGGTCATGGCGCATCCAAGTGACGGACGCATTGCATTTGTCATTCCGCGACATGACATGGGGCCAGGAGTCACGATCGTGGGCACCACCGAGACCGACTCGCTCAATCGCAAGATCTCCAACGAGTCCCCTGCCGGAGCCGCACTCATCGGTCACAAGAAGGGCGACGAGATCGAGCACCACGCACGTCGTTACATGCGCCTGGCCGCAGGCATCGGCGCGGATGTGGAGCAGCCGGGCCTTTGGGATGCGCCTGCAGCGGAACTTCCCAACGATGGCATCATCCGCATCGGCGTGTGCGCCGGCGCCGAGTATGGTCCGGCGAAGCGCTGGCCGCTGGAACGCTTTGCCGAGGTGGTGAACTTGATCTCATCGAAGCACGCGACGGTCCACTGGCAGCTTTTCGGTGCTCCGGGCGAGAAGGAGATGGGCGAAAAGCTCTCATCGATGCTGCAAGCACCGCACGAGAACCTCGTCGGCAAGACACGCCTCACCGAACTCATCGCCAAACTGCGCGGCTGCAAGCTGCTGCTGACGAATGACACCGGCACGATGCACCTCGCCGCGGCACTCGGCGTGCCCACCGTGAGCATTTTCGGCTCCACCTGCCCCATCGCCACCGGTCCGCTCGGCGATCGTCACATCGTGATCCGCCATCAGCAGCCCTGCGCACCTTGTTTCGAGCGTGAATGCCCTCTCGGCCACTACGATTGCATGACGAAAGTCACTCCCGCCGAAGTGGCGGAGGCTGTGGTGAAGGCTGCGGGGCTTTGATGACGGAACGATGTCGTAGGCCGGATGTGTTCGGCGCGAGAAGCATCGCCAGCACGAGAGGCCAGCTCCGCCGAACTATCCGGCTGGGGTTTGGGAGCGTAATGAGGCCAAGGCGCGATCCACATCGCAAAAGCCGGATAGTTGGGCGAAGCACGCCAGGCTGGCAGCGACATCCTGCCCGCCCAACACATCCGGCCTACGACGAGGCTTACTTCTTCTTCGCGGGCTCGGCGCTCCAGACTTTGATGTCGTCGAAATAGCCGTCTTTGCCTGCCACGCCGAGTTCGATCTTCGATTTCGTTTCGTGGGAGATGCCGGAGGACTTCAAGTAGGCGATGGCCTTGCCATCGATGGTCACGCGCATTTCATCGCCGACGGTTTCGACGACGAGGTCATACCATTTGCCGGGTTCGAAGTTCGCCGGATAGGTCACCTGGCGGCCGACGAGGAGCTTGGCCACCTCGGCCTTCTTGGAGGGATCGTTGCGCATCTCGCGGATATCATTGCGCATGCCGCCATCGCGCTCGTCGATGATGGTCACGCCATTGAGGCGGACCTGCGCACGGCAAAGATGGCCGTAATGAGCGCCGGTGTATTTCCGGTCATCAAACTCGACGTCGATCATCGTGGCGCCATCGAAGCGGATCTTGCACTCCACGACGCTGTCCTTCGTGGGGATTTCGAGGCCGTGCACCGCGGCGTGAGCCTTCGCGATGTTGCCTTTGGCATCGGTGGTGTCCTTGTCACGCGTCTGAGTGCCTTTGAGCACGCCGTTTTCGACCGTGAAGGTCGGCACGACCTTGTGCCAGACCTTGGCGGGCTCGCCACCCTGGAAGTCATCGGAGAATAGCAGCTCCTTTTTGATCGCGATGGACTTCGAAGGCACCCGCGGCAGATCTGCGGCGGAGGCGATGGAGACGGCGAGGATGGAGAGAAGAAGCGGGCGCATGAGGTTGGAGGTTGGTTGGAGATGAATCAGGCTTTGGGAACGACCGTGAAGCCGTCCTTGCTGTCTTTGATGAGCCAGCCTGCGGCTTCGAGCTGCTTGCGAAGGGTGTCGGCGGTGGCCCAATCCTTGGCCTGCTTCGCATCCCAGCGTTGCTGCGCGAGGGCTTGAATGTCCGCGGGCACATCGGCGGTGGGTTCTTCCAGCACAGGCGGAAGCACGATGCCGAGGGCACCGAGCATGAAGTGCAGGCCATTGCGTGCCGCGGCGGCCTCCTCAGCGGAAATCGCGGTAGGCTTGAGCTTGTTCAACACGCCGAAGATGCCGCCGAGTGCACCGGGGACGTTGAGGTCGTTCAACAGTGTCTCCCAGGCGTCTTGGAAAGGACCGGGGGAAGTAGGTGAGAGGTTAGAAGTGAGAAGTGAGAGGGCTTTGTCGGCCTTGGCGAGCTTTTGCAGGGCCTGACGGGCGGAGTCGAGGCTGTGGAAGGTGAAGTTCAACGGCGCACGATAATGACCGGAGATGAGCACATAGCGCACTTCGGCGGCGGTGTAGCCGCGCTTTTGAAGGTCGGCGAGCGTGTAGAGGTTGCCGAGGCTTTTGCTCATCTTGCCGCCATCGACCATCAGATGCGCCACATGCATCCAGTGATGCGCAAACTGGCCGTGCGTGCTGCAGCAGCTTTGCGCGATCTCGTTCTCATGATGTGGGAAGATGAGGTCCACGCCGCCGCTGTGCAGGTCAAAGTCCTCGCCGAGGTATTCGAGGATCATCGCGCTGCATTCGAGATGCCATCCAGGCCGACCCTCGCCCCACGGGCTGGGCCAGTAGTTCGCGCCGTCCTCGGGCTTGCGGGCCTTCCACAGGGCGAAATCGGTGAGCGAGTCCTTGGTGTATTCGTCGCTGTCCGTGGCGCTGGCAGCCTCGGAGGCACCGAGACGCAATTCGCGATCCTCGAGATGGCTGAGGCGGCCGTAGTCCTTGTAGGACGACACGCGGAAATACACGCTGCCATCCGCCGCAGCATAGGCGTGGCCCTTGGAGATGAGTTTTTCGATCATCGCCACCTGATGCGAGATGTGAGCCACGGCGCTGGGCTCGACCTGCGGCGGCAGGAGGTTCAGCGAGGCGCAATCAGCATGGAATTTCTCCGTCCAGCCGCGGGTGAAGTCGGTGAGGGTTTGACCTGCCTTCTGCGAGTCGCGGATGGTCTTGTCATCCACGTCGGTAATGTTGCGCACATGCAGCGTGGCGGTGCCGGAGGCCTCGACCACGCGGCGCATGACATCCTGGGCCACAAAAGTGCGGAAATTGCCGATGTGCGCCGGGCCATAGACCGTGGGGCCGCAGCAGTAAAAGCGCAGTGTCTTGCCATCGAGCGGCTTCACCTCGCGGTCGGTGCGGGACAGGGTGTCGTGGAGTTTCAGGGCGGGCATGAGGGCCGGGAAAGTGAATGACGAATGGCGAATGTCGAATGCGGAAATGCCGCGGAACGACGACTCACGCGTAGAGCCGGTCCACGAGGCCCCGCACCTTGTCCCCCGGCAGGGCTCCGGTCTCCATTTGATTCATCACGTAGGCAAAGGCGATGCCGTTTTCCGGATCGGCAAAGGCCAGGCTGCCACCGGCTCCGGGATGCCCGAAGGCCTTGTTCGACGTGCCGTAGAGCTGGCGGAGCTTCCGACCATGCGTTTCGGACTCGGGATCGAGCTCGAGCGGGTCGTGCATGACACCCGCGGCGAAGGCGATGGGCGTGAGCAGCACCGCGTCGTCATTTTGACAGATCGTGGTGTCGAGCTGCTGCATCACCGCAGGCGGCACCGCCTCCACGCCGAGCCAGCGCCCGCCATCCGCGAGCATCGCGTAAAATTTCGCCAGCCCCGACGCACTGCCCACACCGCCCATGCTGGCGTAACCACGTGCCCAAGTCTCGCTTTGATTGAAATCACTCACCGCATTCAGCCCGAAGGGCGACTGGAAGGTGCGGATCGTGAGCGAGTTCGGCGTGTTGAAGGCTTTGATGAAAGGCTGGTCCGCCGCGGCGATGCTGATCTTCCCCGGATAGATGGGCGAGACACGATGAAACTGCTCGTCCGGCAGCCCGATCCAAAAATCGAGCTCCATCGGCCCGCCGATGATCTCGTGAAAATACTCGCCGAGCGACTCCGCGCCCGTCACACGCCGCACGATCTCATCGAGCAGGAAGCCAAAGGTCCGCGCATGATAGCCCTGATGCGTTCCCGGCACCCACAGCGGCTGCTGACGCTCCAGCGCCTCGATGACAGACTCGTAGTGAAAGATGGGCACACGCTCATCGAGAGCGCAAAGCCCCGCCGTGTGCGTGAAGAGATGCAAAAAGCGCACGTCCGACTTCCCACCGCCGACAAATTCCGGCCACACTTCCGCCACCGGGCAATCAAGCGGGATACCAGCCTCGTGCAGCGCGATCAGCGTGCAAACCGCCGCCGGTCCCTTCGTGGCCGACCACACCGGCACGAGCGTGTTTTTCGTCCAAGGCTGCGTGCGGGCACGATCACGATGCCCATGGCCGAGCGAGAGCACTTCACGCCCCTGCTGCCAGATGGAGACCGAGGCGCCGATGTCTCCACGCATGCGGAAATTATCCTCAAACCAGTCTGTCACGGCCGCCAGCCGCTGGGGCGTGAGCGTGATCATACCGTGGTCTTGCTCTGGAGCTTCTCACGCAACGCGGCGAGATCCGGGTCCTTCCTCGCATAGCGGCGCAGGCTCTCATCCATGTCGAAGGCCTGCTTCAAATAGCGCAGCGCCTTGTCCATCTGGCCGAGTTTCGCGTGGTAGCAGCCCATGTTGTAAAAATAGACCGGCTTCGTGCGCAGTTCGGCAGGCCCGCGACCGAGAAAATCCAGAGCCTCCGCCGTGCGGCCCATTTCATGCAGGCAAAACGCCGCGTGAATGAAGCCACCGGGCTCCGCCGGCTCCTCAAGGCACAATTTCGATGCCAGCGCGAAGGCCTCCTCCCACCGGTGCTCGCCCATCAGGCAGAGCAGCGCGATCTCGATCACATCCACACGGCCATGCGCCTCGACAGGCAATGCCGCCAGCTCCTCCCGGGCCTCTTCGAGGAGACCCAGCTCGAGGTAGCCCTGAGCGGCTGCGATACGGCGGTGAAGATCAGTCATGAGCGATGGCGGGCCGGAATATCCAGACCCGTCCGCCGATGAAACCGCAATCACCGTTCCAGGACAAGAATTTTTCACTGCCGGGTCGGCGAACCGGCTCAAATCACCGGTCCGGTCGTGTCCTTCCACTTGGCGTGCCACTCTTTGAACACGATGGGAGAAATCTCGCTCGGCTTGATCTCGCTGCGACCGCCCCAGAAGACGTTTGTGTAGAGCAGCGGAATGCCAACGTCGGCCAGATGCTTGTCGATCGCGGCCTTGTGGGCCAGCACGGTTTCCTTGTCGCTGCCGTGGATGACGCCCATAATGTTGACATTAGCAAAGCGGTCGCCGCCTTCACGCCAGTAGCAGTGCGTCATGATGGGATGACGGCCCACTTCGCCGCCGGCGCGTTCTTCCATGCCCTTTGGCACCTTCCAGTGGAAGAGAGCATTGAAACGCGTCACACGCTGACCGCTCGCGCTGGGCTTCACATGCTCGAGGAAGGTCGAGAAGCGGCCGATGACACCTTTCTGGTCGAGCTGCTTGGCCACTTCGCAGAAGCGTTCGAGGCTCACGCCAGCGTCTTTGGCACGGCCCGCCCACGGTTCAGGACCGATTTCCTCGGTCTTGAGGTCGCCTTTGAGATGCAGCAGCACATTCCACTCCTCGGCGTCGAGATCGGCGATGTTCGTCGTCATCATCACGGCGGGCTCGTCGGCCTTTTCGCCGGGCTCCATCGTCTTGCGGCGCACATGGCCCACTCCGAGGGCAAAAATGCCATGCGCCTGCATCGTGTAGTAGTCCTCAGCACCGATGAGGCGCTTCAGCACATCGCAGTGGTCGTTGATGTTGCGGTCTTGCGGCACCTTCAGCGTCGTCCACAGGCGGAAATCACTGCCGCTGACCTCGCGATCGGTGCTGCGCAGCACGACGTGACCGCTGAACGGGTCCTGTTTGAAGAGGAACTCAAACGCACCTTCCAGTTTTTCCGCGGGCACCTTCCACGCGACGAGTGCGCCCTCGGCGAGCTTGTTCGCGAGCAAGGTCTGGCGCACGCGGCGGATGACGCCGGCGGCCAGCATGGCGCGGATGCGCTCCACCACGGTGTCAAAAGGCACACCGCTCTGCTCAGAGATGAACTGGAAGGGATGCTGGTGAAAGCCCTTCACACGGTCCTCGCTGACAGCGAGAATCTGCGCGTTCACGGGATCGGTGTGTTCGGTGGGAAGGGCGGCGTCGGGCATGGTCGGGGAGAAAACGGGGGCCACCCATAGCGGCGGCCCCGGAGAATGCGAGATTTGAAATTTGCGATTTAGCACGCGGCGATTGCCGTCTAGCATGCGCACGTGAACGACCGCAAACCCACGCCCAAGCAATTGATGCGCCACCGCCTCGTGGCCGCGTGGCGCGGCGTGGCCGACGGGCCCGTCATCACCCTGCCCACCCTCAACGTGGCCGATCTCGCCCCGAAAATCGTCGCTGCCGCCGGCCTGGCCGACCGCGTGAAGCTGGAGGATGTGCTCGACGCTTGGAAGGACATCGTCGGCGACCTTCTTTTCAAGCTCACGCGACCCGACAGCATGGAGCGCGGCATCCTCACCGTGCGCCTCACGCAACCCTCCGCGCATCACGCCCTGATGCTCGAAAAGCCCAAGATCCTCAAACGCCTCCAAACGCAGCTCCCCAAGGCCAAAATCCGCGACATCCGCTTCCGCCACGGCTGACGTAAAAGAGGATCACATCTCACTTTTAACCTCTAACTTCTCGTTTTGTCCGCCCACACTCACGCCGCTCTTATTCTTGTCGGTCACGGTTCCACGATGAACCCCGACTCCAGCGCTCCCACGCATCTCCACGCCGATGAAATCCGCCGCCGCGGCCTCTTTCGCGAAGTCGCCTGCTGCTTCTGGAAAGAGGAGCCAAACATGCGCGAGGTCTATGAGATGGTGGAAAGCGATGTGATCTACATCGTGCCGAATTTCATCAGCGAGGGCTACTTCTGCCAGCAGGTGCTCCCGCGTGAATTGCGAGTCGATGGCCCCGTGACGCATCGCGATGGCAAAACCATCCACTACTGCGATCCCGTCGGCATTCATCCCAACATGACACGCCTTCTGTTGCAGCGTGCCGATGAGGTCGCGCCCGGCGTGCCGCGTGATCAGACCAGCCTCATCATTGTCGGCCACGGCACGAACCTGAATGAGAACTCCCGCAAAGTGATCGAGAACCAGGTCGCTCTCATCCGCGAGGGTGGTTACGGCTTTGCCGAGGTGGTCGATGCCTACATGGAAGAAGCTCCGTTCGTGGCCGATTGGGCCAAGATGACCACCGCGCCGAATGTCGTCGTCGTGCCCTTCTTCATCGCGGATGGCCTCCACAGCTTTCAGGACATCCCGGTGCTGCTGGGCATGCGCGAGGAAACCGGCGCGGCCTTGAGCGAGCTCGGTGTCTTCCATCAAAACCCGCACGAACTCCAAGGCCGCCTGCTTTACTACAGCGGCGCCATCGGCACCGAGCCGCACATGGCCGATGTCATCCTCGATCAGGTACACGATTTCGATTCCAAGCACGGCATTCAAGCCAGCGGCACTGTCAGCAACTCTCCGCTGAATGCCAAACTCGCCGCATGGCTCGATGGTGGGCGAAACATGATCGGCGAAATTGCCATCACCAAGGCGGAGAACGACCAGTTCACCCTCCGCCATGCCTCCGATCACGATCGCGCCGATCTGACGCCCTTCCATGGCCCGGTGGAAGCTCGCGAACTCGCCCGCTACGATGACGCCGGCAAGTTTCGTCCGCTTCATTCCGCACCCACGCTCAAACGCGGCTGGGAACTGCATGTCAGCGGCCTCGATGAGCTGCGTCTCGCGCTCGATTTCTTCTACCCCGCCGCCGTCGGCAGTGCCTCGGCCCTCGAAAACGGCACGGTGAGTGCCACACCGCTGCGCGAACTGCTCGGCAGGCAGACCGGCATGTATCGTTTCACCAACACAATCAGTGACGAGCAGGCCTTCAGCATGTTCGCCAAGACCTGCGCCAACAAAAACTGCCTCCGCCGCATCCTCTGGCCGCTCACACCTTCTCAGCCGCTGCCCGTCGATGACTCCAAGGCCCAAGCCGGAGCCATTCCCCTGCTCTGCCTCGAAGCCTGCCCGCACATCGTTTCCGCCGCCCGCAAGATCGCCAAGGAGACCTTCGAAGCCAAAGAAGCCGCCCGCATCGCCGCACAGCCGCAGGCCGGTTAATCCCCCGCGCCGGTGTTTTCGATGTCGGTGGTCAGTTTCATGCCCATGAGCACATACGCGTGCGTTTTGGCCTGCATGTCCATGACGTAGCCGTGCAGCCGCATCAGTTCGTCGAATCCTGATTCGCGAAAGGCGCGAATGGCCAGCTCCCGCTCCGCGTTGAACTCCGCCTGGAGATGCGAGAGGCCGCAGTGCCGTGCCACGTCAATGATCTCGCGGATGAGCATGCCCGCGAGCCCCACGCCGCGATAACCGGGGTGCGTGAGCAGGTGCGTCATGCCGATGTGCCGCTTCCAGCCACCGTGACGCTGCTCCAGCGTGGCGAGGCCGATGACCTGCCCGTCTGCAAAGGCCAACAGCGGCAGCCGTGCATCGTAATCTACATCCGCACACCACTCTTTGACCAGCGCGGGGTTGTCGAGCCGCTGCTTGATGAACAGGCGTTCAAACTCCGGCACCTCATGCAGGAATCGCATGAAGCCCGCGTCATCCGCAGGCTCCAACGGACGGATCATGCACTGGACGCTGGTTTCCAGCGGATAACGGACCGGGTATTTTTCGAGGGCAAAGTCAATCATGGCAGTGAACGGGGTTCACCGGGCTTCCAGCATCGGACGTGCCATGAGTTGCCATGCGCAGGATTGCCGCTTTGAAGGCCAAGATATGCTCAGATCAATCGGAAACGATTTTCTTCCTATAACGCCAAAAAATCACGTTATAGGAAGAAAATCATTTCAGTAGTTCAGAGGCTTGGACGATGCGGAAAAAGTAGCCAGCGGCCTCCACTTCCCTCGAAACGGGGCCGTCCACCACGAGCACAGGCTGCACGGTGCGCCCGGGAAACTCGGTGCGGAGCACTTCGGCCTTGCGTTCCACCTCAGGGATCACGGCGCGTCCCAGCGGCGCGGTTTGACGCTTCATTTCGCAGAGCGTGATGACCTTGTCATCACGATCATAGGCAAGGTCGATCTGCACGCCGGTGATGCCTTTGCGCGGTGCGCGGAACCACGGGCCGGAGTCGTAGCTGATCGAGCCAAAACCCAGCAGTTCCGCGAGCTGGCTGCTATGCCGCATGCAGACCAGCTCGAATGCCCGCCCCATCCACGAACGAAACGCGCCCGTCTGGCGGATCGCCAGAAAGAGGTCTTTCCGGTCCTCCTCGCGGATCTGCTTCAGCCGCGTGCGCATGAAGGCGTGGTAAAAGCTCATCCAAGGGTCGCTCAAGTGGTAGCGGATGAGGCGTGACTCGTGCCCTTTGTCGAAAGGACGCTGCGAGGAGATGAATCCGGCGGCTTCGAGGTCGTAGAGCCGCTGGCTGAGCATGCCGCCCTCGTCGATCTTCGCGCTCGCGGCCAGTTCCCGGCGGTTCAGGCCATACGGCGCGGCGGCGAGCGCACGGATGAGGCGCTGAAACTCATCATTCCAGCCAAAGTGGCTGGTGAAGATGCGCTCATACTCCTGCACGAAATAGCCGTGCGGCCGGAAAGCCTCCTCGTTCATGCTTTTCGCGATGGACGAGCCTTGGGAGAGCAGTTCGACATACTTCGGCACGCCACCGGTGAAGCACTGCGCATCGAGCACCTCGCCAAAACCGCGCTTGGGAAGCATGCGGGCCGTTTCCGCGAGCTGGAAGCCTTGCAGGTGGATGGTGACATCCACGCGGCCGTAAAACGCGCTCGAGTTCAGCACCTTCGTCGTCATGAAGGAGGCGATCGATCCGCAGAGAATGAGCGTGCGTCCCGGTTTGCGGCTCAGGCGGGTTTCCCAGACCATTTTGAGCACGGAGACGAGCTCCTGGCGGTAGTTGGCAAGCCATTGAAACTCATCCAGCACGATCACCATCGGCTTTTTGGCGAGCGCGGCATCCAGCTCCATCAGCGCCGCCTGCCAGGTGGTCACGGCCGGCAGCTTGCGTCGGAGCTGTCGCGAGGCCTGATCGAGAAAACTGGCGATCTGTGCCTGCGTGGACTGGTTTTCGAGCCCCTCGATGACCAGCGCCGGCGTGCGCCCGATCGTCTGGCGGATCAAGGCGGTCTTTCCTATGCGGCGGCGACCGTAAACAAGCGCGATCTTTGACGTGCGAGCCTCGATGGCACCACGCAAACGGGCTGTTTCTTCGCTTCGACCGACGAACATGATTTTCTTCCTATAACGCGAAAAAAATACGTTATAGGAAGAAAATCGTCGAGAGCGATTTTCGGGCAAATCAGGCGATCAACGGACCAATTGCGGGCTCCGCGAGCATTCTGAGCACCTCTTCGACGAGGTTCGCGGCGGACACGGAGGTCTGTGAGCGAGCGACGAGGTTCTTCACGATGACTTCGGGATATTCGGCGCCGAAGACGAGGGCGAAGCGGGCTTTGCGGTCTTCGGCGGCTTGGAATTGCTTGCCGACTTTTTGCGAGCCGAAGGGGTAATCGATGCGGATGCCGGCGGCGCGGAGTTGCTGGATGGCGGCGAGGGCGTGGGGGCGCTGGGCTTCATCGGCGATGACGACGAAGGCGTCGATGCTGCTGGCGGCGAGGAGGGCGCTGGTGAGCTTCATTTGGGCACCGGGCGTGCGCTTGAGCAGGATGCCGAGCACGACATCGCCCATGGCGAAGCCTGCGGCGGGCATATCGACGTTTCCATCGCTGATGAGGGCGCACAGTTTGTCGTAGGTGCCGCCGCCGGCGAGGGCGCGGAGGCCGTGCTTGAGATCGAAGACCTCAAAGACGACGCCGGTGTAGTAGGCGAGGCCGCGCACGATGGTGGCATCAATGCGGACGTGCTGCCAGAGGCCGCGGGCGGTGAGGTTGGCCTTCAAATCGGCGAAGGCGGGGTGGTTCTCGTCCGTGGAGGTCATGAACTCGCGCACGGCGGCGGTGCTGAGGCCGAGCGCGGCGAGATTTTTCTCAGTCTCCTCTGGCTTGTTGCGCTCGATCTTGTCGATGATGGCGAGGAAGGTGTTGATGTGCTCCGCGGCGATGTTTTTCTCGGCGAGGAAGCCGTTCCAGATTTCGCGGTTGCTGAGGCGGATGACGAAGTCGTCGGCGCTGACGCCGAACTCGCGCATGGTGTCGATGGCCAGCGAGATGAGCTCCGCAGCGGTGGCGGGGCCGCTGTCGCCGAGCACGTCGGCATTGAACTGGATGAACTCGCGGCCGCGGCCTTCCTGCGGCTCCTCATAGCGGAAGCAGGGACCGATTTGGAACCACTTGATGGGCTTTTTGAAGTCGCGCTGGCGTGCGGTGGCCATGCGAGCGAGCGACGGCGTCACCTCCGGGCGCAGCGTGATCTCGCGGTCGGCCTTGTCGCGGAAGCAGAAGAGCTGCGCGGTGATCTCGTTGCCGCTTTTCTTGCGAAACAGATCGGTGCTCTCGACGACGGGTGCCTCATACTCGACGAAGCCATAACGGCGTGCGACGACGCGCCAAGTTTCGGCGATGTAGTTACGCAGCGCGCATTCTTCGGGGAAGAAGTCGCGGAAGCCTTTGACGGTGCGGAAGGTGGACATGGGGCGCGATTCATCCGTGCGCAGGCCTCCAAATCAAGCGGAGAGGCCAGAAAATGCCTGCGCAGGGTTGCGGCTCGGGGCTCTTTGCTCTCTGCTCCGCGCTCCATGCTTACCGATCTGTTTGTGCGTGATTTCCGCTGCTTCGCCGAGGCGAAGGTGGAGCTGCATCCGGATGTGACGCTGCTAGTGGGGCGGAATGCACAGGGGAAGACGTCACTCATCGAGGCGGCGTGTGTGTTGATGCGGCTGCAATCGCCGCGGACGACGAATCGGAGCGAACTGGTGCGCTTTGAGGCCTCAACCTGCCTCGTGGAGGCGGTTTGGAGCGGGAAACGGCTGCGCTATGCGCAAAGTGCGACGGCGAGGCGACTCGCGCTGGATGGTGTGACGTGTGGGAAGTCGGCGGATTACCTCGCGGCGGCCGGTTTGGTGGTGTGGATGGACCATCGGGACATGAATCTGCTGCGCGGTGGCGCGGAGCATCGGCGGCGTTTTTTGGATTTCGCGGCGAGTCAGATGTTTCCGGACTACCTGCATGCTTTGCGTGGCTATGAGCGGGCTTTGCGAGGTCGGAACTACGTTTTGAAGCGGGATGCTGTGATCGCGTGGAAGCAGGCGGATGCCTTTGCGCGGGTGATGGACGGCTTCGCGGCCGTTTTGTGGCAACGGCGTGCCGAACTGTGTGAGGCGCTCAATCCGCAGGTTTCGGCAGCGCATGCGCATTTGAGCGAAGGCGCGGAAAGCACGCGGATCGCCTTCACGAGCACATTTGAGGCCGGGAGCCTGTTTGAGGCGCTGGCGTGCATGCGGGAGGAAGAGTCTAAATCACGCTCCACAGCCTTTGGGCCGCACCGGGATGACATTGCGATGTTTCTGAATGATCGCGATGCGACGACCTTCGCCAGCGAGGGCCAGCAGCGGTCGTTTGCGCTGTCGATGAAGCTGGCGCAGGCCCATGTGCTGGAAAAATCACGCGGCGAGGCTCCGCTGATGCTCATTGATGATGTGTTTGGCGAATTGGATGCGCACCGGAGACGTGCGTTGCTGAGCCTGCTGCCGAATGGCACGCAGAAAATCATCACGACGACGAATCTCGACTGGGCGGAAAAGGATGCGCTCAGCGGGGTGGTGCATCAGGTGGATGGTGGACGGGCTTGCCAGATGGCGTGAAGCCGCTAGTCTCCGCGCCTCTTAACCAACCCCGCCATCATCCCATCATGTCCGACATCGCACTCGCCAAAGGTGAAAAGTTCCTCGAAGACAACGCCAAGAAAGAAGGCGTGAAAGTCACGGCCTCCGGCCTCCAATACAAAGTGATCACCGAAGGCACCGGCAAGAGCCCGAAGGCCACGGACACCGTGGAAGTGCATTACGAAGGCACGCTGATCGACGGCAAGGTGTTCGACAGCAGCTACAAGCGCGGCGAAACCATCGAATTCCCGCTGAACCGCGTCATCGCCGGCTGGACGGAGGGCGTGCAGCTCATGAAGGAAGGCTCGAAGTTCCGATTCTACATCCCGTCCCGTCTCGCCTACGGCCCTCGCGGCGCTGGTCGTGACATCGGCCCGAACGAGGCGCTCATTTTCGACGTGGAGCTCTTCAAAGTGAAGTAAAGCGCCGCGTGCCGCCGTTCAGTCGGCCATGCGAGTTCTGTTTCTGCTCTTCCTGCTTTCGGCTGCGTGCTTGGGTGCGCAGCCGAATGTCGTTTTGATCATCAGCGATGACCAGGGCTACCCCGATCTCGGCTGCATCGGCACGAAGCCGCTCATCACGCCGAATCTGGACAAGCTGGCCGCCGAGGGCGTGCGAGCGACGAGCTTTTATGTGACCTGGCCGGCCTGCACGCCTTCTCGTGGCAGCGTGCTCACGGGACGCTATCCGCAGCGCAACGGGCTCTATGACATGGTGCGCAATGACATGGTGAACTACGGCTATAAGTTCTCGCCGGAGGAGTATGCCGTGTCTCCGGAGATGACGCTCGGCCTGGATGTGCGCGAGGTGACGATCGGCGACATGCTCAAGAAGGCCGGTTACGCGACCGGCTGCGTGGGCAAGTGGGACATGGGGCAAGCAAGGCGCTACCTGCCGCTGCAGCGCGGCTTTGATTTCTTTTACGGCCACGGCAACAACGGGATCGATTACTACACGCACGAGCGTTACGGCGTGCCGTCGCTGTTCCGCGGCAATGAGCGGACGCAGGAGGACAAGGGCACCTATGTGACGGATGTCTTTCGTCGCGAGGCGCTGCGTTTCATCGGCGAGCACGCGGGCAAGAAGCCGTTCTTCCTCTACCTGCCTTTTAATGCCCCGCACGGCGCCTCGACCTTTGGTGAAGGCACGAAAGAAGGCGAGAAGAAGAAGGGCGAGGGCGTGCAGGCACCGGAAAAGTATGTCGCCATGTATCGCGGGAAGGTCGAGGACGAGAAACTGGCGCGATACTGCGGCGCGGTGACCTGCATGGACGAGGCCATCGGCGCGGTTTGGCCGATTCCTATGGCTGCCGACGTCATCGCAAAGGCGATCGACTGGACGCCATCCGGTGACGCTGTCCCGCTTCTGGATGTCTACCCGACTCTGGCTCGCGTGGTTGATGCGAGGCTCGACGATGTCCTGCTGCGGGAGTGCAGGTCGATCGTCCGTAGGACAACGGGGCCTTCGGGCACGCAGGAGCGTCCTCTGCCGGCCCACCTCGACGGACGCATGGTGCTCGTCGATGACCAGTTCGACCGTAGGGACGTTCTCCTTGAGGCCAGTAGGGTTCTACGGCTCCGCTTGACGCGTGGCGACGCGGACGCGATCCTCGAACAGGACGAGCGGCTCAGGAAGTCTCGCCTCATCCAGGATGTCCAGGCGCAGGATTCGGAGACTGAGAAGCTACTTACGCTGGTAGGTCGACCAGCTCTCGAGGCTGACCTGCCCGATGGCCTGCTGTCGATCATCGAGGACCGTCAGGGCAAGCAGTCAGACCTCGAGGTCGCCCAGCTCTACCTCGATACTCGCGGAAACGACGCGCTACGGCGGTTGAAGGATCCGATCAACAGGCGGGGCCTGGCCGTCCCGCGGGCTTGGGACGGCACCGCGGAAGCGGAGCGCTTCGTGAATGACCTCGGGTTCCCGCGCGCCTTTGCGGGGACGCGAGAGAAGAAGAATGCGCCGATCGAGGTCGTTCCGGGCAGGCTCGAGCTCAGGGAACTTCACAGCTTCCAGAAGGACCTGCTAACCCAGATTCGCGATACCGCACTGTTGAAGGAGGACGACGGTGAACACCGTCGCGGCCTCCTCTACCTGCCTACTGGGGCAGGCAAGACCCGCGTCACGACCGAGGCGGTGGCGACGATGATGCGAGACGGCGAGCTTGGTGCCCCGGTACTTTGGATTGCGCAGTCTGAGGAGCTCTGCGAGCAAGCCATCCTGTCCTGGACTGAGGTATGGCGCGCCTTCGGTGACGAGCGGCCACTGGAGATCACTCGATACTGGAACAACTACGAGGCTGACGAGTCGCTTCAGGAGCTGCAGATCGTCGTCGCAACAGACGCGAAGCTCGAATCCATGATCGGCAGCGCCGCGAACAGGCAGGCGCACACCTGGCTTCGCGACGCCAAGCTCGTCGTGATCGACGAGGCTCACCGCGCGGGTTCGTCGAGGTACACCACCATTCTTCGCTGGCTGGGAATGACCCAGGGAACCGGCGCTCGGACACCGCGGCCGCTGCTAGGGCTCACCGCCACTCCCTTCCGGGGAACGAACGAGGAGGTCAACCGGCAGTTCGTGGCTCGCTTCGGCGAACGGCGACTTGATGTCCTCGACCCGGATGACCCCATCGGTCAACTCCGCGACATGCGAGTCCTCTCCAATGTGGAGCATCAGCTTCTGAGCGGAATCGTGGTTGAGAACGCGCCCACCGAAGGGCGCACTGGCGCGACCGGCTGGGATGATGTCTCGAGGGGCATCCTGACAATGCTCGGGGAGCGGCTGGATCGAACGCAGGACCTGGTCGACAGCATCATGCGCCAGCCGGACGATTGGCCCATTCTGGTCTTCACCCCCACCGTCGTTTCCGCACATGTAGCGGCCGCTCTCATCCGGAGTCGGGGGCGATCCGCAGATGCGGTAGACGGCGAGATGCGAGGGCAGGAACGGCGCCGGAAGATCGAAGCGTTCCGGTCGGGTCAGACCAGGGTCCTAGTCAACTGTGATCTCCTGACCCAAGGTTTCGACGCGCCGAAGGTGCGTGCTCTGTACATCGCCCGCCCGACTTTCTCTCCGAATCGGTACCTCCAGATGGTCGGCCGCGGGCTTCGCGGTCCTGCCAACGGGGGAACCGAGGAGTGCCTGGTCGTGAACATGGTCGACACGTTCACCCAGTTCGACCGCGCACTCGCATACACGGAGTTCGACTACCTCTGGACCAAGAGCGGAGCAGACGCGAAGTGACATCCGCCGGGCAACTTGCCTACGTCGACTACCTGCGCGCGAACTTCATCGGCCCCAAGGATGGTGAGCACGAGATCCTGCATGGAAGTCCCGTGTACGCCTACCTGTCGGGAATGCTCTTCCCAATCGAGGAAGGAGAGGGCGTAGCACCCGAGACGCTCGACGAGGAGCTTCTGCCGGGTGAGGCCCTCCCAGAGGAGGATGCCTCGGCACCGGATCCATTCGAAGACGATGCCGAACAGGACGACCTCGGCGACCTCACCGCGGCCTCGGGGTGGGCGCCGTCCTCCCTCGGCCTCTCGTTCATTCACGACTCGGACGAACTGGTCGTCCGCGTGCGAGGCGCCCGGTACGAGAGGGTGGAGGCAGCGGACACCGACTCCAGGACCAACTTGGAAGGCGAACGGTGGAGGCGGATCCCCCTCCCCGAGACGGTCGTCATCATCGGTGACGCCACAGAGAACCACCACGAACTTTGGGACGGCCGCGCGAAACTCCAGTGGCGGGTTCGCCCGGGCCGAGTGCAACCGGTGGTGACGATGGCGCTGTCGAATATCAAGAAGGCCGAACTCGGGCGGGCCAAGCGAGATGTCGAAAGCGTGCTGTTCCAAGCAGGCTTCACGGTGGAGACCGCGAACGGTGACGTCCTTCCGTACCCGGGCGGCATCGTCGTCAACGCGACTGCTGAGGACCGCGAACTCGACTACCGCTTCCGCCACCATCTGAGCTACGCGATCGGCCACGGTGTAGGTGCAACCTGGGGCCCGGACCGTCCGGTCCGCGAGATCTCCACCGACGCGCTACCTACCGAATCGGTCCGGCCGGTCAGAGCGCTGTCCAGCAGCGACCCGACTCTCGGTATGGCGTGGTTGGCCGACGATGCTGTCGAGCC
>CALMTT010000596.1 GCA_937872615.1 uncultured Verrucomicrobiaceae bacterium | reverse complement strand
CGCGCTCGACCCGACCTCGGTGACGACGCAGAACATCACCGTGACCCCGGCCGGCCTGCACACCTCCGCTACTTCCTGCACCGCGCTGAATTGAGCCATGCCCACACCCGAGATGATTCGTGTCGTGCAAATCGACCCCGGACCCACGCCGACCTTGATGGCGGAAACACCTGCTGACATCAAATCACGAGCGCCATCGGCGGTGACGACATTGCCAGCCACGATGGGCACGCCTGCACCGAGGTTTTCGCGCAAACGCGAGATCACACTCATGACACGGCTGGTGTGACCGGTGGCAGCGTCGATGAAAATGGCGTCGGCACCGGCAGCGAGCAGCGCTTTGCCTCGATCCACACAATCCTCACCCACACCGACCGCCGCGCCAACGCGGAGCTGGCCGTTTTGGTCTTTCGCGGCATTCTTGAAGGTCTGGCGCTTGATGATGTCCTGCTTCGTGATCAGTCCCGCGAGCTTGCCGGAGGCATCCACAAGGGGAAGTTTCTCAATTCGGTGCGTGTAAATGATCTTTAGCGCATCCTCGAAGTTCGTTTGTGGGGTCCCCGTGGCCAAACGAGTGCCAGGAGTCATCACTGCAGAGACAGGTGTGTTCTCGTCTTCGATGTACCACATGTCACGACTGGTCACCATACCGACCAGTTTGCCATCTTTGTCCACCACCGGGAAGCCACTGACACCCTTCTCAGCCATGAGGCGATGAAGTTCACCGAGCCGGGTTTCGGGTGAGACCGTAAGCGGATTCTGAATCACCGTGTTCTCACTGCGCTTCACGCGAGCGACCTGTTCAGCCTGCTGATCAATCGGCATATTCCGATGAACAACCCCAAGCCCGCCTTCCCTCGCGAGGGCAATGGCCAGTTCGGACTCCGTCACGGTGTCCATTGCCGAGGACAGCACAGGCACATTCAGGCCGATCGAGGCAAGTTTGGTGCTCACATCGACTTCTCCAGGCAAAACTGCGCTGTGAGCCGGAAGCAAAAGAACGTCGTCGAAACTTAAAGCGAGAGGAGGAAGATCACCCATGTCGCAGGTAAGCGGCGCCTAGCCACCTGTCATGCGGAAAGTTGAGCAGATATTGGGGCCTCTGCGCCGAGCTCAGTATTCACCAGGACGATACGACCGAGTCTTGCCATTGAAAGGATCGACTTGAATGGTGAAAAAATTTTTGGGCAAAGATGCCACATTCATCTGGCGGCCGATGTTCCCTGCCAAGGTGAAATAACTTTGATTCAGAGTTTGAAAGACAAGATTTCCAATCGAGTTCGCCCCGGCTGCGACAGAGGTCACCCGTCGGCAGGTGCCGTCAGTCATAAATCTAATAGCCACATACTTGGCCTCTGCGACGCCGGAATATCCGTTCGGCTTGGCTGCCGTGGAGTCAGGGAAACCGTCTCCTGATAGAAGCGGAGAAAGTTCGGTATCATGCGGAATCAAAACCCCCTCTGGAAGGCGGAACACCTGCCCCAGTGGCTCGAACAACTCCTCAAACCTCACTGTGGCACCAGCCACAACGCTAGGGGTACTCACTTTAAACATTTGGTAAGAACGATACGACTCGAACTGGTCAGGGCGAACCTTGTAGCGGAAGAATCGAACTTCTACCGGTGTGTTGAGAGTTACTGCCATTTGCTGAGCCTCAGATAGAAAGCCCACCATGCTTCCTCCCGCTGATGTGAGCTTGCTCGCCTGCATTGTGCCAAGCAAAGACGGCCCGGTGAGCGCCAAGATAAGCACGATGATCGATACAACCACCAGTGTTTCGACAAGAGTAAACGCGGATCGACGCGGAACCGGACAGAGTCGCTGGGCATTCATAGAATAATTCTTTGAGGTTCAAATTCCAAATCACAGACTCCAACGCGATTGTTTGAGCGAGATCGAAGTGGTGAAAATCCGGAAATTCAACCGCTTGCTTATCAGTAGTTTCTCAAGAGTTCCGGGCTCGTTTGAGGTGCCATCAAGGTCCGATTGAAGCTGTGAGGCGCTCTTAAACAGTCCCCCAACGGTGCTAATGACCGACTGACGCAATGCCTGATTCGACGAGAGTTGCTCTCCCGCCAAATGGTCCAATGCGACCATGCTAACCTTCAAGATCGGAGGCAGCAAGTGACGCGTGCCTTGAGTCCCTCCAGTACCGGCTGTGGCACCAGGATTGGTGATCAAGGTCGAGTCATAGGCATATTGTGGAGCTATTGAATACTGTGTGTTACTTCCCCCACCACTGCCACCGAGCGACGTTGCGGCAACGCTATTCTGCGGAGCGATCACCAAGCAGAGAATGTTTTCCGCAACTGGCCTAGTCACAGCACGATTGGCCGCCGTCTCCGCTCCAGACTGCACTTCGCTATTCAAAGCCCCTTGAAACCATTTTTTTGAATTGCTTATAATTGGACGGAAGGATGGATTGTAAATCATGTTTTGCTCGGCGGTTGGACTGAATTCCATCAACCGCAATCGGAAGCGGGGAGGGACTGATGTCAGTGTGCTCAGAAACGCCGGGCGGAATGACTCGTCACTCCCCCACTCAACAAAGTAGCCCCGCCCGCACATCAAATTAACAAGGTTTTGCGTATCTGCAGAACCATTTGTGGTCGTCGGAACTAAACCAGTGACACCGAGGGGTGCTTGGAAAAAAACTCCGTGACCAGGGTAGCTTTGGGCGTCGCCCGTGGCAAACAAACCATTAGCCCCGACGGTCGGTCCACAGACAAATTGGAGTTCAGATTGGCGGATATAATTCTTAGCTTTCGTGATCACCTGACCAGCTGAATCGTTCCCCAAGTTTTCGAATTCATTTTCCCAATAGGTGTTCAAGGTAGCCTGAGACAGATTTCTGGTCAAAAGGTCGAAAGCAAGACGTGCCTCCCGGAACTGGGACACTTGTGAATTCGATCGAACCCAAGTTCTTTGGACGAGGGAGACAAAGTTCGCCACGATCATCATCAACACCACTAGAATGGTGACTGAAACCATGACTTCAACTAACGTAAAGCCACGAGATGTGATGAAGAGACTGGAAGGTTTTTGCGCGGATGACTTCATAGTAGATCCTGTCAAATTTGCGGCCGGTCTTTGGCGACCAAATGGTTGAACGTCTTGTAAAGCGCCGGGTTTTTGCCTTCGAATTTGTAGTCAGGATTGCTGGTCGCAGCCATCCGAATGACCAGCCTCTTGAGATTTTGTTGAAGGCCATCTACACTCGGATTGGTCGCTGAAAGATAGGCTAGGGGCGAATAGTCAATCTCGACAAAATAGGTGATGTCCTTCGCATCCTGTGCGACCTCGGTCCCTTGGTCGTTGAAGTATTTTTTTACCTTCGACCCCTGAACCGTCACCAAATAGGGCCAACCGGCATTCTCGACATCCCGGATCACCTGCTCAAGAATATTGCTGGTGATAGCCAATTCGGAGGTGCGGCGTGACATTTCCAACCCCTCGGGCAGCAATCCAAGGCAGGTAATGATTCCAACAGCCGCAATCGCCACTGCCAAGGCAACTTCCACAAGTGAAAAGCCGTCAGAAGAAGGTCGCGTATGATGAGATGAAGCGAAAAGTTTCATAGCGTGTAATGAAGGCCGGAACTGCCTTGTGGGTTACGGGCTGAAGCGTTTGGACTCGAGTGTGCGGAACTGGTAGAAAGCCTCGAGAGGCACTTCCGTTAGCGGGCTGGAACTGGCCCCATAGTCCGGCAGGACAATCGTCGCGTTTGTCGGGTCGATAAACCTTTCTATCAGGGTGGATCCCCGGTATTCACTGACAATGGCGTCCTTGTCCGGGTCAATTTTGGTGGGCTCAACAGAGCGCGCCTTTCGGATGAGCTGAGCCCGCACATGAACGCGGAACGTATTGCTCCGGGTGGTAACTCTGGCGTAAAGATTCGAGTAAGGCCGCTCACGAGTGTTGTCACCCGTAGGCGAGTGGTTCTGCCAGAACGTTGTCATGGCGGACTCGATTTGGCTCGCTGTTGAACTGGACGTCAAGCCGTTGACGCTGCTTACATTTTCCCCGCCGTCCGAAGTGCCTCCGCTAACGTCAGGAACCAAGTGCATTTCGCAAATCTGTGACGCCGAGCGGAAGAGCCCATTGTAGACTGTTGCTGAATGTGGGGTTCCAGCGATGGGTCCAAGGTTAAATTTCCTGTCAAACTGGGCCAACGTCGCATCCAGGTTTATAGGGCGGTGCCAGAATTTTCGGTCAGGCGAGGTTGTCTCACTCCACGTTAGATCTCCTTGTGTGCCTCCCCACATGGACTGCCGCTGCGGATCGGAGAAGCGGTTGGTGCTCGAGTAAAACTCCTTGGCCTTGTGAGCATCCATATTGTTCGGAATCGTCGTCATCAATTCCCCTTTCATCAGGGCATGGAGTGCCGTAGCACGCCTGATGTTCGTGAAAGGCATGATTTGATAGTTCAAATTGATCTTGCCAGCCGTGGAAAGAGGTTCGCTGATCGCATAGGGCTCCACTACCGGCATGGTAAACATGTCCAGCAGGTAGTGGTCTCGAGGGTTCACAGAACCCGGGTGCCCACTTTTGCCGAGATTAGCGTGTGAACGGACGTAAGGCCGGAACAACAACGTCTGCCAGGGCTTTCCTGCCGAGTTGGAATAATTCACGCCACTTCCGTTCAGCGGATCGGCGGATGAAGGGACATTCCCACCACTCCAAACGCCAGTGGGCAAAGATCCAAACATGACGGGGCTGGAAACAATGCGGTTCGGAGTCATGTAGATCCCTGAACGCCAGTCTTCACTATTGTTCCACGGGTCGTAGAAGTAGCCTGATCGGTAAAAGCGCTGCTGGTTAAACCGCGTGAATCTCCCAGCAAAGAAATTCCCCTCGTCAGGCTTGTTGACCCAAGGGCCATCACGCGAGTTTCCAATACCATTGTCAAAATCTCCAAAGCTGTTGGCCACACGGCCCCAGCCTTGATCCGGCGGCAGGTCAGGGCGGCGCCCTCGGTAATCCCGGTTACCCCCTGCCACGTCGATATACGACAAGCCAGCGATGAGCTGGTTGTTAGTGGGCGAGCTGGTTTCCGGCTCCAAGAGTACTCCCGGCTCTCCATTAGCATTGTGCGCAGTGAAGGAATGAATCGTCTTCTTGGCAGCCATGCCCTTGTTCTCCTCTTGCTTCCAAACAGGGTGCTGCATCCACATGTCTTCAGGCACTTCATAGCGCCCCATGATCAGGCGATAATCCCCGACAGCAGGCACCATCGTGCGAATGACATCCGTCCCCGACCATGGGATATTCAGGTCGGTATCCGTCGTAGCCCCGACAGTTTCACGGGGAAGGATCGGCACACCTTGAGCGGAGCCGTGGCTTGCCTCGTGCCCAAAGTGGGCGGCTGATGTGTCCAAGCGACCGCGAAAAACCTGTCTTGCGACGCTGTCGTCCTCCCCAGGCAGGGGCAAGGCTGGCACTTGGAGCCAAAACGGCTGCTCATTGGCATTTGTTCTTGTGTAGGCAGGATTCACCTGGCCGCGCATACGATCCAAGCAACCTCCGCGGTTCAAGCACCACCAG
>CALMTT010000595.1 GCA_937872615.1 uncultured Verrucomicrobiaceae bacterium | reverse complement strand
AGCGGATGATCCACACGGCTGGCGGCGCCTTTTTGGATGTCCCACACGCTGATGACCTCGTGAATGGGCAGCCGCACATTTTGCAGCGGCGCCTCGAGACGCTCGGACATCAGCATGCTCACCGCGAGCGCCACACCCGTCTCGCGGCTGAAGGCGGTCATGCGGGCCTCCTTCGCCCCTTCCGGCAGCGGCAGCCGGTGCGTGACCGGATGCATCAAATGCACATTCGAGAGCAGCGAGAGCAGGTTCGTGGACGAGAGGCTGTTCCGCGGATCGGTGCGCAGCGAGCGTGTCAGGTAAGCGACCGACTCCGCGAACTGTCCCCGCTCCGTGAACTGCCGCGCCATCTGCTCATCGCTCTGGCTGTAGGATTTCCGCAGGTCGTCTCCGGCCTGCTCGGCACGCGTGCGGTTCTTTTCCGATTCAAAGTAGAGCGCGGTGCTGGTGATGCCGCCCGCCAGAACGGCAAACGCAATCGCGGCACTCGCTGCCACCCCGATGCGATGCCGGCGCACAAAGCGGCCGATGAGATACGAGCGGCTCGGCGGATGCGCCGAGATCGGCTGAAAAGCGAGAAAGCGCGAGATGTCATCCGCGAGGTCATCACAACCGCCGTAACGACGGTCCGGATCACGCTCCAGGGCCTTCATCACGATCCAGTCGAGGTCACCCGCGAGCTCCGGCGCATACGAGGAGGCCTTCGGCGCATCCCGCTCGGCCATTTCTCGCAGCAGGATGTGGATCGGCTTCGAGGCAATGTCCGCCGGAGTCACCAGCGGAGTGCCCGTGAGCAATTCAAAGAGGATCGCACCGAGCGCGTAAACATCACTACGGGTGTCCACATGGCTGCTGCCATGCTCGATTTGCTCCGGTGAGATGTACCCGGGCGTCCCCACGAGCTGGTCGATGCCGGTGAAATCCGCCTGCGAGATGTCACGGCCCTCAACCACCTTCGCGATGCCGAAGTCGATCACCTTCGGCGTGATGCGCCCGCCCTCGTCCGTGATGAGGATGTTCGAGGGCTTCAGGTCGCGGTGAATGATGCTCTTTTGATGCGCATGATGCACCGCCTGGCACACCGGGATGAAAAGCTCCAGCCGGTGGCGCAGATCGATCTCGTTGTGCTTGCAGTAGCTCGTGATGGAGCGGCCTTTCACCAGCTCCATGACAAAGTAAGGCATGCCAGCCTCCGTCTCGCCGGCATCAAACACGCGGGCGATGTTCTCATGCTCCATCAGCGCCAGCGTCTGCCGCTCCGCGGCGAAGCGGCCAAAGATCACCGCGCTGTCGAGGCCGCCTTTGAGGATCTTCACGGCCACGAGACGGTGAATCGGCTTCACCTGCTCCGCGCGATACACCACGCCAAATCCGCCCTCGCCCAGCTTGTCGAGCAAACGGTAGCGATCGCTGATCCAGCCATCCTGTCCTGAGATGGACTCCATGGCCGTCTGCGCCTTCGATTTGCCGCCCATCGAGGCCACCGAGCCCGCGGAATGCATCGTGGCCGCCGGAAGGCTGCGGCTCGGATTCGGCACGGCCATCGTCGGCATGTCCGGCGAGGTCTCGATCGTGGCCGCGTGCGATGGCAGCGTCATCGGGCCCTCTTTCGGCGTCGTGTGGGTCACAATCGTGGCCATGCTGCCAAGCTCATCGAGCGTGGCAGCGGGCGGCGGCGGGTGGGATGAATCAGGCTTCACGCGGCAGTGGGAGCATTTAATAAACTCAAATACCCCCGAAAGCCGCAAAAAAGATCAGGTCATAGTTGCCCTGTTCCTGCGGAACAGGGCTGGGCCTTGTTGCACCGCAACAAGGCAACCTTATCCTGCCCCATGGAATTTCGCTTCTTCGATCCCTCGGCGAAGACCGACGTGACCCACGGCGACCTGCCGCATTGGGAGCAGGCGAATGCCTTTTACTTCATCACGTGGCGCACCGCGGATTCGATCCCCTCCGGCGTTCTGGCGAAGTGGCAAACCGAGCGTGAGGCTTGGTTGTGGTCCCATGGCATTGATGGCCGCATGGATGACTGGCAGCGAAAACTCGAGGAACTGCCCGAGGAGGCTCATCGCGAGTTTTACCAGCGTTTCACCGCCGAGTGGCATGGCCTGCTCGATGAATGCCACGGGAAGTGCGTCCTGAAATCGCCAGACCTGAGCCTCCTTGTCGAAAACAGTCTGCGGTACTTCGATGGCCAGCGATACCAACTGGAGGCTTTCGTGGTGATGCCCAACCATGTGCATGTGCTGGCAGGCATCCCAGGTCGTGGCGAGATGAAGCGATTATGTCGTGCATGGAAGAACTTCTCGGCGATGCAGATCAACAAGGCACTCGGCCACCACGGCCAGTTCTGGCAATGGGAAAGCTTTGATCACCTCGTGCGCAGTGCGGCGAGCTTGCAGAAGTTTCGCGACTACATCGTGAAAAACCCTTCCAAAGCCCGCTTGAAGCCAGGTGAATATCGCGTGTGGGCGAAGCCATAGTTGCCCTGTTCCTGCGGAACAGGGCTGAGCCTTGTTGCACAGCAACAAGGCAACTTTTTACGCTTCCGGCTTCTTCTCCTTGTAGGTGCTCTGGATGTAGATCTCGCGCAGCGTCTTGAAGTCGATCTGCGTGGGGCTGTCGGTCATCAAATCGCTGCCCTTGTTGTTTTTCGGGAAGGCGATGACTTCGCGGATGCTGTCTTCACCGCTGACGAGCATGGCGATGCGGTCGAGACCGAGGGCGAGACCACCGTGCGGCGGAGCACCGAAGCGGAAGGCGTCGAGGATGTGGCCGAATTTGTGCGCCTGCTCCTCTTCATTCACGCCGAGGACGCTGAAGAGCTTGGCTTGCAGATCTTTTTCGTGGATTCGGATGGAGCCGCCGCCGAGTTCGTAGCCGTTCAAGACGACGTCGTAGGCCTCAGCGCGGACTTTGGCGTATTCGCCGGCTTCCATGAGCGGGATGTCTTCCGTCTTCGGACGCGTGAAAGGATGGTGAACGGCCACCCAGCTCTGCGTTTCGGCATCGTGGGCGAGCAGCGGGAAATCGACGACCCACAAGAAGTTGAAGGCGGTGCTGCCTTTGGTGAGTTCGCACATGTTGGCGATCTCGACGCGCACGCGGCCGAGGATGTCGCAGGCTTCCTGCCAGGTGCCGGCGTAGAAGAAGACGATGTCGTTCTCCTCGACGCCGAGCTTGGCGATGAGCGCCTTTTGCTCGTCCTCGCTGAAGAACTTCCACAGCGGGGATTTGTATTCGAGCACGCCGTTCGCATCACGTTCCACTTTGATGAAGGCGAGTTGCTTGACCTTCATGCCAGCCTGCGTGGCGATTTCATTGAGGCGGATCATCTGGCCGGTGGTGATGCCAGCGAAGCCCTTCGCGTTGATGGCGCGGACGACGCCGCCGTTCTCGATGGTGCTGCGGAAGATCTTGAAGCCGCTGTTGGCGAAGACATCGGCCATATCGACGATTTCATTGCCGTAACGCGTATCCGGCTTGTCGGAGCCGTAGCGGTCCATCGCTTCTTGATAGGTCATACGCGGGAAGGGCGCGGGGATGTCGCGGCCGGTGCCAGCTTTGAACATGCTGACGAGCAGACCCTCGACGAGGTTCACGATGTCGTCGCGCTGGATGAAGCTGGCTTCGATGTCGATCTGCGTGAACTCCGGCTGGCGGTCGGCGCGAAGGTCTTCATCGCGGAAGCAGCGGGCGATTTGGAAATAACGCTCCAGACCGGCGACCATCATGAGCTGCTTGTATTGCTGCGGAGCCTGCGGCAGGGCGTAGAACTTGCCGGGGTTCAAGCGGGCAGGCACGAGGAAGTCGCGGGCACCTTCGGGCGTCGGATTGCTGAGGATCGGCGTTTCGACCTCGATGAAGCCAGCGCCGTCGAGATAGTTGCGTGCGGCGTTGGTGATCTTGTGGCGCGTGCGGATGTTCTTGTTCATGCGCTCGCGGCGCAGGTCGAGGTAGCGGTATTTCATCCGCATGTCCTCGTTCGAGAGCTCGCGGTCGAGTTGGAAGGGCAGCACATCGGCCTTGTTGAGCACTTTGCACTCGGTGGCGACGATTTCGACGTCGCCAGTGGGCAGCTTGGCGTTTTCGGTGCCAGTTAGACGTGCGGCGACCTTGCCGGTGATCTGCAAAACGTCCTCGTCACGCAGCGTGTGGCTCATCGCGGCCAGTTCGGCGTTTTCCTCCGGGCGGAAGACCACCTGCGTGAGGCCCTCGCGGTCGCGCAAGTCGATGAAGATGACGCCGCCATGGTCGCGGGCCGAATTCACCCAGCCACAGAGCGTGACGTTCTGGCCGATGTGCTCTTTGCGGACGGCGTTGCAGTGGAGGGTGCGGTAGGCGTTGGGGATCATGGCGGAAAAAGGGCGCGGAAAGTCGGGGGAATCCGGCGGAGTGCAAGGGCGGAAACAGCCTCCACCGGGGCTTCCAGAGCCGCCGAAGGCTCTACAGCGTGGTTTGAGAGGCCCGCGAGTGCCCCAAAGTGCCAAGTGCCAGCGCAGTTGTGCCATTTGCTGGCACTTTGGGGTGTTTTTGGAGGGTTTGGCACTTTGGCGTTTTTGGGGGTCGAAACGCTGGAAGCTCGTGAAATCAAAGCCTCCAGCGCCGTCGGGGGCACTTGGCACGCTTTGAGCCAAGGGAAGGGCACCAAAACCTCCAGTTCCACTTTTTCCCCCAAACCAACCATCATGAGCAAAATCCTCGGCATTGACCTCGGCACCACGAACTCCTGCATGGCCGTCCTCGAAGGCGGCAAGGCCATGGTCCTCGAAAATAGCGAAGGCGCCCGCACCACGCCTTCCGTCGTCGCCTTTACGAAGAGCGGCGAGCGCGTCGTGGGTCAGGCCGCGAAGCGCCAGGCCGTCACGAACCCTCGCAACACCGTCTTCTCCGTGAAGCGCCTCATGGGCCGCAAGTTCGCGGAACTCACCGAGGCGGACAAGCGCATGCCTTACAAGATCGTCCCCGCCAGCAATGGCGACGCGCATGTGCAGGTCGAAGTCGGCGGCGAGACCAAAACCTACTCCCCTCAGGAAGTCAGCGCGATGATCCTTTCGAAGCTGAAGGCCGATGCGGAAGCCAAACTCGGCGAAACCATCACCGAGGCCGTCATCACCGTGCCGGCTTACTTCAACGACAGCCAGCGCAATGCCACGAAGGCCGCTGGCGAGATCGCAGGCCTGAATGTGCGCCGCATCATCAATGAGCCCACCGCGGCTTCGTTGGCCTACGGCCTTGAGTCGAAGAGCGATGAAAAGATCGCCGTGTATGACCTTGGCGGCGGCACCTTCGACATCAGCGTGCTCGAAATCGGCGACGGCGTCTTCGAAGTGCTCGCCACAGATGGCGACACCCACCTCGGCGGCGATGACTGGGACAACACGCTCATCACGTGGATCGTGAACGAGTTCAAGAGCGACAGCGGCATCGACCTCAGCGGCCAGCCGGACGCCCTCCAGCGCATCAAGGAAGAGGCGGAGAAGGCGAAGATCGCCCTCAGCTCCAGCCAGAGCTACGATTTGAACCTGCCCTTCATCACCGCCGACGCCACCGGGCCGAAGCACATCATGAAGACGCTCACCCGCGCCAAGATGGAGCAGCTCTGCGACAGCCTGTTTGAGCGCACAATGAAGCCCGTGCGTGATTGCCTCGCCGCTGCGAAACTCGATGCCTCCAAGATCGACGAACTCGTGCTCGTCGGCGGCATGACCCGCATGCCAAAGGTCGTCGAGACCGCGAAGAAGCTCGCTGGCAAAGATCCGCATCAGGGCGTGAACCCGGACGAAGTCGTCGCCATCGGCGCGGCCATCCAGGGCGGCGTTTTGAAGGGCGATGTGAAGGACGTGCTCCTGCTCGACGTGACCCCGCTCACGCTCGCCATCGAGACCGCCGGCGGCGTCGCCACACCGATGATCGCCCGCAACACGACGATCCCGAAGAAGCACAGCCAAATCTTCTCCACCTACGCTGATCAGCAGCCCGGCGTCGAAATCGTCGTCCTTCAGGGCGAGCGCCCGATGTCTCGCGACAACAAAACGCTCGGCACCTTCAAGCTCGACGGCATCCCGCCGATGCCGCGCGGCGTGCCGCAAATTGAAGTCACCTTTGACATCGACGCGAATGGTATCCTCCACGTCTCCGCGAAGGAAAAGACCACCGGCAAAGAGCAGAAAATCTCCATCCAGGGCAGCTCCGGCCTCAGCAATGAGGAGATCGAGAAGGCCAAGCGCGATGCCGAGGAGCACGCCGAGGAAGACCGCAAGCGCAAGGAAGGCGTCGAAGTGAAGAACAAGGCCGACAGCCTCAGCTACGAGATCGAGAAGACGATGAAGGAGTGGGAGGGCAAGGTCCCCGCCGAGCAGCTCGCCCCCATCACCGAAAAACTCGCCTCCCTGAAGAGCTCCATCGAAGCCAACGACACCGACGCGATGAAGGCCAAGACCGAGGAGATCGAAAAACTCTTCGCCGCCGCCTACCAAGCCGCTGCCGCCGCAGGCGCCGGTGCCCCCGGTGGCATGCCCGACATGGGCGGTGCCGGTCCTGATGTCGCCGCCGCCGAGCCGAAGTCCCAAGACAAAGGCAAGGTCGTCGATGCCGACTTCGAAGTCGTGGACAAGGACAAGTAATCGAAGCGTAAATCCCGGATGAGTTCCAAGAAGCAAAGCACAACAGATCAAGCGATATCTAGTCAGCCTAGATGTGGAGTAATTATGCCCATATCAGAAATTGATGGCTGTAGTGCTGCGCATTGGGCGGATGTCCTTGGGATTATTCGAGAAAGCCTCGAAGACTGCAAATTTAACGTCGAACTTGTGAGTTCTGGTGACGAGAGTGGAGTCATCCACGCTCGAATCGTGAAGAATCTATTCAATGACGATGTTGTGATCTGCGATGTTAGCGGAAGGAATCCCAACGTGATGTTTGAGCTGGGCCTAAGGCTTGCTTTCGACAAGCCGACTGTGGTCATTAAGGATGATAAGACCGCCTATAATTTCGACACTTCCCCGATAGAGCATGTCCCATACCCTCGCGATTTGAGATATTCGGCGATTCAAGATTTCAAAAAGCAGCTCTCACAAAAAGTAAAAGCTACTTTCGAGGCCGGACAGGCTGATGCTGAGTACTCATGCTTTCTGAAACACTTTGTGGATTATCGAACGGCAAAAAGCCTTCCCACTGAGGAGGTGTCAGCGATGGAGTTTATTTTGAAAGAGCTTGCCGGGATCAGGACGGAAGTGTCTTCGCTCAAAACCCAAATTACCGCTTCTAATTGGACGTCCATTCCCAATAACCCACTCTCCAGTAGCGGAGGCCTTCTTGGTGCAACTGCTGGCGGACCCACCAAGCGCTCAGCGCCGAAAACTTTGGTGGAACTAAGCGGGATGATGCCGGGCAGCACACTTTCTTCTCTCGCCTCAGCATATTCGAACAGTGGGAGTGGCCCCTTTGGAATGTCGTCAGGGAATGCACATTCAATCTGAACTCCCCGATCACTTGGACTCATCTGTACTTCATATTCCCCAATCCCATTCTCTCCATCCATCACTCGTGTTTATCGCATTAATCGGTGCAAGGCTCTAAACAAAACTCCGTGTCTCCAAGCATCCATTCATTGCCATCAAGGCAACTGCATCATCGCCCCGGATCGCCGGTGAACGGCGTCCTGGAAGGACGCGAGCCATTAGCCGGTGGTGCAACCACCGGTTCAAGCGGCAGCCCCCTGATTTCCTCCCGCCGCGCTCCGGCAGGAGCGCGAGAAGCCTGCGGCGACTCCCAAAGTGGTCCGCACAGTCCTCTGTGCGGCGCTCCGAGCGTGGATGGACGTTCACTCGCTGCTCTTTCCCCTCGTTCGGAGGACTGCAACGGTTTGACGGCGCATGGCAACGCCCCGGCCTTCGACGCGCCGCACAGGGGACTGTGCGGACCACACTTCTCGCGCCCCTCCAGGGCGCTACCTTCCCCCACGATGGGTGCACATTGTGATCCGGTGGTTCCACCACCGGCTCATCTCTCCCGTGCCTCCGGCACGCCCCGACTCTGAATTCGTCCTTCGGATTTCGACATTCCCACTACTCCACCACTCCGACACTCCACTTTCCCCCAAACACTTCCGACCGACCACCGCCCCCGTTCACAATTCTCTCGTGGCAGGGCCGGGAGTCGGTCAGACAAAACAAACACAACCAACCCAAACCCACATACCCAGCACATCATGGCTAACACCATCACCCCGCTCGGCCGTCGCGTCCTCGTGAAGCGTTCCTCCAGCGAAGAAAAGACCGCCGGAGGCATCTTCCTGCCTGACACCGCCAAAGAAAAACCCCAGGAAGCTGAAGTGCTCGCCCTCGGCACCGGCAAGGACGACGAAGGCAAGAACGTCGCCGACCTCTTCACCGTGAAGAAGGGCGACAAAGTCCTCATCTCCAAATACGGCGGCACCGAAGTCAAAGTCGGCGGCGACGACCTCCTCATCATCAACGAGACCGACATCCTCGGCATCATTGGCTAATCCCTCACTCACTGAATCCTAACTCATCACTCATTAACTGATTTATGGCTAAACAACTCAACTTCGACGAAAACGCCCGTCAGGCGCTGCTCCGCGGCGTCACCAAGCTCGCCAAGGCCGTGAAGGCCACGCTCGGCCCTGCCGGCCGCAACGTCATCCTCGAGAAGAAATTCGGCTCCCCTACGATCACCAAGGACGGTGTCACCGTGGCCAAGGAAATCGAACTTCCTGATCCCTATGAAAACATGGGCGCCCAGCTCATCAAGGAAGTCTCCTCCAAGACCTCCGACATCGCCGGTGACGGCACCACCACCGCCACCGTGCTCGCCGAGGCCATCTACAGCGAAGGCCTTCGCAACGTCACCGCTGGTGCGAACCCGACCTCCCTGCAGCGCGGCATTTTGAAGGCCACCGAGGCCCTCGTTGCCGAACTCAAGAAGATCGCCACCCCGGTCAAAGACAGCAAGGAAGTCGCCCAGGTCGCCACCGTCTCCGCAAACTGGGACGCCAGCATCGGCAACATCATTGCCGAGGCCATGGACAAGGTCGGCAAGGAAGGCACCATCACCGTCGAAGAAGCCAAGAGCATCGAAACGACCCTCGAAGTCGTGGAAGGCATGCAGTTCGACAAAGGTTACCTCTCCCCCTACTTCGTCACCAATCCGGAGACGATGGAGTGCAACCTCGAGAACGCCTACATCCTCATCAACGAGAAGAAGGTCAGCAACCTCAAGGACATGCTGCCCCTGCTTGAGAAGGTCGCCCGCTCCGGCAAGCCCCTCCTCATCATCGCCGAAGACGTCGAAGGTGAAGCCCTTGCCACGCTCGTCGTGAACAAGCTGCGCGGCACCCTCAACATCGTCGCCGTGAAGGCCCCTGGCTTCGGCGACCGCCGCAAGGCCATGCTCGAAGACATCGCCATCCTCACCGGCGGCCGCTGCATCACCGAAGACCTCGGCATCAAGCTCGAAAACATCGAGCTCACCGACCTCGGCCGTGCGAAGCGCATCACCATCGGCAAGGAAAACACCGTCATCGTCGAGGGCGAAGGCTCCTCCGACGCCATCGCAGGACGCGTGCAGCAGATCAAGAACCAGATCGCCGAAACCACCAGCGATTACGACCGTGAGAAGTTGCAGGAGCGTTTGGCGAAGCTCACAGGCGGCGTGGCCGTGGTAAAAGTTGGTGCGGCGACGGAAGCCGAAATGAAAGAAAAGAAAATGCGCGTGGAAGACGCCTTGAGCGCGACGAAAGCTGCCGCTCAGGAAGGTATTGTTCCTGGTGGCGGTGTTGCCTTATTGCGTGCCGCCAAAGCGCTGGATGCTATTGAGGTGGACGGGGATGAACGCACGGGCGTAAATCTCTTGAAACGCGCGCTGGAAGAGCCTTTACGTCGCATCGCGGAAAATGCCGGGAAAGACGGTTCTTTGATCGTCGGGAAAATCCGGGCAGAAAAGAAAACCGTGGGGTATAATGCTGCAAGTGGAGCAGTAGAAGATATGTTGGCAGCGGGTATTATTGATGCTGCAAAAGTTGTGAGAACTGCTCTACAAAATGCCGCATCGGTCGCGGCACTGATGCTCACAACCGATGCCGTTGTTGGTGAATTAGCTGAACCTCCCGCCTCTCGCGCTCCTGGGG
>CALMTT010000594.1 GCA_937872615.1 uncultured Verrucomicrobiaceae bacterium | reverse complement strand
CCTTGATGTCGCCCACCCCGGCGAGCGGTTTCAACACACGCTCAATCGCGGCGATTTCATCGGGGCAGTCCATTCCTGCCACGCGCAAAGTCGTTCCCGGCCTTCCGTCCAACGCAGGCGGGGGAACGGACGTGGCGGAAACACCGACTTTCGAGCCGCATCCGCAACTGCTGCATTCTTCACTCATGGTTCGTGACCTGATTCTGCCCGATATGCGGCGCTTTGGAAGCGGGGTCGTCTGTCATCTTGCTGAGATGCTGATGACGTCGCTCGTGCTTCAGTTTCGCCTGATGCCGCAGCCAGAAGTAATCCGCGGCCAACAGCCCGACCGACACGACGGCAACCCCGACGATCAGCATCAAGCTGTGACGCTTCTCCTTGTGTCTTTGCGCAGCGTCCTTCGTGGCGCATTCGGCCCTTCGGGCGGCTTTCTCGGGTGATAACCATCGGCTCACGATTCCGTCTCAGTTTTCGGACGCCCTTGCGTTGCCTGTTGATCAATGGTCGCAGACGCACGCATACTCGGCGCGTTTGCATTCGCCGCAGGTGTGCATATCCAGGGTGAAGCGGAGGTTCTGCACCTTCGCGTCCGGCTTGGACTTGAACTGCACCACCACGTTGTAGCCGTCACCTTCGGGCAGCTTCGTCTTCGAGACGAGCGTGTCGCCCTTCTTCTCAAATTCCAGCTTGGCCTTCCCGTCCTTCGCGTCTGCGATGACGGTGACGATCTGGTCCGTCGCAGCCACGGGCTTCATCTCTTCGTTGTAGAAGTTGATGGTCACACTGCGGTCTTTTTCGACCACGAACTCGGCGTGCGGCTCGGTCTTTTCCAACAGGCGTCCGCCCTTGGGCGTGACCTTGTGGTTGTGGCCGTCCTTGTCGGCGGCGCTGGCGGTGAACAGGCCGACGCAGAGCGCGACGGCCACGGTGAGGATGCGGAGTTGTGTCTTCATTTGTTTTCTGTGTTTTGGGTCATGGGGTGGTTGCGGGCGCGGCGTCGGGGGATGGCCCGCCTTCACTCGAAGGGGTTTCCACCGGCGCGTTGTCCGCAGTTTTCTTTTTTCGTTCCAGCCACTCGTAGAGCGTTGGAAGCAAAACCAGCGTGAGGAAAGTGGAACTCAGGATGCCGCCGATGACGACGGTCGCGAGCGGGCGCTGCACTTCGCCGCCCGCCCCGGAGGCAATGGCCATCGGCACGAAACCGAGCGAGGCGACGAGCGCGGTCATCAGCACGGGGCGCAAGCGTGTCATCGCGCCTTCGCGCACGCAGTCGGTCAGGCTGTGGGCGTGGCCCTGTTCGCGCAGCAGGTTGAAGTAGGAAATCATCATCAGGCCGTTGAGCACCGCGACGCCGGAGAGCGCGATGAAGCCGACGCCCGCCGAGATGCTAAACGGCAGGCCGCGCAGCCAGAGCGCGAAGACGCCGCCGGTGACGGCGAGCGGAATGCCGGTATAGACGAGCAAGGTCTGGCGCAAGCTGCCCAGCGCCATAAACACGAGGATGAAGATGAGCGCGAGCGCGACGGGCACGACGACCATCAGGCGTTGGCGGGCTTCTTGGAGGTTCTTGAACTGTCCGCCGAACTCGATGGAGTAACCGTCCGGCAGTTTGATTTGCTCGGCGACTTTCTTCTGCGCTTCGAGGACGAAGCTCTCCACGTCGCGCCCGCGCAGGTTAATCATAATGGCGGCGCGGCGCTGGCTGTATTCCCGTGAGATGGCGGCGACCTGTTCGACCACCTTGAAATCCGCGACCTGACCGAGCGTGAGCAACCCGCCGTCGTCCACGCGCACGGGCAGACGCTTGAGGTCGTCAATCTTCTCGCGCAGTTCCTCGTTGAGACGCACCACGATGTCGAAGCGGCGGTTGCCCTCGATGAGCTTGCCCACTTCCTGCCCGGCCAGCGCGGTGCCGACCACGCGGTTCAACTCGGCGGCGTGCAGGTTGTATTTGCTCATGGCCTCGCGCTTGGGAACGATTTCGAGCAACGGCGATTTGCCGAGCGCGTCGAACTCCACGTCCGCCGCGCCGGGAATTTTTTCCAGAATCTCCCGTGCCTCGCTGGCCAGTTTCTCAATCACCGCGAAGTCTTCGCCGAAGACTTTCACCGCGATGTCGGCGCGAGTGCCTTCGAGAATTTCGTTGAAGCGCATCTCGATGGGCTGGCTGAACAAGTGGCCTTCGCCGGGGACGTGCTTGCCGAGTTCCTCGGTCATCAGGTTGGCAAGCGCCTCCTTGTCGATGGGCTTGCCGTTCACCTTACGCCACTCGCCGGGCGGCTTGAGCATGATGTAGGTGTCGGCCACGTTCACGCCCATCGGGTCGGTCGCGACCTCCGCCGTGCCGATACGGCTGAACGTGTAGAGAACTTCCGAGAACTTCGCGACGAGCAGCTTCTCGCCGCGCTTCTGCATCTCGATGCTGGCGTCGAGGCCGATGCTCGTGGTGCGAATCATGTGCGTGGCGAACGAGCCTTCGTCGAGTTGCGGGACGAACTCCGCGCCGAGCCGGGTGAACAACAGCGCCGCCAGTGCGAGCAGCGCGAACGCCGCGCCCGTGACAGGCCAGCGGAAGCGGAACGAGAAGTTGAGCAGCGGCGCATAAACTTTCTTCGCCAGCTTCACGAGGAACGAATCCTTCTCGCTGATGTTGCCGCCGAGCAGATACGAGCAAAGCGCGGGCATGAGCGCGAGCGCCAGAGCCAGCGCACCAACCAGCGCGAAGATGACCGTCAGCGCCATCGGCTTGAACATCTTCCCCTCGATGCCGGTCAGCGCGAGAATCGGGAAATAGACCACCGTGATGATGATGACGCCGAAGAACATCGGGCTGGCGACTTCCTTCGCGGCGATGAGGACTTCGTGGGCGCGTTCGGTCGGAGTCAGGCGACGCTTGAGCTTGAGCTGCTTTTCCGCGAGATGTCGGATGATGTTTTCCACCATCACGACCGCGCCATCAATGATGAGTCCGAAGTCAATCGCGCCAAGGCTCATCAGGTTGCCGGAGACGTGCCCTTGGACCATGCCGGTCATCGCCATGAGCAGCGAGAGCGGGATGGCGAGCGCGACGATGAGCGCGGCCCGCCAGTTGCCGAGCATGATGAGCAGCACGACCACGACCAAGATCGCCCCCTCGAACAAGCTCGTTTCTACCGTGCGAATGGTGCTGTCGACCAGCACCGTGCGGTCATAGACCGGGATGATTTGCACGCCCGCCGGGAGCTTGGTCTGAATCTCCTTGAGCTTCCTATCCACCGCCTTCGCGACCAGACGACTGTTTTCACCGGCCAGCATCAGCGACACGCCCAGCACACATTCCTCGCCGTTGTAAGTGGCCGCGCCGGTGCGGACGGACTTGCCGATGCCCACGTCGGCCACATCCTTCACGCGTAGCACCGTGGCGCGGGAGCCGAACTTAAGTGGCAGCCTCTCGATGTCTTCGACCGTCCGCACGCGGCCCGCTGCCCGCACCGCAAGTTGTTCCCCGCCGAGTTGAATCAGCCCGCCGCCCGCGTTCTCGACGTTCTCGCCAACGGCCTCGGCGACTTCGTTGAACGACATGCCGACGCTCTTGAGCTTTTCAGGATTGGGCTGGATGACGATTTGCTTTTCGTAGCCCCCTTGCGCGTTGACCTCGGCGACACCGGGCGTGGAACGCAGGCGCGGCTTCACCACGTAATCATGCAGCAGCTTCAACTCCATCAACTGCGCTTCGCGGGTCGCCGGCTTGTTCGTGGCGTTGGGCGCGTATTCGACCACGTAGTAGTAAATCTCGCCAAGGCCGGTGCTGATGGGGGCGAGCTTTGGCGTGAGTCCAGGCGGGAGCGAATCCATCACGGTTTGCAGTCGCTCGCTGACCAACTGCCGTGAGCGATACAAGTCCGTACCTTCCTCGAAGACGAGCGTGACCTGCGACAGTCCGAACTTCGAGAGGGAGCGCAGCTCCGTCAGACCCGGCAGGCCGGACATCTCGTTCTCGATGGGGAAACTGATGAGCTTTTCGATTTCCTCCGGCGCGAGGGCGCGGATGGCGGTGTTGATTTGAACTTGGACGTTCGTGATGTCCGGCACGGCGTCAATCGGCAGCCGCAGCGCCGAGCGCACCCCGATGCCGACCAGCACGAGCGTAGCTAGCAGAACGAAGACGCGCTGCCGGACGGAGAACTCAAGGAGACGGTTCATCATGGTTCAACCTCAGTATTGGCAATCAGACCGGGACGTCGCGTGAACAGAGACTCGCACTATGCTGCCGATCGGTGGCGCTTGTGGGAGAATCACTGCGTAGTTTGAACTCGTCTGCATATGACGCGAGCGACGGATCGGATTCGGGCTAAACGTGGTGGCAACGCGAGACAGCACCGACCCCTCTGGGGAAACGCTTTCCACATCGAGATGTTGGCGCGGCGAGTTGTCGTAGCCGAACATTCGACCGACCGTACCGGAAACGAGGAAGCCTTTGCTGGTCTCCGTGATATGGACGCTCTCGATCTTTACCCCACCAACAGAGTGGCGCTCGACTCGATATGGAGACGGCGTCGGTGAACTGGTGGCGCAACCTGTGACGAGGGCTGCGGTGGCAATGGTGATGACTGCCAGATACGATTTGAAATTTTTGGAGGTATTCATAGAAGTGATTGGTTAAATGTTTATGTCCGTTTAATGCGAGTGACCGCCGCCTTTCACGGCGCGGAGTTCGATGAGCCAGAGGGTTTGCACCGGCTTGGTCACGACGGCATCGCCCGCGAGCAAGCCGTCGGTGATTTCCACCCAGCCATCGGCTTCGGAGCCGACTTTGACCGCCGTGCGAAAGTAAGCGTCGCCGTTGACGGCGTAGACGAACGTGCCTTCGGGGGTGCGTAAGAGCGCCGATTGTGGCACGGATGCCACGGCTGCATCACGCTCCAGATTGATGCGGGCCGAGACGAACTCGCCGGATTTTAGCGCCACCGTCGCGTTCGAGATGCCGATGACGACTTCGGACTCGCCAAAGGCCAGCGCCTCCTGAACCGCCAGCACGACTCCGCCCAACGGGCTGTTGGTGTCCTTGAACACCTGCACGGGCTGTCCTGGTTTGGCGAAGGCGGCGGTATCCGTAGAAAGGAAAGCCGAGCCGTGCACGTCGCAGCCGCTGTGGTCATCGGGATTTAAAAGATGGTGATGCTTCTCGCCAAACACCTGCACTGTGAAGCGGATTTGATTCGGCAACTTCCGTTCCGCCACGTCGGCCACTTCTACGCCAAGAAGTTTCTTGGTTTCCTCCTTCACGCTCACACCCTTGCCCGCCTTGAAGCTCGCGCCGGTCGGCGCTTCGGCCTCGTGGTCGTGCCCGTCCTTGCCTTCCGCCTTTTCCCTGCCGCGTTCATGGCCATCGCCTTCCTTGTGACCACACCCCGCGCCAACCAGAAGGATGAGCGCGGCGAGCGTGAGCAGTGGAGTCCAACGGTAGGTCTTCATTTGGTTTCTTCCTTGACCGTCACCGCGTTGAAATCGACCCCGGTGAGCCGCTGGATTTCCTGACCGGCTTCGAGCGCCTCGCGCTTGGTGTCGAGCAGAGCCTCGACCGCTTCGAGATACTGCTTCTGCAACTCCACATAGGTCGCGATGGGCACTGCGCCAAGGCGGTAATGACGGTCGGCCAGTTCCGCCGCCTTGCGAAATTCCTCGATGGATTCAGGACGCCATTTCGCCATCTCACTGAGCTTCGTCTGATACCTCAACGCGTTCTGAACGATGCGCCGCTCGATTTCCCGCTGCGTAACATAGAGGGAAGTCTCGGCCTGCTTCTGCCGCGCTATGGCCGTTTCGACGCTGCCTTTGGTTTTGTTCCAAAGCGGAAGCGGCACGGAGATACTGATGCCGATTTGCTGTTCGCGGTCGCCCGCCCGCTCCTGCGAGAAATACGGCCCGACCGTGAAGGCTGGATACTTCTCCTTCTGCGCCAGCGACACCTTGAAGCCCTGTTGTTCTAGTTCCGCGCGACGGATCTGCATCTCAAAGTTGTTCGTCTGCGCCGCCATGAGCAGCGCGTCCGGTTCCGGCGCGGCGCTGAACGCGAGCCGGGCCGACTGCATCTTGAGCGGTCGGCTCCACGGCCCGCCGCGCAGTTGGTTGAGTTCGAGCATCGCGGCCTGCGTCTCCAGTGCGGCTTCGCTCGACTTGCGTTTGAGGATGAGTTCGGTCGCCTCGATGATGCGCGTCTCCAACAGCGGCGTGAGTCCCGCCGGGTCGCGCTGCACGAGCACTTCGCGCAACTGCTGGAAACGGTCGGCGACTTCTTGCGCCGCCGCCGCCTTCTCCTGCGCGGCGAACAGATTGTAGGCGAGCGTGCGCGTCCGGCCCGCGAGCGCCGTCTTGAATTGCGCAAGGCCGAGTTCGGCCAGTCGAATCTGATGGTTGGCGATGGCCTTTCGCAGCGGGATGCGCCCCGGCCACTCGATAGTCTGCTGGACGCTCACCGACCACGCGACGCCTTCTGCCGACAGCCCGCCGCCGCGCACGCTCTTTTGTCCGAGTGTGGTGGCGACTTCGGGATTGGCCCAGGTCGAGGCGGTACGCCGCTCACCATGGGCTGCGGCCACTTCCGCACGGAAATAGTTGAGTTCAGGATTGTGCTCCACGACATCCACGACCAACGCTTCGAGCGCGACCGGGACAGCGTTGGTGGGAGGCGAAGGCGGCGAATCCGTCTCCGCCGCGACGGCGCTGCGCGCGAACACGGCCACCAAACACAGACCAAGCTGACAACGATTCCAATTCTTCATAGCAAAAGAGGAAACGGACAGACCGACAAACTGGGTTCAAACCGACGATGGAGAACTAACGCGATGTGCGACGGGCACACCGCGTCGGTGATGAAGGGTCCCGAGCGGGACTACTTACGAGAGAAGGGAAGGCGCACGAGGCGGGAGTGCCGTGCGAAAGGAAAACTGCCAGGATGCTGGTACCTCTGGTGGTGCGGCAGTCAGGACGCCGAAACTGACCTCTGGGGGAAGCGATCGCTCCAAGACTCCGAAATTGTCTGTCGGCAGAATTGCCACAAGGACCACAGGAGTTACATCCTGGTTGCGTGGGGCATGGTATTGAGCGGACTCAACTGAGCAACAACCGTTCTCCTTGCAGGGGTCACCGCCCTTGTCGAATTCGTGAATATCGGTCGAGCACCGGAGGAACTCGAGGCCTGGAATTTGTTCCAGGTAGCAATGATGGCTCGCAAACGCCCATACGAGCGTCAGCAAACCGAGCAAGACTGTTTTCGCGAACCGCACAACGAATTTATGCCTCAGCACCGAGACTTGTTCAATGCTTTCTTTCCCGGCGCTCTAGCCAAGGTTTTTATCGGAGCGATCGCAAAAGGCTGAAATTGGACTTTTGCACCCCGCTCCAGCGCAGGACGGGCGCGTAAGCGGTAGTCAATCGCTGAGAGGAGGCTTAGAGGAACGCACAACGATGAATCCAATATAAGAACGTGCACATAGATTCGGGCAATGCTCGCCAAGAAGGTGGCCGTGGAGAACGGCGCTGAAGAAACGCGCCCCACCCGAATCCAAAGATATTTCAAGTGAACGTTCTGGTCCACCGGAATCTGCTTTCCACTCAACGCCAAGCCGTGAAGGACACCTTCGCGTTCAGGTTTGTTGTGGTAAATGGTTTGTCGCTCGTGATCACAAAGCGAAAGAGGCTTGCCGCCCCGCCGGGCAGTCCGCTTCCAGAATTTTAGCCATTCTGGCCGCCGATTACCCACCTGGTTGAGGTGGAAACCATTTTACGCTGTTCATCCATGAGAAACACGACAGCCCGCGCCGATTCGATGGACTCGGCAAACTCATTCACCATCGCAAACCGTACGATCGCCTTTTGCCCGATGAGCTGTGGCGACAGAACGGAGGCGACCAGTTGAGCGTTAGTTGTACCGCAGGGCACCAACTTATTCATAGGCGATTCATTTGTTTTTCAATCAGCACACTCTTGCACACTCTCAAACTAGGCCGTTTATTCTTGAGTCTGTATGACCCCATTATGCTCAGGCTCCTCAAAAAACCAGGAGCACACCAGACGGCCAATCGTTGAGAGTTCCTGACCAACCGCACGGGAGCCTCCCGGCCTTGTAAATCGCCAACGACCGTTCAAAGAACACAGGACCTTTGGGGAACTTTCGTCGGTATGCCAGCTCAAGCGCCGCGCGATTGAAGTCTACGAGGATACTCTGACGCATCTCGGTTGGAAATGAGTGGCTCAACAACGCATCAGTTAGTTTTGTTGAAATCGCTTTTTCAATAAGTGCGCGTGACTGCTTAGACAGATGGTTCCAGTAACTTCCATATGATGTATAGTGATGTTTTGCTAAGTAACCGGTTAGGTCACCTTGCGCTTCAGTTCTTACATCCGCCCAAAGATCGGAGTTGAAAAGCGCTTCAGCCGTCGCGTGATCTTTCACTACTTTCAACTTAAAAGCGAACGAGTCCGTGTGCGGTTTCCCAACTTGCGACAGGAGGGAGCTTTCTTCGAGCTTAGTATATACGTCGAGAGCCAGATTCATTATTGAGCGAGATTGCGGATTGGTCCAGGAACTCGAGAAACTGCTTCACCTCCAAGCAATCCAAAGTTCACACGTTCACTAATAGCTGCGCGCACTGCCTGGTGCACCTGAGTTTCAGGCAATCCCGCGGCCCGAAGCGATTGCTGCAAAGCACGGAAATACTCCAGATTCGTAGGCACGAGATCAGTGCCGCGAAATGCATTCCAGAAACTCTCCAGCGATTGATGCACCGCCGTCTGTGGAGCCCCATCATCCAAAAAGACATGTTGCCCACAAGCTCAATCGAAACGCAGGGTGACAGGTGTTCCAGTCAGTCCGTTGGTCAGTGATCTCGGGTAGTGTTGGTCCGCTGTTCAGGAAGTTGACTTTAAGGCCCGCAAGCGGCGAGCGCCCTCCAAGCTAGTGCTTGAAGGGCGCGTGGGAGCCGTTCACTGGAAGTAACCCATAGCTCTCAAGCTTGAGTGGCCGGGATGGCCGATCACGACGTGGTCAAGGATTTCGATCTTGAGAAGCTGGCCGGCGCGGATGAGATCACGGGTGACGCGGACGTCAGCATCCGAAGGGGAGGATTCCCCTGATGGGTGGTTGTGGAGGCAGATGAGGGCAGCTGCCCCAGCCACGATGGCGGCCCGGAACACGTCACGTGGGTGAATTAACAGGGTATCCATGG
>CALMTT010000593.1 GCA_937872615.1 uncultured Verrucomicrobiaceae bacterium | reverse complement strand
GTTGCGTGAGCGTTTCACCTGTGGCCGGGTGTTGGTTCTCGCAAAGCCGCAGAAAGTCATCGGCGCGGACACTGCCGGACAGGCCGAGTCTCTCTGCGCCCAATCCAATCCATTCGCCGGCGACGCGCTGGCCCTCCTGGTAGTAATCGCCGACGCAGAGGTGTTCCTCGAAGTAATCGCGGGCGTTCTTGAGGTTGTATTGCGTCTTGGCCGTGACCACGCACCGGACAATACACGGACTGTGCGCGCATTTTGTGTAACAGATACACCAGCCCGAAACCGGCTTGTGCTGAACTGTCGGCATGAGCACAACCGCGACTCTGAAACCGGGAAACCAACTATGGGGCATCTACCACACGGACCGTGAATATGCCCGCGAGATGGGCGATCCACTCCGCACGGTTGTCGAAGCTCCCACCAAACAGGCCGCCGAGGAAACCGCTGCCCGACTCGGCTTCAACGACCCCTGGGCGCATCCCGTAACCACTGAGCAAGCGCAGCGAGCGGAGTGGCTTCCAAAAATCCGACCAGTGCAGCGGCAGAGGTTGGCCCACAAATCGTCACGCGGCATCCACGTCTGATTATGCAAACACCGACGACAGCCCAAATCCGAACCGCCATTCACGTGCTGAAACGGTTCGGCGAACACATCAATCACAACGCCGCGAACATCATCATTGACCTGCCGGAAACCCGCTTTGGCGAGCATGTCGCCGCACGGGCCAAGGTGGTGAGCATCGACCAGGTCACCCGAATTCAGACCGTGGCCGCGCAGTTGGAGAAGTGGCGCGACGATCTGCTGCAGCAGAGGAGGCAGTGTGTTGCTCATCATGTTTAAGACAAGGCACGCGTTACCCCTTCGTGCCGAAGGTTTCTGCGTCCGCAAAGGAGTCGCGATCAATACGCCAAACAGCCACGCGATATGAATCACTCACGACCACAGACGCGGCAAATCCGTGAACATGGACAGGCAGCGGACAGGCCGCAGTTGCGACTGATCCATGTCCGTGCACAGTCCGCAGCCGCGTCCAGGACACGCCAACGGGCGCGGCAACAGTCAGTCCGCAGCCCCGATAAAGACACGGCCTCGACACGTTCTCAGATGACAACGGCAAGGGCTGCGAATGGTCCGCAGACAGGCCGCAATCTGGGATTTCCCACGTCCGCAGCCTCGTTCCTGAACAACACTGGCCGTGAGCCCAAACAGGCAAAGAACTGTCCGGGCGGTCGCATCGCCGTGGCCATATCGCCGCCGATCAGCTTCCTCGTTCGCATTCGCTACAATCCAGCCTATGTCCTCCTTTGATCCAGCCACAGTCCGCAAGGCGGTCGAAGAATTCACGCCGCGCCGGCCGCAGAAATTCCAGGACTTGCTCCCGGCGAAGGATGTCATCGTCGAGTTGCGCCAGAAGCACGCGTCGTATCGGTCCATCGCCGACCTTCTCACGCAGCATTGCCTGCCGACGAGCAAGACCGCCATCGCACAATTCTGCCATCAGGTGCTCGGCGAAAACGTCCGGCCACGAAAGCGGCCAGGGCGGAAACGTCCGCCCTTCATGGCGTCATCCAACGGAGGGGAAATAGGGCCGGTGTCGCCGCCAGTCGCCGAAACAGGAGTGTCGGCTGAACCAGTCACGAATCCCGACGGCAGTGACACGACGACGGCTCGCGCTCGCGGCCCACGCATCGCCCACGTTCGGATGCTCAAACCTCAAACCACATGAAACGACTCGATTTGATTCTCAACGGCAAAGGCGGTGTCGGTAAAAGCTTCTTCGCAGTGAACTTCGTCCAGTTCCTCAAGGACAAGGGCATTGCCCACGTCGCGATTGATTCCGACAACGAGAACTCCACGCTGAAGCGTTTTCACCCGGACACGCGATTCCTCGACTTGGACAATCGCCGGGAACTCGACGGGATATTCACGGCACTGGAGAAGGCCAATCTCGTGGTCTTGGATTGCCGCGCCGCGTCCACCGACCTGTTTATTGACTACTTCGCCGAGATTGACCTGCCCGCCGTGCTATCCACGATGGGCGCGGCGCTCACACTCGTCATGCCGGTCAACCACGAAGCGGACAGCGTGGACCAGATTCAACGGCTTGCCGACCAGTTCGGAAAGCAATGCAGCTATGTCGTGGTTCGCAACGCCGCACACAGCGACAGTTTTGCATTGTATGAGGCGTCGGAGGTTCGCGCTCAACTCAAGGACAAGCTCAACGGACGGGAAATCGCCATGAGCCGGTTGCAGGACTGGCTGGTGGAAGCCCTCAACGCCGAGAACCTGACCATTACGGCTGCGACGAAACACCCGGCGTTCAGCCTTCTTGACCGGCAACGCCTTCAAACGTGGCAACGGAAGCTTTACGCCGAGATCGAATCCGTCGCCGGCCTCTTGTTGCCAGCCAAATAATCCCATGCCGAGCAACGAACAGCCCAACTTCGACGAAGAGTTCGACGAGGCGGTCGCCGAGTGGCGCGATAAGCATCGGCTGCGAGAAGACGACGCTGTGATGCTCCTTGTCGAGATGTTCCGAATCCACCAACGGCATTGGGATGAAATCCGACGGCGGGAGTTTCCATCGTTTGAACAATTCCGGGCGGACATCACGAAGCTGGGCGAAGCCGCACGGACATTTCAGGGACAATCGGCGGCCCTGCTCGAAATCATGCGCCATCAGACCCCGATCCATCGTGCTGCCAGAATCACCCGCGCCGCCGCCGTCTTTGCGACGGTTGCAGGCTTGCTCGCCGGCTATCTGATTGGGAGGGCATGGCCGTGAAACTCGATCTCATCCCGTTCGGTCCAATTCTGCCGCCGCCAGACCTCATGCTTGCGTTAAGGAATCCCCAATACCTCATGGTCGCGGGCGGTATCCTGCTGGCGCTCTTTGCGGCGTGGCCCTTGTTCAGTCCGCGCAACCGAAAAGGATACGTGGCGAGGCTCGGCGGGTTGAGGTGGAAACGGACGCAGTTCTGTCGCGGCTGGCTCATCACCGGCGACACCGGCTCAGGAAAAACCAGTTCCGGCATCAATCAACTGGCGCACCAGGTCTTCAAACATGAGCCAACATGTGGAGGGCTGTGCATTGATGAAAAGGGGGTGTATTGGGAAACACTCACGGCGATGGCGAAGCATTACGGGCGCGAGGGGGATTTGATACAGTTGCGAATCCGCGCCGGCAGCGAGGACGCTCAATGGACACCGCAGCATCGCTTCAACTTGACGGGCGACCGGAGCATTCCATTCACCACCTACGCCAAGTTCGTCGTGGATACGGCCACAAGTCTCGGGCAGGGCGGGGACAAGGGATTCTTCAAAAGCCAGGCGCAAACCCACATCGCCCATGCGCTCGAACTGCTGTACGAGTTGAAACGACCGGTCACATTGCTCGGAGTGTTCGAGTTGCTGTCCGACCGCGAGTTGCTTGAAGAAGAAATGGAGAACCTTGAATCGCTGCTTGAAACGCCCCGTCGCGAGGCGGTTTACGCACACTTCGCGAATCGCTTCCTGAACCAGCCCGACGAGCAATCCGGCGGCGTTCGCGAAACCATCGGCAACTACCTGCAATACTTCCTGACACCGGAAGTCGCCGAAGTGTTCTGCACAGAGGAAAGCACGTTCGATTTCGCCGCGATTGACCAAGGCAAAATCATCCTCACGACCATGCCTCAGAAATTCCAAACCGAGCGCCGCTACGTGAACACGTTCCTCAAGCTCCTTTATTACAGCCACGCTCTCCGTCGCTTCGATCAGCCCAAGACCGATCGCGCGAGGAACAATCTTCTAATCCTGTGGGCCGACGAAGCACAGCGATTCATGACTGCGAGCGAAGATGGCACGAGCGACTACAACTGTGTTGACGTGATCCGCGAGGCCGGCGCGACCATCGTCGCCGCCGCCCAGAGCACGACCTCATTCGTGCCCCCGCTCGGCAACGACAAGTCCAAGGTGCTGACGCTGAACCTTCGTAACCGAATGATTTTCCGCGCCGCCGACGAAGCCGATGCCGTCCAAGCAGCCGATTTTCTTGGCAAGAAGCGTGTCGTGAAGCGCTCGTGGGGCTTCAGTGCCGGCAAGCGCAACGTCAACTACTCCGAGACCGAGGAACACAAAATCAAACCCCATAAGCTCCGCAATCTCCGCGACCACGAGTGCGTGCTCGTCCATTGCGAACGCGGTTTCCGCAAGGTCACACTGCCGCCGCTGGAGGCTGATGGCACCGTTGCGAACTGGTTCCCCTGGTCGAGGCGCGTCTTGTAGCGCGAAGGATTGTCAGATTCGAACGCAGGTCAGAGAGGCGCTGCCCACAGGCAATTCCACTGATTTCCCAGACGCTGACCCGCCCGATTGTGACCAGATTGGGCACAAGTTGCGACGCGGCTGGCGGAACCTCACAACTGGAATCCTCCTTTCCGCCTTTGCCGTCTCTCAACTTCGCGGCTTGGCTCAATTTCCACAGAGCTTAATGGTCTCTTTGTTCCTTGTCGCTTTTTGCTGGCTCAATTGGACAGCGCCTGTACAATCAACCCGCTCTATTTCGCTCGATGACGGCATCGTTGCGAATCGGGAAGACCTGTTGCTTATGCAAGAACGCTGGCTATCGGTTGGAGAAATTGCGGCACATCTGGGCGTGAACCCGGACACCATCTACAAGTGGATTACCCGCAAGAAGATGCCTGCCCACAAGCTCGGACGACTTTGGAAGTTCCTCGCTTCTGAGGTGGACCAATGGGTGAAAGGTGGCCACGCCGCGGAGGACGTTCCTACGGAAAGCGCTGTTGGCGCTGCCGGGCAAAGGCGCCGTCGCCGCAAAGCTCACCCGTCAACAAAGCCGGAAGATTCGCCGCACTAAACCCTCTATGAACGTCTTCGATCTCCGGCATCGACTCGTGAGCGACTACGCGCGCTACACCAAGAGCTTCATCAAGATCGCTGATCCGACCATCCTCGCGAGGGTTGACGCCGAGTTGGACGCGGGTGCTTTTTGGCCGGAACCTCTTCTACAGCTCAATCCCACGTTTCAACCCGGCGGCACAATCGACGACCTGGTCGCGGATGGCACCCTGCACCCTGAATGCGCAAGGGTCTTCCGCATCGACAAATCGCCGAGTGACCTGACCGGAAAGCAACTGCTGCTGCACACCCACCAGACTGCCGGAATCCGAAAAGCGAAACAGCCGCAGTCTTATGTCCTGACCAGTGGGACCGGCTCTGGCAAGAGCCTGGCCTACATCGTTCCCATCGTGGACCATGTGCTCCGTCGCGGATCAGGGCAGGGAATTCAAGCCATTGTCGTTTACCCAATGAATGCGCTGGCGAACAGCCAGGATGAGGAACTCTCCAAGTTCCTCAAGCAGGGCTACCCCGAAGGCAAATCACTCGTTCGTTTCGCACGCTACACCGGCCAGGAAAAGGGCCTGGAGCGGGAAGCGATTCGCGGCAACCCGCCCGACATCCTTCTGACCAACTACATGATGCTGGAGCTGCTCCTCACGCGGAGCGAGGACCGAGAGCTGGTCCGGGCTGCGCAGGGGTTGCGGTTTCTGGTTTTCGACGAGTTGCACACCTATCGAGGGCGGCAAGGCGCGGACGTTGCGCTGCTTATCAGACGCTGTCGTCAGGCTTTCGGGGGTCACGAAATGATCTGTATCGGCACTTCAGCGACCATGGCCAGTGGCGGCTCGACTGAAGACCAGAAGCGGGAAGTGGCAAAAGTCGCCAATATGCTCTTTGGAGTCCCGTTCGACACCTCGCAGGTCATCGGGGAAACTCTCGAACGCGCCACCCCAGAAACCGATTTCACCGATTCGGCCGTCGTCCAGGCACTGCGCGAGGCCATTAGCGCGACCGCACCTCCACCCGACAACTACGACGCCTTCCGAGTTCATCCTCTGGCTTGCTGGATCGAAACCACTTTCGGCGTGCGCGCCGAGGAGGGCACGGGCCGCCTCCTGCGGCAATCTCCCCGCCGGCTGCAAGGTTCGGGCAGTGTCGCAGAGGAACTCGCAAGCCTTACCGCGACCGACCCCACGCGTTGCGCTGAGGTCCTTCGCCAATTTCTGTTAAAGGGAACCGAGCTGCGCCGGAGTGCGTCCAGTCGCTTTCCCATTTTCGCTTTTCGACTGCATCAGTTCTTCACGCGCGGCGACACTGTGTGGGCAACCATTGAGCCTCCAGCACAACGCCACCTGGAGATGTCCAAGAAAGGCTCCAAGCCCGGCGAACCAGAAAAACCGCTGTTCCCGTTGGTGTTCTGCCGCCAGTGCGGCGCCGCTTACTATCGGGTGAAAGAGGTTGCAACTGAGCACGGCAAAGTGCTCCTGCCCCGCGAAGACCGCCGGGAAGAGAACGACGATGGCAGTGGCGATGCCTACCTCTATGTATCGGAGACCGCACCTTGGCCACGAACGGAGGGACCGGAGCTTTTGACCCGTCTCCCGTCTTTTTTGAAGGAAACCAGCCCCGAGGGCGTGGAACGCATATCGCCCGGCGCACGCGCCGATCTACCTGATCCGGTCTTCGTCGATGCCGGCGGCCGGCTGGTATCCGAGGGCCAAGGCATTCCGGCGGCGCTCATTCGTGGTAACTTCCTCTTCTGCCTCCATCCATCTTGTGGTGTGGCCTACACCAAGAACCAGCGATCCGAGCGCCCGAAACTCGGCACATTGGGTGTGGACAATCGCAGCACCGCCACCACGATTCTGGCGGTCCGGTCGCTGATCGAATTGCAGGCGGACCGTGACCTCAAGGCAGAAGCGCGCAAGCTGCTCAGTTTTACGGACAATCGGCAGGATGCCTCCCTGCAAGCCGGCCATTTCAATGATTTCGCCCAAGTCGCCTTGCTCCGGTCGGCCCTCCACAAGGCAACGCAGGTGAAAAGCAATACGGGGCTCAGTCATGGAGAACTATCCCGCGCGGTATTCGAGGCCATGCAGCTTCGACTGGATGAATACGCGGCTGACCCGGAAGTCCGAGGCCCGGCCAAAAACGCCACCAACGACGCGCTGCGCCGTGTCATTGACTATTACCTTTACCGTGATCTCCAACGCGGCTGGCGGGTGACCGCACCGAATCTTGAGGACTGCGGTTTGCTGATGTTTGACTACGAAGGGTTGAAGGGGCCGGATGGCTTGTTGGAGGAAGTGGAACTGTGGAACGCGGGCTTTGAGGTTCAAGTGGACCGTGACCAGAAGCAGTTCGTCGAGGTTCCCCCGCCTTTGCGGGCCTGCAAGCCGGAGTTGCGCGAGGAACTGTTGCGCACGCTTCTCGACGTCCTGCGCCGCTCGTTGGCCGTCAAAGTGGACGTGCTCGACCCACAGAAGCAGCTCGATCTCGTTGAGCAGACCAAGCCGCGCCTTTTGGAGGACACCGTCTGGTATTTGGAGGACGCGCGCGAACTGGTGAAATCCGTGGTCGCCTATCCCCGACCCAAGCAGCGCGAGGACAAGACCGGTTTCTTCGTTTCTTCGTATGGTGGCTACGGGCGTTACCTGAAACGCTCGCTGGCTCCTCATGTCCCTCCGGCGCAGAACTTCGGTCGCCAGGAAGTGGACCAGGTCATTCGCTTCCTGTTCCTTGCTCTCAAACGCTATGGCATCGTCGAGCAAGTGCGCAGCGGCGAGGTTCCTGGCTATCAGATTAACGCCGATGCCCTCCGCTGGCTGCCTGCGGATGGTAGAATTCGCCCCGTTGACCGCACTCGGTTGCTGGACGCAGGGGAGATCCCCCCTGATGTAAATAACTACTTCGTCGAGTGCTACCGAAGTTTCGTGGATTTGAAATGTGTCCTCGAAGCCCGTGAACACACGGCCCAGGTCACGTCGGAGGACCGCGAAGAACGCGAGGATCGTTTCCGCACTGGCGATCTGCCGCTGTTGTTCTGCTCGCCGACCATGGAATTGGGCGTGGACATCGCCCAGTTGAATCTCGTCAATCTTCGCAACGTCCCACCCACGCCGGCCAATTACGCTCAACGCAGTGGCCGGGCCGGACGCGGTGGCCAACCGGCCCTTGTTTACACCTATTGCGCCGGTCGCAGTCCGCATGACCAGTATTACTTCCGAGAGCCACATCAGATGGTCGCCGGATTCGTGGCACCGCCTCGCATCGACATCCGCAACCGCGACCTGGTTCGTTCCCACATTCACGCGATTTGGATGGAAGTGGTCACGCCGAACTTGGGCACGACCTTGACCACCGTCCTCGACCTCGCAGCAGCCGACGGCAAGTTGCCGCTGCCGGTCAAGGAATCGCTCGCGAAGGAACTCAGGAATCCGAGTCATCGGGCGGCGGCGTTGGCCAAGGCCAACCTGCTGGTCGCAAGCATTCGCGCGGACCTCTCCACTTCAAGTTGGTTCCACGAAAACTGGACGCGGGAAATGCTCGACCAGATTGAACGTGCCTTCGACGCGTCCTGCGAGCGCTGGCGTGGACTTTACCGCGCCGCCGTGCGGCAGCGGGAACTGCATCACAAGATCATCGGCGACCATTCGCGACCGGAGGCCGAGCGCAATCAGTCCCGCCGGCTCCGCGCCCAGGCCGAGAGCCAGATTCGATTGCTCACTGAGGCGGAAGGCATCTACGAAGGCGACTTCTACTCTTATCGCTATTTTGCCGCCGAAGGGTTCCTGCCCGGTTACAACTTCCCACGCCTGCCGTTGTCGGCCTATGTCCCTGGACGCCGCAGACGGAAAGGGCGCGATGAGTTCGTCTCTCGTCCGCGTTTCCTGGCGATTTCGGAATTCGGCCCCCGCGCACTCATCTATCACGAAGGTGCCCGCTACCGCGTTTACAAGGTCAATCTCGACTTCGGGTCCGACGACATCGAGGCAACGCATGACTTGGTGACGGCCACCATGAAGCGCTGTTCCGAATGCGGATATGCCCACTTGGAACAGGGAACCAATCTGACCGACGTGTGCGATCGCTGTGGCGCCGCTTTGGATACGCCCGCCCGCATTGATAATCTCGTCCACCTGCAGAACGTCAGCCTCAAGCTGGCCCAGCGCATCACCTGTGACGAGGAAGAACGCCAGCGGTTTGGATACCGGCTTGTCATGTCCTATCGCTTTCCCGAAATCGGCGGCAAGCTCGACCGCAAGGATGCTGAAGTGTATTGCGGCGACACCCTCGCCATGCGCCTCAGCTACGGCGACTCCACCGACCTCTACCGCATCAATCTCGGCTGGGCCAACCAGCGGGGTAATCAGCCACCGGGCTTCAATCTCGACCTGGAGCGCGGCTACTGGTCCCGCAACCAGGCCGACGACGACGACCAGGACGATGCCACCGCACAGGGGCGCCTGCAGCGGGTGGTGCCTTACGTCAAGGACACCAAGAACGCCCTCGTCATGCGCTTTGAGCCACCGCGCTCAGGCCCGGAGATGGCCAGCCTCCAATCGGCCTTCAAACAGGCCATTCTGAAGCACTTTCAACTTGAACCGAGGGAACTTACCTGCGAACCGATGCCCTCTCCCAAGGACCGCCAGGAAATCCTCTTTTACGAGGCATCTGAGGGCGGTGCGGGCGTGCTCCGGCAAATCGTTGAAGACCCGGCGATAATTCCCCTGCTTGCCCGCCACGCGCTAGAGATTTGCCATTTCGACCCGACCTCGCTTGAAGACAATGGGGCAAAAACCTGTGGCAAAGCCTGCTATGCGTGCCTGCTCGATTACTTCAATCAACCGGACCACAAAGAACTCAATAGATACGCCATCCGTGACCTGCTCTCAGAACTCTCGCGGTCGGTCTGCCGGCCTGCGGGCGGCACTGGATCGCGCGCGGAGCGCATGGCCGCCCTGCGTAAACGCTGCGACAGCCAACTGGAGAAGCGCTGGCTGGACCTGATTGATTCGCTGGTCTTGCGACCGCCCAGTGATGCGCAGTTCCTGATCGAATCCTGCTCCACAAAGCCGGACTTCTACTACAGCGAGCACAGCGCCGCGATCTACGTGGATGGTCCGCCACACGACGAGCCGGAGCAGATTCGCGAAGATGAGGCCATCACACGAAGGCTCCTGGAGATGGGCTATATCGTCATCCGCTTCCACCACAAAGCGGACTGGAAACAGATCATCCGGCAGCACCCGGACATCTTCGGGCCGATTCCCGCATGAGCACCGCCGCCCTCATCAATCCCGGCACCCTCGTTCATGCGCGGGGGCGCGAATGGATTGTTCTTCCTGACTCTTCCGATGAAGTATTGATGGTGCGACCGGTCGGCGGGCTGGATGAGGAAGTCACCGGCTTGCTACCTTCGGTCGAGACGGTCACCAGCGCCCGGTTCTCTCTACCCACCCGCCAGGACCTCGGCGACTTCCAGGCCGGAGCCCTTCTCCGTGATGCCGCTCGCATCTCCACCCGTGCCGCAGCCGGACCGTTTCGCAGCTTTGGTCGCATCGCCGTCGAGCCCCGGCCCTACCAGCTCGTCCCTTTGTTGATGGCTCTCCGTCTCGACCCCGTCCGGTTGCTAGTGGCGGACGACGTGGGCATTGGCAAGACGGTAGAGGCGTGTCTCATCGCGCGCGAACTTCTCGATCGTGGTGAAATCAAACGCCTCGCGGTCCTGTGCCCGCCACATCTGGCGGAGCAATGGCAAAAGGAACTGGCTTCCAAGTTTCACATCGAGGCCGAACTGATTCTCAGCAGCACGATCCAGCGGCTCGAACGCGATTTGCCGCTCGGCGTTTCCGTGTTCGATCGCCATCCCTTCGTCATCGTCTCCACCGACTTCATCAAGGGCAAGGGGCGGCGTGACGATTTCGCCCACAAGTGCCCCGAGTTCGTCATTGTTGACGAAGCACACGGTTGCTCGCCTGCCGGCGGCAAAGGCGCTGGCCGCCAACTCCGTTACGAACTCATTCGCCAGATCACACAAGCGCCCGACCGCCACGTCGTTCTCGTCACTGCCACGCCGCACAGCGGCAACGAACTCGCCTTCCGCGCGCTGCTGGGGTTGCTGGACGATGAGTTCGAAAATCTCCCCACTGAGATCGAAATCGACACTCGCGAATCGCTTCGCAAGAAGCTGGCGCTTCATCTCGTTCAACGCCGTCGCGCTGACATTCGCCACTTCCTCGACACGGACACCTCGTTCCCGAAACGCCTGGATAAAGAGGAGACCTACGCCTTCAGCACTGAATACCGAAAGCTCTTCAACGACGTGATCGAGTTCGCGCGTGAGTTCGTCACCACTGGCGACCAGCAGCGACGTGCCCGCCGGGTCCGCTATTGGTCTGCGCTCGCTTTGCTGCGCTGCTTCTCCTCCAGTCCGGATGCCGCGGTCGCCACGCTACGCAGCCGTGCCGCCGTGGATGAGGCGCAATCTGAGGAGGAAGCCAACGAGATCGGCCGTCGCACCGTGCTGGATCAGGACGACACGGACGACATGGCGGCCTTCGATTTCAGCCCCGGCTCGGATGCCAGCGAGAATTCCGCCGAGGGAACCCGCCGCAAGTTGCTGGCATTCGCCCGCCGGGCCGAGGAACTGGCCGGCAAGTCCGATCAGAAACTCATCGAAGCCACCAAGCACATCAAAGCCCTGCTCGCCGAAGGGTGCTGGCCGATTGTCTTCTGCCGTTTCATTGACACCGCGAATTACGTCGCCCGGCACCTGCGTGAGGTGCTCGGCAAGAACATCGCCGTGGACTCTGTCACGGGCACGCTGCCGCCCCATGAGCGCGAAAGCCGCATCGCCACCCTGGCGGCCTCACCCCAGCATGTTCTGGTTTGCACTGATTGCCTCTCCGAAGGCATCAACCTGCAAAGCGATTTTGATGCGGTGGTTCACTACGACCTGTGTTGGAACCCGACCCGTCACGAGCAACGGGAAGGCCGGGTGGACCGTTTCGGCCAGAAGACCACCGAGGTGCGCGTCCTCACCTTCTACGGCCGCGACAACCCGATTGATGGCGTCATCCTCGATGTCCTCCTGCGCAAGCACAAGAGCATCAAGAGCGACCTCGGGGTTTCGGTCGCGGTGCCTGGCTCCAGCGAGGAAGTGGCCGAAGCCTTGTTCGAGGGCGCCTTGTTCCGTGAGCTGACGCGTGGTCCTGTTGAACAGCTCGGCTTCGATTTTGGGGGTGCGGCGAAGTCACAGAAGGAAGCGCTGCATCAGCAATGGGAAAACGCTCGCGACAAGGAGAAGGCCAGCCGGTCTCGATACGCGCAGCATGCGCTAAAACCCGAACTCGTCGCCGCCGAGATGAACGCTGTCCGTCGGGCACTCGGCAGTCCCGCGGATGTGGAAGTCTTCTTCCGCCAGGCGATGGCCATTGCTGGCGTGCCCATCAATGTCGCCCGCAAAGGGGCCGTCGAAGTGTGCGTCCAGGAGAAACAAACCCCCCGCGCTCTCCGCCAGGCACTTCAGCAGGAAGCCCAATTCAGTGGACGCTTCGACCTGCCGTTGCAGGATGGGGAAATCTATCTCGGCCGCACCAGTCCCGTGGTCGAGGGACTTGCCGGCTGGGTGCTCGACCAGGCGCTCGATCCCGCGGCTCGCGACGCCGCGCCCGTGGCCGCTCGCTGCGGATTGGTCCGCACGCGCCGGGTGACCGCCCGCACCACGCTGGTCGTCGCGCGCTTCCGCTACCACCTGAAGCCGCGCGTCTCGGAAGATCTCACACTGCTCTGCGAGGAAATCGTTCCCCTCGCGTTCCACGGCACCGTCCAATCGCCACAATGGATCGAAGGCGACCAGGCCGAAGCCCTCCTCAGCGCCCGCCCGGACACGAACCTCAGTCCGTCGCTCGTGGACCAACAACTCCCGTTGCTGCTGGGCGGCTTGACGGAACTGCAAACTGCGCTGCAGAAAATGGCCACCCAGCGTGCCAGCCTCCAACTGGAAGCGCATGAGCGGGTGCGCGAGGCATTACGCGCCAAGGCCAAAGTCCGCATCGAACCCGTCCTGCCGGTGGACATCCTCGGCGCCTATCTGCTTTTACCCGTCTTGTAACCCATGCCTCGCCGCGCCACAGAATTTCAGACCATCCGCTCCGAAGGCGGATTGCTCCCGTCTGATTTGCTCCGGCGCATTATTGACCCGGTATCCAAGGTTTCTGGCGTCGAACCTGCCGCTTACGGACTGGCGGCTGGCGAGCGGATCAACGAAGCAATCACCAACAGTTGGAAGAAACTTCGCCGCCACTGGACGGAATTTCGTGCCGCCACCAAAGGCCTGCCGACTGGTGATGCAACCACCGGTCTGACCAACGACAAATGGTCGCTGCCGCTCCTGCGCGAGCTTGGCTTCGGCTTTCTCGCTACCACGGCTGGCCCAACCATTGACGGGAAGACCTACGCCATCAGCCGGTTTGCCGGGAACACCGCCATTCACCTGGTCGGTTGCGGCGTGGACCTCGACCACCGTGCCGCCGGCGTTCGCGGCGCTGCCGCCGGCAATCCTCACGGTCTCGTCCAGGAATTTCTCAACCGCAGCCCGGGCCACCTCTGGGCCATCGTCTCCAACGGTCTTGCTTTCCGCATCCTGCGCGACAACCAGGCGCTCTCTCGTCAGTCGTTTTTGGAATTCGACCTCGAAGCTATGTTCGACGGCGAGGTCTATTCCGACTTCGTGCTGCTCTGGTTGATGACTCACGCGACGCGCTTCCTGCCGCGTAACGATGGCCGTGCCGACTCCTGCTGGCTCGAAACGTGGAGCAAAGAAGCCGCCGAACAAGGCGTCGCCGCGCTCACTGACCTGCGCGGCGGCGTGGAGAAGGCGCTGGAGATTCTCGGTCAAGGCTTCGTCAGTCATCCCAAGAACACCGCTCTGCGCGACGCCCTCCGCAAAGGCGACGTGAAACTCTCCGACTTTCACGGCCAGCTTCTCCGCATCGTCTATCGGCTCATTTTCCTCTTCGTCGCCGAGGACCGTGAACTCGAAGGCATCTCCCTTCTGCACCCTCAGGACAAGGCCGATGCCGCCCGCCTCGCTCGCGAACGCTACGCCGCGCATTACAGCACCAGCCGACTCCGCGAACTCGCCTCCCGCATCAAGGGCAGCCGCCACGGTGATCTCTGGCGGCAATTCCAACTCCTCGTCGGCGCGCTCTCCGGGGAAGAACGCTTCGCCGCCATGCGCGGTGCGCTCGCCCTGCCGCCTCTCGGCAGCATGTTGTGGAATCCCGCTTCCACCGCGCTCCTGAACGGGCCGGGCCTCAGCGACTCAGGGGCTGAACTCTCCAACGTCGATTTTCTCGAAGCCCTCCGCCACCTCGCCTTCATCCGTAAGGACAAAATCCTCCGCCCGGTGGACTACAAGAACCTCGGCTCGGAGGAATTCGGCGGCGTGTATGAAAGCTTCCTCGCGCTGACACCGCAGATCAGCGGCGATGGCGCGCGGTTCACCTTTGCCGAGTTCGCCGGCAACGAGCGCAAGACCTCCGGCTCCTACTACACGCCGGACAGCCTTGTCCAATGCCTCCTCGACTCCGCCCTTGATCCCGTGGTCAACGAACGGCTGGCGGACGCCGAGCGCCTCGCCAAGTCCGACTGGTCTGCCGTCGAGAAGGAAATCCAGTCCGACCCGGCCAAGCGCACCTACGTCCTTGCCTTCCTCACCAAACACGCCGGTGCCTCCAAGACCGCCACGGCTGAGGAGCGGAAGCGTGCCTGGGATTCCGTTCCGCCCGCGCCCCGGCGCTGGAAACTCTCGGAGGAAGCCATCCTGGCCATCAAAGTCTGCGACAAGGCGTGCGGCTCCGGCCACTTCCTGGTCGGCGCCGGCCACCGGTTGGCCCGGCATCTCGCCCGCGTGCGCGCCCTGGCCCAGGGCGAGAGCGAACCCTCCCCGTTGCTCTACCAGACCGCCCTGCGCGATGTCATCGGCCACTGCCTTTACGGCGTGGACATCAACCCCATGGCCGTCGAGCTGTGCAAAGTCACGCTCTGGCTCGAAGCCATGGAACCGGGCAAGCCCCTCTCCTTCCTGGATCATCACATCCGCTGCGGCAACAGCCTCCTTGGCGCCACCCCCGAACTCATCAAGGGCGGGATTCCCGACGAAGCCTACGAAGCCATCGAAGGTGACGACAAAGAAGCGTGTGCAGCGCTCAAGAAGCAGAACAAGCGCGAGAACCCCAAGCTCGGCGACTGGTTCATCGCTGACGAGGCGGTCCTCCGCGACAAACTCTTCCAGGCCGCCGCCGCGATTGACGAGATGGGCGACAGCCGGCCCGAGGACATCCATCGCAAGGAAGCCGCTTTCCGCAACGCGGAGCAGAACTACGATTTTCAGAAAGCTTGGGACTTGGCCAACCTCTGGTGCGCCGCCTTCGTCATCAAGAAACGATTCCCAGATCCCTCGCTCGCGGGAGCGGAAGTGGATGGCCAAAGGCCAGGTGAGGGTCGCCGGGATACGCCGGCAACTCTCGACGCTCAACCGCTCGCGACCCAAGGCGGCTTATTCGGAGGCACCGAAGACCTGCCGAAAGCGAAAGCCAAGAAGACTAAAGGGCCGAGTCGCGCGAGTTCTGAAGTTCCCTTCGGCATCACCACCCAGCACCTCCGCTACTTTGTGGAAGGTGGAGCACTGCCCGACGGTCTGCTGTCTCAAGCCAGGCGACTGGCGGACCAATACCAATTCTTCCATTGGCACCTCGCGTTTCCTGAAGTATTTGCTCAAGGTGGATTCGATCTATTCTTGGGCAATCCTCCGTGGGAACGAGTCAAGCTCCAGGAAAAGGAATGGTTCGCCGCTCATGGCCGAGAGGACATCGCCAAAGCATCCAACTCTGCCGCTCGCAAGCGTCTGATTGAGCGACTCCGCTCGGAAGATCCTAGCCTCCACCTGATGTTCCTGGATGATTCGCGCAAAGCCGAAGGTGAGAGCCACATGTTGCGTCATAGCGGTTGCTACCCGCTCTGCGGACGCGGCGACATCAATCTCTATACCGTCTTCGCGGAGGGGATGCGGACCTTCCTGAATGAGACGGGGCGTGTCGGCTGCGTCATCCCGTCCGGCATTGCCACCGACGACACGACTAAGTTCTTTTTCCAGGACCTCATCTCAAAGCGATCCTTGGTCAGCCTCTACGATTTTGAGAACGTAAAGAACATCTTCCCCGGAGTAGGGCACGGGCGCTTCAAGTTTTGCATTCTGACACTTTCAGGAAGCGCGAAGCCCACCACCGCGACTGATTTCGTGTTCTTCGCGCACTCGGTAGAGGATCTCCGCGAGGGGCATCGGCACTTCGTGTTAACTGCCGAGGATGTCGCGCTCATCAATCCAAACAGCCTGACGTGCGCCATATTCAGTTCCGACCGGGACGCGGAGGTTGGCAAAGCCATCTATCGCAGCGTGCCTGTGCTGATTCGTGACGCTCCTGCTGAAACAAATCCCTGGGGCATCACCTTCATGCGGATGTTTGACATGGCGAGCGACTCAGGCCTGTTTCAGACGCAGCCGCTTCCGCATCATCTACCGCTCTACGAAGCGAAAATGGTGCAGTTCTTTGATCATCGCTACGGAGACTACGCTGATTACCCGGAAGGAGCGTTGACAACCATCCTCCCAGATGTCCCAACGGAGAGACTTCAAGACCCTGACTATGTGATCACTCCGCGTTATTGGGTGCCAGAACATGAGGTCATTGGTCGCCTTCGCAACCGGTGGGGCCGGAATTGGTTGCTTGGCTGGCGGGACGTCACGCATGCCACGAATGACCGAACCCTGATAGCCAGTGTAATTCCAGCGGCTGCGGCTAATCACAAGTTTCTTCTGCTGTTCTCAACCCAGACACCAAGTCTGGTCGCCTGCCTGCTGGCAAATCTAAGCTCGTTCGTTCTCGACCATTGTGCGCGACAGAAGGTTGGGGGACTGTCCTTGAACTATTTCGTCTTTAAGCAGCTCCCGATTCTGGCTCCAACCAAATACACAGCGCCAGGCGCGTGGAGCGATAATCAGCCACTGAAGGAGTGGCTTTTACCGCGCGTATTGGAACTGACCTACACAGCGTGGGACTTGGAGGCGTTCGCGCAGGACTGCGGCTGGTCTGGCCCGCCATTCCGTTGGGACGAGGAACGCCGCTTCCTGCTCCGTTGCGAACTGGACGCCGCTTTCTTCCACCTCTACCTCGGCCCGGAAGCCGAGTGGCGCCAGCAACCCGCCGCCCTGACCCAAGCGTTCCCCACGCCCCGCGATGCGGTGTCCTACATCCTGGACACCTTCCCCATCGTGAAGCGCAAGGACGAGGCCAAGTTCAACGGCGACTACCGCACCAAACGCACCATCCTCGAAATCTACGACGCCCTCGCCGAGGTCATGAAGACCGGCACGCCTTACCAAACGAGACTTAATCCTGCCCCGGCTGACATGTCCTGCCGCTATCCGAAGAAGAAGGTCGGCATTCTCGCCTTCGGCTCGTTGATCAGCGATCCGGGAAAAGAACTGCTGCCCAAGATCACGATGCGCATGAAGACGCCGACACCGTTCGGCGTGGAATACGGTCGCTACAGTCAGACCCGAGGCGGCGCACCAACACTCGTCCCCCACGAAGCCGGCGCTCCGGTGGACGGTGAAATCCTGGTTCTGGAGGACACGGTTTCGGTGGAGGAAGCCAGAAACATGCTGTGGCGCCGTGAGCGCCGGATGGAGGGCACTGGCAAATCCTACGTTGAAGAGCCCGGCGCGAACAAGGTGCTGGTTCGCGAGTGGGCAGATGCTCCAAGTGTGGAGCATGTCCTCTACACCGACTTCCACCCTGAGGGCAAAATCACGAATCCTCAGGCCGCGGACTTGGCGAGGATGGCCATCCAAAGCGTCAAAGCCGCGAAAGAGGGCATGGACGGCATAACCTATCTCAAGAACAACCTGGCCTCCGGGGTCAAAACAAAGCTCACAGCGGACTACGAAGCTGAAATCCTGAAGCAGACCAAAGCACATTCGCTGCAGGAGGCGCTTGAAAAGCTCATGAACGCTTGATGTGCAAGGTAACACGATGACACACCACCCACCCGAACTGACCAATAGGCAGCGAAAGGAAATCGAAGACTTTCTGCACCTATTCACGGACGTCGAAAACAATTTGAAGAAACGTCTGGGGCATCGGGCCAACGACCGGATGCCAGTCAGCGTGATGATTGACAAATACGCGGAAGTGAATCCCTTCTGGACCGAATCGGCGAACCAGTTGCGGCATCTCTCCGATATCCGGAATCTCCTGACGCATCAACGCAGTCTGGACCACGGATATCCCATTGCCCTTTTGCCGCGTTCCCTGGAAGGGCTCCGCCAGATCGAGAAGCAGCTTCGGATGCCAGAGCCCGTGTCCGTCCGGCATCGAAGGGGTGTGACGACGGTCTCACCGGACGACTCCCTGGCCATGGTTCTCACGCAGGCCGTTGAGAACGGATTCTCCCAGTTTCCAGTCGTGAGCGAGGGGCTTTTCAACGGACTGGTTACCGAGAACGAGATCATCCGCTGGCTTGGCCGCCGCACTCGCAGTCAACGGAACGAGGTCAATCTCGCCGAAGTGGCCGTCCGTGCCGTGCTCAAGGAGAAAGACCCTTTCCTCCGCGACATCGCAATTTTTCACTTCGAGAAGCTCGAAGCTTCAGTGCAGGAGGTCATGGGCCGCTTCTCCACCGAACCTGCTCTTGAAGTCATCCTGTTGACCGCCAGCGGGACCAAGCACACACCGCTCGAAGGCATCATCACGCAGTGGGACGCAGCGAGGTATTCAGCGTGAAAGCTTCCCCAACAATCAGGATACGCGAAATCCGAGGCTGGAACAGAGACACGATCCCCGACATCTACGACTCTTTCGCCAAGTCCATCCGCACCGATACCCAATACCAAACCCACCTCAAGCCAACCCCAGCGCACCTGCGCTGCTGTTATTGACCAAAAGGATACATATGAGCGACATCAAGGACCAATTCATCGACATTGGAGGCTCCATAGCCGAGGACACGCCGGTGTATCGAGTGTTTTCCAAGCAACGCCTGATTGAGATGTTCACCGACAAGACACTCACCTTGGTCGCTCCTCACAAGTGGGAGGACCCGTTCGAGAACTTCTTGTCGAAGTGCAAGGCAACGGTTGATGGGCACCCCAACGTCACAATCGATAATCTCTTCAAGAACTTTTACGGCCAATGTTGGACTCTCAAACCGGAGTCGGACGCCATGTGGCGTATTTACTCTGACCCGAAGAAAGGCTTTGGCGCCCGGGTGAAAAGCACAGCCGGGCGATTGCTGCGCAGCATTTACAATCCCCATGACCCGTTCGCCGCAATGTCATATTACATCGGCCGCGTCCTATACGAGAGCGAAGCCAACCTCCGATTAGTGTTTGAGCATCCCTCGAACGCCACCGGTGTGGCATTGGACGCAACCGGTCGTGGACAGGCAACCACGCTGTTTCTAAAAAGACAGGAGTTTGATCACGAGGCGGAGGTGCGTTTGCTCTATCAGTTCAACAAGGATGGATGCAGCGATCAGCGTCCCGAAACAATTTGGCAGTTTCCAATCATTCCGAACGACCTCTTTGATGACGTGCTTTTCGACCCCCGCATGGACTCAGCCGATTTCCAGAAGGATGAACAAGCGTTACGTGCCCTCGGATTCAACAAGCCGATAAGGCAATCCTCCCTCTATACACTGCCCAACCTCAAAATCACTATTCGGTCGCCGATCTGATCTTCCACAGCAGCCCATGAATAGACGCCGAAAGGGTCGCACTGTGACAACCAGCCCCATCCCGCAGCAGGCTGCTGGTAGCGCAAAAGCCGTCCCTAAAAGCGTCAGGATCGGTCAGCGCGGGATCAATGTCATCGAACGCATTGTCGAGGAGATGGGACACCTTTGGACGCCCACTCACCCGGCTTCGGACGCTGGAACTGATGGGTTCATCGAGCTTTGCGACCACGAGTTGCGGTCCACGGGACAGGTCGTTCAAGTGCAAAGCAAGGCGACCCTGGGCACGTTCAGAAATGAAACCGCCACTTCCTTCGAGTTTCTGTGCGATGAGCGGGACCTCACCCGTTGGCTCGAAGGCAACGCGCCTTTCATTCTGATCGTCTCCCGCCCTCCGGATGAAGCGTATTGGATTCCACTGAAGAGCTACTTCACCGACCCGGCGGTCCGCGCAAAACGGCTGGTGGTTTTCGACAAGCGCGCCAACGCCTTCAACAAAGAGGCCGCGCAGGCGTTGCATCATCTCGCGGTTCCCCGGACTGCCGGCATCTACACACAAACCCCGGCGCCCCGGGAGGAAACGCTGTTCTCGAATCTCCTGCCGGTCGCTCGCTTCGCCCAGCGGATCTACGGTGCCGAGACGAGCTTTCGCGTGCCCAAGGAAGTGTTCACGGCGCTGCGTGAACACGTGGAGCACCCCCGTGGCGAATGGTTTCTCAAAGACAAGCGCATCTTCAGTTTTCACAATCTCCGAGAAGAACCGTGGTCAAAGGTGTTTGACGCCGGGACCGTCCGGGACTTCCCGGCAGAGGACTGGGCCATTTCGCACGACCGCGAGAAGATGAACGACTTCGTCCGGTTGCTCGGAGAGTGTCTCCGTGACCACCTGGGCCGGAGAGGCGTGAAGTTCTACAAGCGTCGCAAGGGTGTTGCCGGCTACTACTTCTTCAAAGCCACGAAGGACAGGTCCTCTCGGGTTGAGCGTTGGCACGCCCTGCAAAAATGGGCCGAGAGGACGGTATTTGAGGGGCATGCGAGCAAGCTCGATCCCTCCCGGACGGCCTACTACCGGCACCTTGCGTTTCTGCCGAGGTTCCGGCGGATCGCGGGGGAGTGGTTTCTGGAAATCACGCCGACCTATCACTTCACGAAGGACGGTGAGAAGCCCGATTCTTACCGGGAAGAACGGCTCTCGAAAATCAAGCGTATCGAGAAGAACGCCGCAGTGTTCGCCAACACGCTGTTTTGGGGGCGGTTCATCCAAAGCCCTGATGACTTTTTCAGGAAGGGCAACGAATTCATTCATTTCTCCGAGTTGGTGGGATTCCCCGTCGGCTTCGGCGTGAACGACGGTGATTGGGCCAGCCAGGCCGAGGAGGAAGAGAAGATTGAACTGGAGGCTGAAGGGGGAGCGGAACTGCTGCTGAGGTTATGAACGTTACCCTGCTTCCAGAACCAGAGCTTCAGTTTGGCAACAATGGCCGGCATGTGGACATCCGCTTTGGCATTCGAAATAGCGGGCCGTTGGTTCATGGCGATCCCTTGGCGCCTTCGGAGATTCGGGTCGGCCTGATCGGGACGCCGCAGACAATCCAGGGCCTCAAGGACTGGCTCGAACTGTGCCGAATGGGGCTGCCGGCCAAGGAATCGAAGAAACCGCACCTTTTCCCGGCGTTTCCTGGCTTCAACAAGGAGTCCTGCTTTGCATGTGAACTCGTGACAGCGGAGAAGCTGGAACGCCCCATCAATCCCCGATTGTTGAATGAACTGATCCAGTCAAAATCGCGGGACGAAGCGGCACGCCTGGCTGTGGAGCTTTTCATTGCGGAATGTCAGTTCTTGCAGGACAAGGCTCCGGTTGACGTGTTCGTTTGCGCGCCGCCTGCCGAGTTGATGGAGTTCCTGGATGCGGGTGTCATCGCGGAGGACGAGGAGTCGGAGGCCGGGAACGAGGAAGAGGCTGCCGATACCGAATCGGAAGCGGAATCGGCCTCGACCATTGATTTTCACGATCTCCTGAAGGCGAAGGGCATGGGGCTGCGGAAGCCAATTCAAATGGCCCGTCCCTCGACCTACGACGAGAATGCGAAACCGAGCACCCGTGGTGGTGAGAAGCGTCAAGTCCAGGACCCGGCCACAAGAGCTTGGAACTTCCATACAGCCCTCTACTACAAAGCTGGCGGAATTCCCTGGCGGCTGCTTCGGGACGCGGATTCGGAGACGTGCTTTATCGGCGTCAGCTTCTATCACAGCCTGGATGCAAAGCGCGTTCACACGAGCGTGGCCCAGGTATTTAATGAGCGCGGAGAGGGTGTGATCCTGCGCGGAGGGGATGCAGAGCCCATCAGTAAGGACCCGAAGGAAGACCGGCAGCCGCACCTTTCAAAGGAGAATATGCGGGACCTGATCAAGAACGTTTTGGGCGCATATCGCACCGAACACAAGCACGCACCTCCACGCGTGGTGGTTCACAAAACGTCATCATTCAATAAGGAGGAGCTTGCCGGCTGTCATGCTGCGTTGGACGAACTGAACATTGATGGCCGGGATCTGCTGGCCGTATCGCGGTCGTCCACGCGACTTTTCCGTGTTGGACAGTATCCTCCACTCCGGGGAACATTTTTGGAGCTCGATGCGAGGCGCCACGTTCTCTACACGAAGGGCAGCACCGACTTCTACATGGTGTATCCAGGATGGTATGTCCCGCGCCCGTTGGAATTCATCTGCGAGGACACGCAAGCCACACCTCGGAAACTTGCCGAGGAGATCCTGGCCCTGACGAAGATGAACTGGAACAACACGCAATTCGACAATTCGATGCCCATCACGGTCCGGGCAGCCCGTCAAGTTGGTGCCATCTTGAAATACTTGGACCGCACCTCGACCACACCAACCAGCTACGCTTACTACATGTGAACCGCCACGAGTAACCCATGCGCCGCCAGAACAAGTCGTTCGCCGAACTGCTCCTGAAACTGCCTTGGTGGGTCAGCGCAGCTTTCGGCATCGTTGCATTTGCCGGTGTTCGATGGGGCCTCCCTATGTGGGCCGGAGATGACAACACCCGGCAGATGCTCGCCAAAGGAATCGTCCCGCTCGCACCGCTGGCACTGCTGCTTTTCGGCATCTTCGCCGTCGGCTCGTTCGTATTTGCCAAGAAACGCCACCGCCTCGTTGAGGAGCAGACCAGCTTGGACCAACTCCGGGAAACGCCCTGGAAGGACTTCGAGTACCTCGTTGCCGAGGCGTATCGCCGACAGGGCTATCAGGTCGATTACTCCCTCGGCCGCGGCGCGGATGGCGGCGTGGACCTAACCCTGCGCAAAGACGGGCTCACATCCCTCGCTCAATGCAAGCAGTGGAAAGTCTTTTCCGTCGGCGCTCCCGTCGTTCGCGAAATGTTCGGCTTGATGACCGCAGAAAAGGCCGACCAGGCTATCATCGTGACCACCGGCAATTTCACGCGCGACGCCCGGGACTTCGCTGCCGGCAAACCCGTCACCTTGGTTGACGGACAAGAACTGCTCGCTCTCGTCCAATTGGTTCAGACCAGACCGCCGGGCATCGAAACCCGAACCATCACGCCTTCCAGCGATTCAACTGCTCCCGCCTGCCCGCTCTGCGGCAAGCCAATGGTCCAGCGAACAGCCCGCCGTGGCAGCAACGCTGGCAGCCAATTTTGGGGTTGTTCCGCCTATCCCGCGTGCAAAGGCACCAGGACCTAAACTCTGCGCCGCCCGTACGCACGTGAAATCCCCGCACGACATCTCCCACTTTCTGGACCGGGTCCACCGCGATTGTCAAAGCACCCACGCCGTTTCTCCCCTCAACACCTACCCCCCGTCCCAGTGGCCCAACCTGCCATTTCTGACACCGATGACGCTCTGTCTATGAATACCGAAGCCCCCAACAGCCCCGACGTTTTCTTCCGAGTACTGGCCGACGGCATCGATGTCCGTCGCTGGAACACCCGTGCTTTCAACAGCACACACGAGCAGGCGCCGCTTGAATGGAACATTATCTATGAGAAGACACGCTCCGAGCGCCCTGAGGACTACCCCTTGTCCGCCCGTCCAGGCGGCCCTCAGGTGTTCACAGACAGAGCACGCCACGCCTTCGTAGATTGCCTAAAACGCTACGGCTACGGTCAAATCTGGCCGCGCGAAGCTCGCATCCGAGTCGGCGAGTTGAATGGAACGTGCGCCTACCGCGGCCCTCAGGCCGCCCTCAACTACGCAAGGGATAAGGGAGAGCCCTTTTTCGTTGTCTTCAGCGCCACCCTCGTTGACGAAGAGATTCCAGAGAAGCCCGACGGAGGTGTCTTGGTCCGCCCCCTGGAGAACCTCGACGGCCCCATGCCGCGCCTACCGTTCCTGGCGAAATGGGGCCAATCAAGCGCCTCCGGTCCAGCCCCGAGACCTCCCGCAAACCACGAACCCAAATGAACACGTGGATAGAGAACGCCCGGAGCTTCATCGCGACGAGCAATGAGGAAAACCTTGCACAGGCGATCCGTCTTTGTAGCGACCAAGACGTCGCCCGCTTCCTAAGCGACCCCGACATTCGAGCGAATCGTCAACTCCATCCATCACGTTTTGAGGCGCTCGTCGATAGGCTCCTCGCTGAAGGCCGCGTCGCAGAGGCCTCCGTCGTAAACTGGCTGGGGTATCGCTTTGTTGCTTTGGCGATGGCCGAATTGGAGACGTATGGTGGTGAGCACCAAGCATTCATACAGCGCACGTGTGCCGCTCTCGCCGAGCAGAGTACTAAGCTCGGTTTTACAGAATGTCAGGCGCTCTTCATCGGACTCCTTGCAACCGGCGCCGCAAAACTCCGGGAAGATGACCGAAGCTTTGCGCTCTTCGAACAGGCCGTGGGACTTGCAAGGCAACTCGTCGCAGCCGGCGGCCACGAGTACGAGCAACTGCTAGCTGGGCTTCTGAGCAACCTTGGCAACGCTCTCCGCTTCGCCGGAAGGAATGGCGATGCCATCGCGGCTCTCACCGAATCGGTCTCGATCCGAAGGCGGCTTTCCGTCCAGGACTCTAATCGGCACTTGGAGCACCTCGCTTCCTCCCTGTCGAACCTTGCTGCTGCTCTTGGGTCAGATAAGAGGTTTTGCGAGGTCGAAGCCCTTCTTGCCGAGGCTGCCGGCATTCAACGCCGACTGGTCATGGAAAAGCCAAAGCTTCGCCGAGCCCTCGCGGGGACCCTCTCTAACCTCGCGTTCCTCCATATCGAGCAGCGGCGGTATCGGGAGGCGCAGGAAATGCTTCAGGAAACTCTCGCCATCCGGCGCGCCCTTTCCGCTGAACTCCCCGAGGTTCACCTACCGGATTTGGCCGCGACCGTTAACAACTTCGGAATGCTTCTCAGCGACCTCCGGGACTACAGCGGCGCAATCCAAATGCTCCAGGAGGCTATATCGATCCGTCGGAGCCTCGCAGGAAAGCAGCCGTCTGTGTTTGAACCCGATCTGGCGGCTACACTCAACAACCTTGGCAACACTTTGGTGCTTTCGGGGAATTCATCCGACGTAAATGATGGCCTGGCAGCCTACGGCGAGGCACTCCAAATCCGCCGCCGACTTGCCTCCCAAGACCCCCGACTCTACGAGCCGGCTCTGGCCCAAACGCTCGGAAACCTCGCCGCACTGCGTTGCGAACTTGGCCAATACGACGCGGCGGCGGCGGCCTTCCAAGAGGTCGCGACGATCCTAACCAAATTCTGTCAGATTTCCCCCGAGCCCCACGAGCCTCAACTGGCTGGCTGCCTCGGCAATTTGGGGAGTACGCTCTTTCGAGCGGGCGATCACGCTGCGGCTCGAGGAACACTGGAAGATTCGGTCGCGCTGTGGAGGCGCCTCGCGTCCAAGGAGCCCGAAGCGTACGAAGGAAAGCTGGCAGGCACGCTAAACGACCTGGCACTTGCACTCTCGAAGCTGGGCTCTTCCAAGGAGGCGATCCGCAAAGCCAAAGAAGCAATCGGATTTGCTGAAAGATTAGAGGGGCATGTCCATCTTGCGAAGGGAGACGTCTCGGGTGCCTATTGGTTAGTCATCTCGGATTGCGTGCGCCGGAGTTCCTCCAAAGAGGTGTTTGCAGCTCTCGCTTCGGTGCGCGACCCATCAGCACGCCTGATTTCCGGCCCAACAGCGGCAGCGCTCGCCGCTGCGCGCGCCTCGCTCAATCGCGCTCAACGGGCCACTGGAATCCCCCTCCGATTCCTAATCGTCGAGAAGCTCTCGGACGACCGTGCCTTCTTGGGTGTCCTTCAATCTGGTGCAAAAGACGCGTTCCGCTATGAGATCTCCGATCGATTCGTCCCTATCGCTCGGTCACTTTTTGCTTTGCTTCACGAGCCCTTCACAGACGAAGACGCCATGCGTCGGGGTGTTGATCCGACTCAGGTCACGAAGGTAGGCCAGGCGCTTTGGGACCGCTTGCCTTCATTCGTGCAGGAGACACTGCACCCCGCGAACGAGCATGACGTCCTGATTTGCGGCGATCCAGATTCCCTCGACCTACCTTGGGAGGCGCTTCACCTGGGTCCCGACAGCATCGGCTGGCTAGGTCTGCGCCGACACCTGACGCGCATTCCTGATCTGTCCCAGGCAACCTTGAGGTTGCTCAGGCCACGAAAAGGCCGCGCTGATTCACCATCAGCAGCCATCCTCTGTCCCTGGGATGTTCCAGGCCAGGTACCACTTAACGGCGCTCTGGCCGAAGCAAAAGAGGTCGCTGTACTTCTGCAAAGGGCCGGATATTCGCTGTTCCCAGAGGGGAAGCCCGTGCTCAGTTGTGCGGCCAACATGGAGGCAATGGAGGCAGTCCTCATGGCCTCTCCTGCTGTCGTCCATTTCGCCGGACATGGTGACATTGTTAGGGGAGAGGTTGCACTCGTGCTGTTCGGGTCAGGAATTGCCAACAGCTACTATCTCTTTGATCGTCGAAGGCTTGCAGAAATCCGGGCGAAATCGCGCCGTGCGAAAGTCTTTTCTTCAAGCCCGATCGTGGTTTTGAACGCCTGCTGGGCCGGGAGATCACGTGCCTTTGGAGGGCAACGCGAGGACCTCGCGTCCGCCTTTCTGGCCGAGGGCGCGAGTTGTGTCCTCGCGTGTCCAACCCCCGTCTATGATGATGTCGGACAGATGCTAGCCACCTTACTCTATGTTCCATCAATCCAACACGAACACGGACTTGGCAAGACATTCGAGCGGGTCCGATCTTTCGTGGCGAGGCGATTTCACGACGAACCGCATTGGTGGACTTGGTTCTGGATGCGGTCTTTTGGAAATCCATACACCAGCATCCCTCTCCGGAGGCACCCACGACGAGCTCTCTTGAAAGAAGGCGGTTCCGAAGAGCGCGCCAAAGCGCTTGACCTGATTCGTGACCTCATCTCGGCGGTCTGAACGACCAAACTCTTGCCCTCCGCCGTGACCAACGCACGGTTTGCTCCGCTCCACGGGCTGCCGGTCGGCCCTGTCCCCCTCTCGACCACGCCCGATCCGCTACGCAAGCCCGTGCGTTCGTCACGAGCGGGCATCTGCAATTTGCCGCAGGAGCGGCGGGCTTCCGTCTGCGGTCGGCAGCGGGCGTTGCGCTCTGGCTTCGTTTCGCTAGACGCTTCTCTGCGCCAGCACTCCACTTTCCCGCTCGCCGACCGCAGACCGAAGCCACACCCTACGTCGTCGAGGTCTTCTTTGGGCCGACGAAGCGCAGCGATTCATGACCGCGAGCGAGGATGGCACGAGCGATTACAACTGCGTGGATGTGATTCGGGAAGCCGGCGCGACCATTGTCGCTGCCGCTCAGAGCACGACCTCATTCGTTCCCCCGCTCGGCAATGACAAGGCCAAGGTGCTGACGCTAAACCTTCGCAACCGGATGATCTTCCGTGCTGCCGACGAAGCCGATGCTGTCCAAGCCGCCGATTTCCTTGGCAAAAAGCGCGTCGTTAAGCGTTCGTGGGGTTACAGCGCAGGAAAGCAAAACACGAACTACTCCGAGACCGAGGAGCACAAAATCAAACCGCACAAGCTCCGCAATCTCCGTGACCACGAGTGCGTCCTCGTCCATTGCGAGCGCGGCTTTCGTCGCGTGACACTCCCGCCGTTAGAGTTTGACGGAACCGTCTCCAAGTGGTTCTCTCGATGGTGGCGATTGCTTTAGCTGGGTTTGTGCGGATGCTTCATTCGAAAAACCGTTCTTCAACGAAATACATTGTTCGATCTTGGACGGCAAAATACCGAACATGGCCTTCCTCTGCTCCCCTCATCTTGCCGCCGACAATTCGAGTAAACTTCTTGCCGCCCTCGTTTTTGAACCCGAGGTATTCTGAGGTTCCATCGGAACCCATCCATACTACGAGATCTGTGTTTCCCAAGAAATGCACTGTGCCGCTTCCAATGACTGCATGCTCCGTGAGTTCTTTGCCATCGAGCACCACTACATACCGGTCACCCTTTTTAGCAGCAAACGCTATGTGCCTTCCATCGCGGCTGAAGCAGACCGAATCTTCGACAATTCCATGATAGTGGCCGAAGGGGTCCCTACCTCTTACCCATACCCCCTGCGTGTCGTCATCGTTCAAGATTACGGCAGCAATTTGATCCGAGTGATTATCGGGATAAAGCCGGAGAACTTGCTTGAAAAACTTGTTTGCCGACCCGTCGACGAGCACACCATAACCGTTGCCGCCCAGTTCGAGTTTCGTGACGCCGATCAAGTTGGTATTCCAATAGAAGGGGCCAAGAGGATGATCCCCAGTAGTCATATACTTCTGATCCACGATGAACCATCGTCCTTTCACGACTGCCGCAAAAGCGATATGCAGCGAATCAGAACTGAATACGAGCGAAGACGCATCGATGGTTTCGAAACCCGGTGCATCATCAGTTGGTTCATTCCACTTGATTTCGTCCCCTTTCGCACCACTGATTTCATAAGTCACGAATGGACCTTTTTCGATGTTCTCCAGACAATGCATGCCTTTACCGCTACGGACAAAATATGCGAACCGCATACCGTCAGGGGAGAAAGTCAATTTCCGACTGACGAATGAGACGGAGTCTTGCGGCAAGATCGTCACCATCGGGCGGTCAGCGAACTCGTCCGTTTCTCCACGATACAGAAGGTGTTTGGAGTCCGCGGTCGTCTGAGGATCCTTGCGGAAGTGAATGACAAACACCTCGCGTCCCGACTTCTTGGCCAAGTATGTCAGCCTCCGTCCGTTCGGAGAAAACTGTATGCTCTCATAATAGATAGCTTGAAAGTCCGGCAGTTTTCGCCCGTTTACAACTACACGGCATGTGTTGTCTTTGTCTTGTGCGACGTAGGCCAAGAAACGTCCATCGGGACTAAAAGTGATTCCGCCGACGGTGTTAAACAGAGGCCCTGTTTGTTCGTCGCACAGCACGCGCAATTCGTCTTTATCGCCCACGGAAAAAGCGCATCGTTTCCCATCTGGACTGAACACCGGTGTTGAAACCGACACCCCATTGCCTTTGGTCTCACCGTCCACCACAACCTGGATGTCGCCACTATTGGACGCTTGCCAGCCGCTGAGGGTGCCTGCTGGAGTGTGAACTTTTATTGCCCTTACTTCACTCTGACTCTCTAGCCATGCCACATGGCGACAGTCATCCGCCATGGTGTATCCGAACGCATGCTCCAGTTGGCCAGGACGGCCAATGAGCCGCTCCGTCCGCAATGGTGGAAGCTTTAAGTTGCTTGTTCTTTGAGGCTCGACGGGGGCGACGAGGACTGGCCGACGTTTTTGACTGGGATCATTGCCAGTCGGCAATTGATTGCCGGAGCGGTCGTTTCGTTGAACCCGAATGAGCGCAATGAAAACCGCCAGTGCAATTGCTATTCCCACGATCGTGAAGCCAACAATAAAAACGGCCTTCTTCCTTGAGCTGCGCAGCCGTGGTTCGGGCACAAGCGTGAGTTGGCTGCAAAACGGGCATGAGGCCTCCCGCCCCGCTTGTTCATCGCCGATCTCTAGCCTTTGGCCGCAATGTGAACATTTGAATTGCATGTCGTGATTCGAGTTAAGCAGGGTTCCCTTTCAAACTCATCAACCGAGGCAATTATATGGTCGCTTCATTTGACTTTTCTAATCCCGTAATTGCCGTTGATCACTTTTACAATCTGTATTTCAACGTCGTTGTTGTTGAGGGTAAAACTGTCCCCCTGGTAGAGGCTTTGCGGGTCGCTGGAGTATTGGAAGTAAATATCATAGCGACCACCTGGAACCGTCACCGAACCGGTATCGTTCGCCCGCACTAAAAAATCCTTGCCTCGCCCCCCGGAACGCAAACCAACTCTCACATTGAAATCGTTCGGGTTATTGACGCTCACCCTCAGACGACCAGTGAGGTTGCCAGCCATTGTTGGCCAATGCTTTGATGGTACCTCAAACCCAACTTTCTGAACCGTCTCTCTGGCGGCTTGCGCTCCCGAAGGAGTTGCCGAGCCGCGCTGCTCCCCTTTAAGCGGCTCGAACCACGTTCGATCAATCTTCTTGTCGAGATATTCGACAACTTGGTTTTCAAGCGAAACAAGAAATAATGCACTAGGCACAGAAAGAGGGCCTGAACCGCCAACGGAAGGTGGGAACACGAGATCAATATGTACTCGTTTCAATATTCGCTTCCCCGAATATGTCGTAACTGTGACGTCAGGCACGTCGTACGTATGTCCTTTGCTGTGGTCCAAAACCTCCTGCAGAATCCCGCCATCGCTTGTGAAACCTTTCGACGGCATATACGCAGGACTTTTTGCCGTAACCACCCGCAAATCTAGACGGGCTGCGGACGAAATATCGGATTCACCAGCAAGTGACACCTTGTCCGTCCATTCGCCCAAGTAGATTTCCGCCCACGGGTCGTCAAGCCAGTATGTGTCGTCGAAAAAGATCATCTCGTTTTTGCCCCCAGAATTATCCAAAGCTTTGATAGACGCGCTTCGTCTCGGACGCTGTCCTCGATTTGGCCACTTTGGTTGGAGAGTCTTTTGCGCAAGAGCAGACTCCAGCAAGACGATGGTTTGTTCTGCCATGGTTTGCTGTTTTTTCTGAAACCAATTCGTTCCTCCGCCAGTGGCCATCTCTATCGCCTGCGCAAAAAGATTCTTTTGAAGCCATATTGAGTTCGTGAGGATTTGCGGGTGAAGAAGAACGTGAAACCCTTTTTTCATGAGAATAGAAGTGGCTGGAACTAAAAACCGATTATCTTGATCTGACATGGTCAACAAGACCTTCGGCGATTCAGAAGCTGACGTTCTCCGCAAGCGCCGCAATGGTTTGCCTTCCTGATAGAGGAAAAGTCGCTCGCTCATTTCTTTGTCAAACATCTCGTCATTCTCTAGCGCGATGGCTTTCTGTTGCCAGGAAGCTGCCTCCTCAAAACAGCCCGCTTCAGCATATGCGGCGGCGAGGGTGTCAAGGCAACTGGAGGATCGAAACTGAGTGAATTTGCAGGCAAGCCGCGCATATCGGATAGCTTCTGTGCCGTTTCGGACTGGGGAATCCGGAGGAATGCTGTTCGGAGCCGTTGCCAATGTCCAAGCGAGGTCGTTTAGGGCTTTCGCGTCCTCGGACGCGATTTCCACAGCCTTTCTCTGATCATTTAATGCCCGGGCATAATCGTCCACAGCAGCGTGAGCATTGCCACGCCTGCGGTAAGCGTCAGCATTTGTGGGCTGCGAACTGATGGCCTCGTTGTAATGCTCAATCGCCTTGTCAGGATCGAGACGGGTCTTTGTTGGGTTAAAGGCAGCCTCTGATTTGGGAGCAGCCTGCGAAGGAGTTGAATCGCGTGAGCCTTCTGCGCTGTCTTTGGCGGATTTCTTCGGCGAATCCTCTGTGCCATTGCTGTCCGGTTTCTTCGGCTCATCCACCATTCGCGGGGCGTGTTTCAGCGAATATCTGCCAGAAGCGATGTTCCCCTGGGAATCTTTCCATCGCACTTCGACTGAAAGCGACCCACTCTTGACCATTCCTTCATCACGGACGCGGAACACGAGGTCCGCTGTAGGCGTTTTTCCTTGTTTGAAGATGGTCGCCAATCCGTCGTTCAAGTCTTTTGCGCTGGCTGCTTCGAATCCAGGTTGCCCGAGTCCCTCAAGAGGTGAAATCACTTGTTTGCCACGCATCAGAGTGATCATCTCAAGACGAGGCTCGGGCTCCTTCACGGTGATCCTGCAATTGACCAGCACCAGGACTCCGGCCTTGACGTTCCACACCATCGAACCGTCCTTAAAGCCGAACTCGAATCCTTCTGGGCCAGGTGGTTGGACGACTTCACTGTTCTGAATGTTGACGCGGCCGTAAAATGGGACCCAAGTGGCGACCTTGATTCCCTTCACCTCAAAATCGACCGTCGGAGGTGGGCCGCTGTACGGCTGATCTTTGCCGGACTGAGTGAAGAACCACACCGCCCCACACCCAAAGGCGATGGCGAAGACTCCCGTGACAAGGAACCACATCCAAATTCTTCGCCTCCTGCCGCTCTGCGGAACCGTAATCTGCCCCTGGCACATTGGGCATTCGACTTGGGAGCCACTCGCAGTCGCGTCAATGGAAAGGGGTTGTCTGCATCGAGGGCAGTCGAATGTGATCTCTTTCATAGTGAACTGGATGAAACGCTTTTGAACTCATTCGCAGCAAGCCCTTGAGCAACTGCGTCATTCGTCGCATGGCTCATGACGTGTCTTTCAATTCGGTCTTGCTCTGCGGTTGCTTGCTGTGCGGTTTGCATACGACTGCGATCCTGGCCTTCACAAGATACTATGAAGAATTCGCCGAAACGTTACAGGTGCTGCCAGGCGCGTTTTGAACGGAGGCCACCTTTGAAGAGGGGTATTCGCAGTAACGGAGTCAAGAGTTCGATTCATCGCTCACTCCTCTCCTGATTCGCACCTCCACCATCGAAGGACTCTTTCAATGAGCGAACGAAGTTTGTGTTCCAGGTGACCTTGGCCGGACCAACCCCGTTGGTGATCGTCAACTTCCCCAGTGAAATATCGGAATCTACGTGGCGGTTATTCTCATCACGCCACGCGACCCGCAACGAGAGCTTCTTCGAGTTGTGCGGCTTGTCGCCGGGCACGCGAAATACCAGTTTGAGATCAACCTCGTTCGTTTGGAGACGCAACTGGGTAAAGTATCGTTCCACTTCGTCATCCGTTAACGTTCGCAAGTACGGCTCCGCAAAACCATCAAACGTGTTCGTCCGCGCGTGATCTACCACAAGGCGGACGCCATCAATCTTCGGCATGATCCCGTTCGCCGAAAAGCCGCAGGTGACAATCAAAACTCTGCCCACCTTCGGCTTCCACGCGAACACTTGATCTCGGCCAAACACGATGCTGTCGAAGTCGGAGTAAAACACGTATCCGTCAGGGGCTTTCGGCGGTTGGATTTTGCTGTCGCGAACATCGATTCCCATTGCCGGCGCCGTCGCGATCATCTCCACCAATTCTGCATGTTTTGGCACAAGCCCCCAGGGCGGTACGGGTTGTCGGAACTGGCGAAAGATGACACACCCTATTGTCAGCAGCACACTAATCGCGCAAACAAAGATCAGAATTCTCGGCAACTGTGGCGTCGGAACTTTTGCGGCTTGTCTCGGAACGGCGACGCACTTGAGGCAGAATGGGCATTGTGCTTGCCGTCCCGACATTTCGTCGCCGACTTCCAACGCCGCCGCGCAATTTGGGCAAGTAAAGTTCATCGACAATTCACGTACACAGCCCCCATGCGTGTTCCATACTGTCATTCACTAAACTCCGCGGACCGGACTTGCCATTCAAAGCAACGAACTTAGCTCCGATGTTCGGGTTCATATCATCAGCGCGCCTGAGTAGAGCGATTCTTTTTTGTCAGCAGAACCGCCGGATATTGCTCGAATGCAAATGCATGCCCTCCCTCCCGAGCAGATGCCTCCTCGACTTGGAACAAGAACGTGCTTTTCATTTCCGTGAGCATGTTTGTTGAAGCGCTTTTACCGTAAGCAAACGATGAGGATGCAACTGAAGCTGTGTTAGTCTGGCCATTTGCCAGGACAAGCTGGAAATGTTCTAGCAGTTCTTCGTCATCCGGTTTCTTCACGTATTCCGGCAAAACGCTGCATTGAACAACTAAGTAGCAGATGCCCTCGGCCTTGCCCTTGTCTGTAATGGAATATTCTGTGGTGCGATCAACGGCCTTCAGCGTGTAGCTCGTCGTCAACTGCCACGAAATGCTTTGAAACGGCCCTCCTCCTTTGTTTGAGGAGCCGATCTTTATTGCCAGAAGGACAGTGGTAGCGACCAGAACCAGCGCGACGCCGATAGAGGCTACAACTCTTCTGCTGTTGGACGCGGGTGTCTCCGCCAAGGAAAGTGTTGCTCGGCCTGCGGACGTTTCGAGAATCGGTGGTGTTACGTTCGTTTCGGCGAGTGAGGGGACAATTACGCGAGTCTGGCAAGTGGGACAATTGGTTTCCAATCCGGAGGCTTGAGCATCACAGATGATGTGCTGGCCGCAGTTGGAACAATTGAACTTGATGTCGCTCATATTCGAGCTACGTCTGTTAGTGTTTTATTTGTGCGATCGCGAGCTTGGCGTAAAACGTCAGCTCGTTGCGCGTGCCAAACCAGCGTGTTTTCAAACTGTCCGGGTTTTGGGGGACAAGCGCCTCAAGGACTGGTAACGCCTCGGCTGCGGCCGGGCCGATGCGGGCGAGGGCGATGATGCAATTCTGTGCAGTTTGGAGTTCTTTGCCGCCATGCGCAAGAGCGGCCGCGAGCTCTTTGCAAGCCGGGGCTGCTGATGAGCCGACATTGGCTAGTATCCCTATGGCGTCCCCTCTAATATCGTCAGATTGACGCATGCGGATGAGAACTTCTTGAACAAGGTGATCAAGCCCCGGCGCTCCTGCGAGTGTCGGTGGCGGTAGTTCTTTGATGGGTGGTTGGAGTGGTGGTGGAGCGACACGGTGAATGATGCCGTTGGTGTAATTAACGACGGTAAAGAAGTCGTCGCTCGAAAGCTTGGAGAAATCCATTTTCTTCGTGTCGAGAAGATTTGGTAGAGCTGGGACAAGTTCATGAACAGCTTGAGGATCGTCCGCGTAGAGTACTTCGTGGGCCATAGCGACTATGCACCCAAGAGCGATGCGTGCTTCTCCTGTACCACAATCGCTAAGAGCCCGTGCGAAGGCGCGCAGGACGAGACGTTTTTGGTCCTTGTCAGAGATTTTTCCAGCTTCTAACAGTTTCTCGATTTGGGCGAGCGCGAGGAGGCGCTCATCTCGGTTTCCGGATAACGACCGGCCTAGGATGGACGGGAGTTCGGCTTCATCTGCGTGTCCGAGCGTACCGGTGGCGGCAGCGCCGAGCCCCTTGAAGAGTCCCAGCACTGCTCCAACGATCACGCCTCCTACCGCCATGCTGCCGGCTCGTATGGAAAAGGCGCTTGGATCAGTAAAAAACGTTTTGAGGAATGGCAAGGAATAGATTACGCCAAGGGTCAGTCCAATGGATCCCCACTTCGCGGCGCCACGTGAGATGTGGCTTAGTAGGTCTTTGAGTTTTTCCTTTGCTTCGGTTGGTGAGGCTGGTATGGAGACGCTGGCAGTAGGTCTCGTTCCTGTGGCTTGGGCGCCGCCGGTGCCGGTCGCCTCGTGGCGCTCTTGAGTTGCGCTTATGCTCTCACCACAGTAACCGGTAGTGCTGGGAACGGTTATTGCCTTTCGGCAGTTTGGGCAATCAACCTGATAGCCGCGGCCAGCCTCATCAATCGAAATATGCTGGCCGCAGTTGGGACAATTGAACTTGATGTCGCTCATAATGACTTGCACGCAAACTCGTCATGTCCGTTTCAGGGACTTCTTGCCGTCGTGTATCCACCCGCAGAGACGCCCTCTCAGTAAGCGACGGGGATACATGTGCACACTTTGTTGCAACTGCAGTACGTCCCGCCGCCGTAGGTCGGGACCGTTGGCAATACAGGCCGCACCGGATCGGGCACATAAATCGGGGCAGGCGCAGGCGTGTAATAGCGGACTGGAGCCGGCGTGTACGTGCGGACGAAACTGCCCGGAACGCAATTGCAGGTGCAGATCGCCCCAGGCGGAACTGGAGATCCGCAAGGCAATGTATAGGTCACACTCTGCCCCGATGGTGCTTTGACGGTGTAAGTGATTCCTTTGGCAGTTGCGGGACTTTCGTTCAAATCGATCAAGCAGGAGACGAACGAGAGGCTCGGCAGGCGCCACAGTTTCAGCATCCCATCTTCGCCTGCTGTGACGAGAAGATCACCCGCAGGATTGATGGCCAGTGCGGCAACGCTCCGGGAATGAGCCGAGACACTTTTCTGCATTGCCCCCAAGGGGAGTCTCCAAAACTTAATTGTCTTATCAAGTCCAGCGGACACCAAAGCTTTCCCATCTGGAAGAACCGCCAGCGCGAGAACCGGACCGTCGTGGCCTCGAAGCGTCGCCGCGACAGTTCCTTCAGGAAGCGCCCGCACCTTGATCACAGAATCGAACCCGGCGGCAATCCATGTTTTCCCGTCAGGAGGAATCACGAGCGAACCAACGTACCCGGTGTAATCTCCAAATGCCTTGATCTGCTTTCTATCCGGCAAACTCCAAAGCCTAACCGTTTTGTCGCTGCTGGCTGCGGCCAGCAGTTTGGCGTCCATGGTTGATGCCAAAGCGGCGACTTCACGCGTGTGTCCCTCAATCGTCGTCTCTGCGATCCCGGAGACGAGGTCAATCAGGTTGATGGAACCGCTGCTAAGGCCGACAACCAGCTTTGCGCCATCCGGTGTCGTATGCAGCGCTGTAACTGCCCCATCCGCTGTTCTTGCGGAGGAACTCGGCGCTTCATCAAGTCCTGTCCATGTCAGAATCACTCGATCTTGGCCGGCTGAGAACAGCGTCTTACCATCACGGCTGAAGGCGAGAGCATTCACGCTTCCTTTATGGCCGTCCAATGTGGCGGTCAACGCACCCTCCGGAAGACTCCACAGTTTAATCTTCTTATCGTCGCCTCCGGAGGCGAGGAGCATGCCATCAGGTCGGATCGCTAGCGCACGAACCCCTCCTTGATGGGCCACCGCGCCCCCGCAGTCCGACAACAATTCCTCAAATTTGTTTTCGGCCGCACCGGCCGCGTTGGCATCTTTTCTCCCCATCAGCAGCAAAGCAGCCGCGGCCGTGATCCCGCCAGCCAGAAATCCGCGCCGATCGCTGCTCATCTCCCAGGGCAACTGAGTCACGGGTACAATCTCCGGCACCCCTTGTGTTCCGTCGCTCAGTACGCTGCGCAATTCGAAATGCGGCTTAGGAATGCTCATAACAACATCTCCTTTCCACCGGCTTCGACAGGAGAAGACTGGGGCAATTCATGCCAGAACAGGCCCCCTGCACGCGCGATACGTTCCAGAATCTGGTCCTTCGTGAGCTCGCGAATGATGTGGCATCTGTCGCTGCCGGCAAACTCCAATGAGCCATTCACCGTAAGCGATTTGTGGTAGCAATCGCCCGCACAAGTCCATTTGGCAAAACAGCCTTGGCAATACTCACGATGCTGCACTGCCTGCTTTCGCAGGTGACTCAAACGTCCAAGATCAAATTGATAGCCTCCGCGAACAGCGTCCGGCTTCCCGTAGAAGAAGACATTCGACCACCGGTTGTCCTCGGAAAAGACCTCGTAACAAGCGGAGACGTTGCCATCAGGCGAAAGGGCAAAGCTGTCCTGTGTGATCCCGCAAAAGTGGTTCGTCAACGCACCCACTCTCGCAGCGGAAAAGCAAATCTCGCGGCCATAGCGACTGGCATGCGCTTGTGCTTCTCGATAACCCGCAATGAATCCCTCCGTTTCAGCCGACGGAGCGCTCGACCACCGACCAATCTGGTATGCCGGTTCAACTTGGATTCGCTTGGGACGAAAGTTCGCGCAGATGAACTCGATGGATTCGGCCATCATTGGGATTTGGTCGGCCGTGACCGTGACTCGCACGCCGTAGGGAAAACCGGCCGTGTCAAAGCACCGAATCGTGTGGATCACCCTTTCGCTGGAACCCTTCCCCGAAACCGTTGGCCGGTGACGATCATGAACGCTCGGCAAACCGTCAAACGACACGCTGGCAGCCGCCAGATTTGCAGTGACCCAATCAATCTGTTCGTCCTTGAGCACGCCGTTGGTTGCTGACGACGCGAGCGCCCGCAAACCCAATTGTGTCGCCTTCGCGCGGGCATACTCGAACGAAGAAACCATTACCTGCCAGTTGACTGTGGGTTCTCCGCCGCCGTGATAAGCGATCTCGAAAACGGGAGAGCCCTTCTTCTTCGCGTTTGCCGCCACGAAATCAATCCCACGCTTGGCGACTTCAAGCGACATGAACTTCGTTGTCGTATCCCCGGCTGCGGCGTAGCAGTAAGTACAACGCAGGTTACAGGCAGTTGTCAGGAATAACGTGACGGTCGTCGGTTCTGGATCGCCCCTGAACTCCGTGATCGGTTGTGCCTCCTGTCCGGCATCCACAATTTCAAGCCGCCGCAAAAACTCCAAAAGCGATCCGTCAGCATCCATTCCGGGCTTGAATGTGCCGCGCTCGATGTCCCCGAGAAGCTGGACAACACGGCGATTTGCCACGAATGCGGCACGGCGCAACGGGGCATACACGAGATGACGATCATTATCCAACGGCACGACGAATATCTCTGCCGAGAGCACGGGCTTTTGGTCGAATCGGTAGGAGTCCTCCGAGGAAGGACGACCAGCGTCGTTCATGAAATCCCGACATGGAGATTTCTGGCATTCGGTGTGTAGCGATGTTTGCATATCAATTTAGCTTCGCATTGGCGGTTGGGATCTCACGAAGCACCGGCTTGCCTTGGGCGTCAATGAGGTCGAATTTCTGAGTAGGCATGATCTGAGTGTCCTTCTTCATTTCATCGGTGATGACATCTCCACCCAGGCTCGTTCCTTTTTCGCCACCACAGATGAGCATTCTGTCCCCTGTTTTGAAACCCATTGCCGGCTTCAGCGCGACCGAGGCAGATAACAACTTGATAACTTTCTTTTCAAAACTGTTGCCGAAAACATCCGTCGGGGTTCTGTCCCGTGCGCTTTCGTCGTTGGGACGAATTGTGCATAAAATATTTGTTGCGCCGACTGCGGTTACGGTCACCTCGTACGCATAGAGATATTTCCCTCCGTCTTGATCCTTCTTGTAAGGGCTATCCCCAAGATTGAGCACCGAATCTTGCGTCAGATACACGCCATCTTTTTCAACTCGCACAGGAATCTGCGATACAGCTTTCTCCGCTTTGGTGGCCTGATTCCGCGCCGCGCTCTCGTTCGTCTTGCTCCTCAGCCGGCCCCTCCACAACACTCCAACGACGGCGAGTGACACAATGACAAGGAGAGTGATGCCAATCCAGCGAGGCCATGACGCGGCTTTGGACTGACCAGTTGTCACTTCGGGGACGGTTATTCCCCTTTGGCAGTTTGGGCAATCAACTCGATAGCCGCTGCCAACCTCATCAATCGAAATGTGCTGCCCACAGTGCGGGCAATTGAACTTGATGTCGCGCATACTGTTTTCCACGCAAATTCACCGTCAGTGTTTCAAAGTGTTTTCGGCAGTGCCGGTCCGTTCACCGGCATCCCATTGTTTCCACATTGTTTCCAATCTGGCTTCCCCAAACTGAGGAGGATGCCAATACTCGGAAAGATTGCCAGCCATCACCATCAGGATGCCACCGATCAATCCCGGAGGAGCAACGACGAAGGCGAGCAAAGGGCACAGCCGTATTATGGCATCATGGAATGTGGTCTGCATTTTGGGATACCCCGGATCGGAACGAATCAGTAACTTTCGGCAATAGCAACAGAATGATGAGCGCTAGGGCTTGAACGACGAAGCAAATCCACCAAACAGATACCGTAGCGGGAAGGTAGTACTCCCAAGCGACAGTCATGGAGTTTGGTTGTCCTCGTTCAGCCCGATTACCGAGAAATTCACGCACGGCGGGACCAACGATTGGAGACACCCAAGTGTGCAAATAAAGGCGGTATCCAAACTGGGCAACTATTATGGCAATTCCGCAAATGATTCCATTTCGACGAGCCGTTGGCTGCATCCGAAGTAGCTTGATGCCTGTGTGAATAAGGACAATCGCCAGCGCGAATTGAAGAATCAAATTCCCCCAATCCACTACCGTGTGGAAAGGCAACTTGCTGTTGATTGCGTCCCACACTTGCATTTTCTCCCTGATGTTCAGAATTCCAAGCGACTGGATGACCAAATGAATTCCGCCAACCACAATGCTGAGAATTCCTATGATCAAGACCGGCACAGGGCATTTCGTCGGTTTCGGAATCGAGAGCTGCCTCGAACAATGTGGGCAGGCCACCTGTGTTCCGGCCCAAGCGTCGGCGAACAGAACGTGTCCCTTACAATGTGGGCAGGTGAACTTGATGTCGCTCATAATTACTTCCCGTCAGGGCGTTTCAGATTTTTCGTGACCGAGACTTGGATGTTTGACGCAGCGGTAAGACCACCGCTACCAGGATCAGCAAGGCAAGCTGCAACACACGGCCAGACGCGCTGTCGATTAAGGAGGTTGTCTTTCATTGCGATTGATATCGTTCATCATTCTTGAACACCCACTCGGTAAAAGAATGGCCCAGCACCCACGGCGTTGGTATCGAGGTAAGTGGTTACGCTCGTCTGTCCAAGGATGTTGCTGCTCAACGGCAGAAGAGGCGGCTGCGCCCCAAGGTTGGTGCCGCGCTCAAGGAAGTAAGTCCGGTCGCTGACGCTCTCCCAGCGCACGATCACGCCGGGGGAGCCAGAGGCAGGCGCGAGCAGGCGCAACGCTGACAAGGCGTTGGTTGGGTCGGTGCCACTGCGCCATTCCTGCCAGTTGTTCAAGTGGTCGCCGTCCAAGTCGGCGTAATCAATCGAACCATCAGGCGGGAAACCGTATTGTTGTAACCATGCGTAGGAGATCAAAGACTGAGGCGATTGGAACTCGTAAGCGCCGATGTCCACCGTGCCGCCCACGATCCGTGAGTTACCGTCCATGTCAAGTCCGGCAGGCGCGTAGCCATTGCGACCGGAGTTTATGCACGGAGAGTTGGATTGGAGGCGCAGGTTCCCAATGGGCAGATTCACAAAAAGCGGCGCGTTAGTTATATTGGCAATTCCTCCCGAAGGGAGGGGCGTCGTGCAGCAGTAATTCAAGGTTCCGGTGTAGTTCGCGTCATTCGGTGCGTCATTGTAATAAAGGATGCAGTTGTTCAGTGCGCTGGATCGCGCTCCGCCTCCGTACGTGGCCGTGTTGCCGGTGAGCGTGCAGCTGTTCAAGGTGCCAGCATAGGCACCGCCCCCGTAAGAAGAAGCGGAGTTGCCAATAAGGACGCAGTTGTTCAACGTGCCATAGTAGGTGCCGCCGCCCCCAAAACCCCCGTGCGCCGAGTTGCCCAACAGAAAGCAATTATTCAGCGCGCCATAGTACGCGCCTCCTCCTTCTATGGCTGCTGAGTTGCCGTTGAGAGTGCAGTTGTTCAGAGTGCCATAGTATGACCCACCACCACGCGTGGAGGCTGAATTTCCATTGAACACACAGGAATTCAAAGTAGCGTCGGACGCACCTCCGCCAGCGGAAGCCGTGTTGCCGTTAAGGGTGCAGTTAGTCAAATTACCCAAACTTGCTCCACCGCCAACGCCAGCCGAGTTCGTGGAGACGGTGCAACTGCTCAGCTTTGCGGAGTACGCCCCGCCGCCCTCAATGGACGCTGAATTGCCGACGAGGGTGCATGTGTTGAGTGTGCCCATGTACGCACCCCCACCAGTTGATGATGCTGAATTGGTGCCGAGCACGCAGTTGTTCAGCGTGGCCGACGATGCCGCACCTCCGTAGGTTGCTGAGTTGAAAGTGAGGTTACAGTTGTTCAGCGTTCCCAAATGTGCCCCGCCGCCGTATGAGGCCAAGTTGCCAATCAAGCTGCAGTTGTTCAAGGTGCTGGAGCGTGCCCCGCCGCCGAAGGTGGAAGCCAAGTTGGTGCTGAGAATGCAACCGTTCAGTATGCCTGAACGCGCGCCACCGCCCGCGTAGAAAGCCGAATTGCCTGCCAAGGTACAATTGTCCAGAGTGCCGGAACGCGTTGCGCCACCCTCATAGGCCGCCGAGTTGCCGATCATTACACAGTTGGACACGACTTCGCTCGTAGATTGACACCAAACCCCTCCGCCGCTTTGCTCAATACTCGAATCTCCTGAACTTCGCGTGGCACCGTTGGAAAGTGTGAATCCCACGAGTGAGGCACCGTTGAACAGGCAGGCGCAACGAACAGCACTGTCACCATTGGTCGTTCCGGGTACCCGGTAACCCTGAATCACCGTCACCGCCGGGCCGTTGACGCTCCGCACAGTTATCGCGTTGGTCACAATCACCCTGTTTGTGAGCGCCCCAAACACCCGTCCGCCGGTCTGGTAAACCCCGTTTGTCACTTGGATTTCATCGCCGACCACAGCCGCATCGACCGCATCCTGGATTGTTGTCGCAGCGGTAGCCCAAGTTGCGAATGGCGGCGCAGGGTTGGCGTTGTTAACATTGACGTAACGCACCGCCGCTGCCGAGGCGTTAAGGGCACAAAACGTCAAGAGGCCGACGGCGGCGTTTTGGAGACAAAAAGTTTTCATATCATGTCAGTTCACTTGAAGCCCATCGCCAGTCTCGCTAATAAAACGAGATGGCCCGAGCACTGTGGACAGCTAAACGCGATGTCGCGCATGATGACTTCCACGTAAATTCATAGGTCGTGTTTCAAAATATTTTCAACGTTGCCCGTCCGATTAGCTGCCATACCACTGTTTCCAGTCTGGTTTTCCCAAACTGATGAGGATGCTGATACTCGGAACGATTAGGATACCCGCCATCGCCATCAGGATGCCGCCCAGCAATCCAGGGGGAGCCGCAACGAAGGCGAGCAACGGGCAAAGAAGCATTAGGGCGACCACGACTCCCAATGGCGGAGACCACGACTTTCGGTTTTTCATCCCCCACGCAGTCACCAAAGCCAGGACGGCCCAGAGCACCATGACACACGAAAACACATACGTCAGGACGCCCTTCTCCCGCTCACTCACCAGGAACACGAGCAGGACAGGGGCGAGCAACAGCGCCAGCACTCCAAACACAAGGAATGCTTTCATGCCGCCAGCGATGACAGGCGGCATATCCGGCGAGTCCAGTTGGAAACTGAGAACACTCCCGGAACGTTTGGAAGGAATCGGTGGCGGTAATCGAGGAACGGAAACATCTCCTTCGCATGAAGGACACGCGGTCTCTTGGCCGACAGCCTCAGCGTCACAAACGATGTGTTGGCCGCAGTGTGGGCAATTGAATTTGATGTCGCTCATATTTGCGGATTCGCGGGTATGGGTGGTCATCTTAGAATCCTGGAGGTAGTTGAACTGAACCATCCATGTTGGCCTTGAAACAACGCGCGGGGCTGAACATGATGAAATCAGATGCCTGCACAACGTTGGTAGGTGGGTTATTGAGGGTTCGGAGATGCTGCCACGACTGCTGAAGGGCGTCGGAGTATTGAATTTCAATGTCGCGACCAGGAACCACATTCGTGACAGTTAGAGTGTACGTGGTGAAGCCACCTCCGCCTACCTGAGTGGTGATCGACATGACCGGCTTTTGGACTGTTCGAGGGAATGTGGCGTACAGGTAAAGGGGATTGGGGAAAGTCAGCCCGGAACCCAGGCCTTCTGCCAATGGCGTCGTTTGTCCCTTGACGAAGATCATGCCCCAAGAGTCATTGTAGCAATAATGTGCGATATTGGTGCTACCCAAGCTCTGCAATTTGCCGATGACCCCATCAACCCACGCATAAGGAAGTTTCGTGCAGCGAAGATCTCCCCATTGTGTAAGTCCAGCTTCATCACCGACCGCTACGAGCACAAGCCTCCCGTTGGTTATGCCGTCCAAGTAATCAACAAAAGCCCTGTGCGCTCCACCGGTTGAACGATCTGCCCAGGTGTCAAAGTTTCTCGTTTCTTCGACAGCCAGATTCGACAGATTGATTACCGCAACATTAAAGCCTCTTCCTCCTCCAGCGCCTCCCCCGCCGCCCCAAACAGCAGTTTTATCCGTGCCGAAGATCGATCCACCTTGGCTGAAACCATACGACTGTAGCCAGAAAGTAATGGGAATAACGCCCACCGTGGAAAGTGCCGGAGCCCGGCTTGCATGAAACAGGTTCGCGCGAACGCCTTGTGGGCCGAAAGGACCGTCAACCTCATAGACGATGAGGCAATCCTCGCCATCGCTCGCCACATTTGGAAATCCGTACTTGTCCGAGCCCGAGGCGACTTGAACACCTTGGGAATTCGGAACCCCACCCGACCTTATTACCTCGCCCGCGTATATGGAGGAGTTTGAACCACTGCGGTCGTCTTGCCAGGTTGCAATGTAGCCATTCGCGACGCCAGCCAGACGAGGAATCCCTTGCCAGTCTCCGGCATTACAGATTGGGAGTGGGTTCCAATCCAAAATAATGCCCGAAGTTGTCGCTCTCGCTCCCGAAATATCGTGGCCAGACGCTCTCGGAGAAGGACCGCCAACTGGAGATGCAAAGTTGTCCATCCAAACAACAAGGTAATCGCCGCCAGCACTGGCAACGGCAGGGTCGTGTTGAAAAAATGGCCACTCAGCTCTGCTCAACTGCAAGGGGGTGCCGTCCAACTGAGTGAGGTCGTTCGCGATTCTCATCCCTTCGATGCTGCTGCTCGGTGGCGACCCCGAGACCGCAACCAAGAGATAGTTTGTGCCGTTGCCAGTCAGAGCCATTCCCGGCCAATCTGTGGCATTTAGCAACAGTCTGCGTTCGGCGTCGAACGCGACTCCTTCCTTGGACACTTTCGTTCCCCAGATCCCCGAGCTTGGCCCCGTCCGTGCGACAAGGTAATCGGCTCCGTTGCTCGCGACTACAGGACGGCCTTGTGATGCCGTCGGCACGGCGCTGATAACGAAGCCACCAGCATCGAGGACGATCCCATCGAAGCTTATCCGCGCACCATAGATATCAGCGAAATCGCATCCTGACCCGGCATCACGACACTGCTGCCAAACGACCAGGTAGTTGGAGCCGTCGCTCGCCACGGCAGGTGCAAATTGCTCGCTGGCCGCTGACGAGATCACAATCGGATTCGTGTCCAGCAGGAAACCTGTTCTGCTCACTCTGGCACCATAGATGTCTCCTTGATTTTCCCAAACGACCAAGTAGCCCTTGCCGTTGCTGGCCACTGCCGCAATTCCGCCGAAACCACGCACGTCATCTACCACGTTTGTTATGGGACCGCTCAGGTCAATTTGTGGTCCGACCACGGACTCGCTCCCCTGCGCCGATGCTTCCCACGTAAATATCGTAATCCCCAGCGCAATGAATGTCGCCAGCATGGCTGTCCGAGTGTCTTCGTGAATTCTTAGTTTCATAAACTGATTGCAATTATGTATTCCCGAACTTCACCAACACGGTCGAAACCAAGCCGCAGTTCTGGAACGAATGAAACCAGACTCGACAGCTAAGGATTCCGCCGCACTCTATAAAAGCGTCGCTCTGCCTGCGCTGCACCCAAATCAACATCAACCTCAGTGCCGTTCCCACTAATCCCGTCGGCGTCGGTTTGCCAAACACTTGTGGCGACGTTGTCCGTCCCTTCGATCCGATAACTTTGGCCGGCAAACGTGGTGAACGCCACATGACGGTTTGTGCCCAGAAGGCTGACCCGAGTAATCCGCAGTGAAAAGTCTTGCCCCAACGGATTGAACCCACCTTCGGCGAAGATTGCCCAAGTAGTCGCCGCCAAACCGACGCGCTCGGGAATTCCCTGAAAGGGTGTCGTCAGGCTCTGTTCGATTGGCGGCAGCGTGTCGCCATTTTGAACCGTGCTTGCGACCAAGCCGTGTCCATCGCCAAATGGAGTGTTTGTCTGAGCAAAACGAATTTGATTCAGGTAAAATGACGCGGCGTTGGCAAACCGAGTCTCGCCGTAAAGTCCGTCCACGCACTTCATGGCTGCGACCGCCTGCCCTGTGAACTCCCACGCAATCCCGTCTGGGCCGGCAAGTGAATTTGTCGAAAGGCTGAAACCCTTAAAAGTCTGTCCACCAGCGGTAATGGTTCGTGCGAAACTATTTGTCATAAACTGAATTGGTCGCCGCCAATCAATTTGCGAACGGTAGCGCGGCGATCCTGCCAGGGCGAACACGCTGAAAGTACTCGCGTCAAGAAAATCGAACGTGTTGATCACCTCGTTGCCACGGATCGCACCGTTCGGAGCAACACCAGGTCCCACCGGTGTGCCGACCGGCACCGTCCCAGCGAAGAATTTCCCGGAAACCGGATCAAACATTTGCATCACAAAATCCCCGGCTGCGCTGGCATTGGTCGTCCATTGGTTAGAACCGACTGTGTTCCCAAGCTGTCTTTCAATTTCCGCAAGAACGGAAAGCGCCGCGCAGATGTCAGCGTTGTTCTCCACCGACTTGCTTTGAATCAACACTTTTGGTGCGCCTTGATCCGGGTATCCGAGGAAGAATCCGCCATAGCCGGTGCCGGAGTTGTCGGCCAAGTACGTCACGATCCAGCGGCCAATTGTCCTCGCTGCCACCAGATAATTCGTGTCTCCAAATCTTTTATAGGCGGAGGCCAGGGCCAGAATGGCGAATGCGTTGTTGCCGCCGGTAGCTCCGTCAAGCAGAACGCAGAAGCCGCTTGGCGATGAAGTGCCGCAACTGAAGCCGGACAGCCGAACGTCTCCCTGCTGACCCGCGCCCGGCCCCTGTCCATTGAATAAGGCAATATCACCGCTCATGTACCCGTTGTATAGTGCAGCCGCGTTGTTGGTTGCAGGCAATTGATCACCGTGATTGTTATGACCCAGCGCATAGACGAATGTGTCTGCAATCACACGGGCCGCTGCAAGGTTTGTTGTGCTGCCTTGATTCAGCAATGCCATTAAAGTCAGTGCTGCCTCGTATGGTGTCGAAAGATTCCGCAGCACTTGATCTGGAGGATACGGTTCGCGTCCTGCCGCTGGCGCAGTTCTCGGCACAACTCCAAACGTTTCGTAACTCAGAGGCAGGCCGAGCGCGTTGGTCTGACTGAACGGATTCGGTTCAAACCGGATATTGTCGAAGAGTAGAGTCCCGCCATTTGAGCCACCGCTCGCCATCAGGTCATACGAAGCGGAAATCGAGAATAGTATGTGAACGTTGGTCAGCGATACGGCAGAAAACCACCCGATTGGAATCGTTACTGTTCCGAAGTTCGTCGAACTTGGCAGTTCAATCCAAAGTGGCTGGCTGCCGGCCACGGAGAAAAAGAACCTGATCGGATTGCCGGTTGGGTTGCGAACATCAAACACAATGTTCGACGCTCCTCTCAGGTCATAGCCAAGACCGATCTGTCCAGAGCCTCCTCCTTGTGGCTCCTCGAAGTTTACTCCAGCGAACTGTCCCGGAGAAAAGGAATCAAAAACGACTTGGAGAACGTTCCCACGTCGGCGGTCGAGAACACTCACATTTGTGGAAGTGCCGCTTGGCGAATTGGTGCCGTCAATGGCCGCCGTATTGATGTGGATCTTTGTACTGGTGCCAAAAACTCCCGAGGGGAATCCGTGGTTGAACCCTGAATCCGCATCCCGATAGACGTAAAAAGCTTGCCGATTCGTTTGCGTCCGCTCCAACAACAATGGAAATGCCGCGTCGCTGATCGGGCTGTCGGAGGCTTGGGTGGGAGCAGGCCACGAGAAGCCAAGCAAAAGTACACACGACACCCCAAACGCGGGCTTGATAAAACTTGTTCCGCTCATCAACCAACGGGCAGTCAAAGCCAGGGATTTTGCGCTCGATGAACTCATTGCGGGCCTGTCGTGTTGACTCGGTAAAACCGATTCGTGGCTTCACTGAGGCTTTGAGGCACTTGCACTACGTGATTACTAGAAGCAGCGGGCACATTAGCCAAGAAGGACCACGCCGACTGAAATATGTCGTTTCGGTACTCAATGCCGTATGGTCGGTTGGCCACCGCTTCAAACTGAAGGATTAGGGCTTGGTTGGTTCCGAGCAGCGCTTCAATCCTAAGTACGCTGTTTGCACGCGTCGGATCGGTCCCTGCCAGCCACTCCTGCCAATTGTTCACCCCATCTCCATCTGTATCGGCATCATTATCCGGCACGCCATCCTGGTTGACGTCAACCGCCGCGACGTTCACCAATGCCAAACTGTGGAACTCCCCTCCTGCGATCGCTACTGCGTTGCTAAGGCCCGCTGGAACATTCGTCCCACCAAAGAAGTTCTCTCCCCAAGCCACCACTGTGTGGTCAGCGCGCAAAGCCAAACTGTGGAACCCTCCTGCTGCGATGGCTACAACATTGCTCAGGCCCGACGGTATAGTAACCTGGCGCTCAGTATTACGTCCCCATCCCACAACGGTGCCATCGCGCCGCAAAGCCAAGCTGTGGGCAGATCCTGCTGCGATCGCCACAACATTACTCAAACCCGGTGGAATGTTCGTCTGGCCATAGAAATAAGGGCTTCCCCACGCCGCCACTGTCCCATTGCTTCGTAAGGCAACACAATGATCTGTCCCAGCAGCAATTGCTACCACTTGGCTTAACCCGGTTGGAACAGTCATCGGAACGTAGCTGCCCGAGCCATTCCAATAGCTGCCCCATGCTCTGACTGAACCATCGGCCCGCAACGCGAGACTGTAATAGAGGCCGGCCGCAACCGCCACTACACCCCCAAGACCTGCCGGCACATTCGTCTGACCGTAACTATTATCACCCCATGCAATTACCGAGCCGTTGGTTCGCAAGATCACGCTGTGAGCTCCGCCTCCGGCGAACGCGACGATGTTACTCAAACCCGGAGGCACAGTAATCCCGCCCCACGCCACCACGCTTCCATCGCTTCTCAAGCCAACGCAATTGTTAAGGCCAGACCCAAGAGCCACGACATCTCTCAGTCCGACTGGCACATTCGTTTGCCCATTTCTGTTATCTCCCCACGCTGCTATCGACGATATTACACCCGATGAGACGGTGACCACAGCCACCGCGCTCGTGGTGACAGCGTAGGGATTGGTCACAACACAATGGTAGTTACCCGCGTTTGCGTAACTCGCCGCAGACAGGCGCAACTGATTGTTCGTAGCATTTGGAATAGGCGTTCCGTTGAAATGCCATCGGTAACTCAACGGCGCCGTGCCGCTTGCTGACGTTGTCAAGATCACTTCTGTTCCCACCCATACGAACCGGTTCGCAGGTTGAACAGTAATCTGCGGCGGAAGGGCCACGCTCAACGTCGCTACCTGGCTGGTCGCAGAACCGTAAGCATTCGAGACAACCACAAAATAATCGCCATAATTGTCGTTTTGAACATTCGAGATGAGGTAAGTAGTATTGGTGGCGTGAATAATGGGGTTGCCACTGAAATACCATTGATAACTCAGCGGGGCCGTACCCGTTGCGGCCCCCCCGAAGGTCACGCTGCCGCCGACTAGAGTCGCTTGGCTCCGTGGATGCGTCGTAACCATTGGCGGAACCAGCAAAACCAAGGTCGCCGCACCGCTAATCGCGGCACCGTAAGCATTGGTTACGCGAACAGTGTAGTTGCCCGCGTCACTGACCTGTAGGTTGGTAATGGTGAGACATGCGGTCGTAGCCCCAGACATCCGACCGACATCGGTCAAATTTGTACCGTTCTTCCGCCACTGGAACCAGAACGGCGGCTGGCCAATCACAGCAGCGCAAAATCCGACATCACTGCCAATCGTGTTTGTCTGGCTCTGCGGTTGCCCTGTAATAAATGGCGTTACGGGGACTGTCAGAGTTGCGACACGACTGGTAATGCTGCCAATGGCATTCGTTACGAGCACCGTGTAGTCGCCCGCGTCATTCGTCTGAGCATTGGTAATGGTCAGAGTTGGAGTTGTTGCGCCAGAAACACGCTCCGTGTTTGCCAGGTCAGTTCCGTTTTTTCGCCACTGAAAAGTGAGAGGTGGAATCCCAATGGCTGTTACGCCAAACACCGCCGTACCACTCCACCAAACTGTCTGACTATTTGGTTGTGCCAAAATCGCCGCCGGGCCAACCCGCACCGGACTGCTACTATACCCGCCATACTCTGCCCTCGTGCCATCTCCAAGCTGGTTGTACTCGTTGTACCCCCAAGCCCAGAGCGAGCCGTCGGCTTTGACCGCCACGGTGTGCCTATCTCCGGCTGACACCGACTGCCAGTCGCTTGCAGCACCAATTCGTACCGGACCGCTTCTGCTTACGGTTGTGCCGTCCCCCAACTGACCATAATTATTGAAGCCCCAAGCCCAAATTGTACCGTCGGTCTTAGTCGCCACTGTGTGCCAAATGTCCGCTGACACCGATTGCCAGTTTGCACCGCCCATCTGCGTCGGTGTGGACCTATCGATAATTTGCCCAAGCGGATAATCCCAATAGATCCTGCCCCAAGCCCACAGTGTGCCGTCTGTCCTGATTGCCGCTGTATGCCAATAACCAGCGGAGACAGACTGCCAGTTGTTTGCGGACCCGACCCTCACTGGACTGGGCGCGTCGGGGAGGACAAAAGGGGGGGTCTCTCCCCTACCTAGTTGCCAGGAACTGTTATCCCCCCAGGCCCAGAGCGAACCGTCGGTCTTGATCGCCATCGTATGGGAATCTCCTGCGCTTACCGCACGCCAACTGGTCTCAGAGCCGATCTGAACTGGAGTGACCCTGGGAACACTGGTACCATCGCCTAACTGGCCCTGGCTATTATCCCCCCAGGCCCAGAGCGTGCCGTCCGTCTTAATCGCGACTGTATGCGAGCCCCCAGCGGATACGGACCTCCAGTCGTTCGCAGAACCAATCTGAACCGGATTGGGACTGCCCCCAGTCGTCCCATCCCCCAAGTGAAAAGCATTGTTGCCTCCCCATGCCCATAGCGTGCCATCGGTTTTGATCGCCATCGTGTCCCACCACCCTGCCGACACCGACTGCCAGTTGGTCGCGGAACCAATCTGAAGCGTGCTCTGTTTGTCCACGTAAGTCCCATCCCCTAACTGGCCCCAGTAGTTCCACCCCCATGCCCATAAGGTGCCGTCACTACCGATTGCCACGTTGTGCCACTTTCCCGCCGACACTTGGCGAAAGGCATATTCTTGCGCCGTGGCTGAGAGAGCTAAAGCCAAGCTCGCCACAATCATCGGTAAACACTTAACGGCTCTTGTCGCCAACACCAGCCTGCCTGTTGTCTTCGCATTCATCGAGATTTGAAAGTTGAGATCACGGCGCAACTTTTGATGATTCTGTGCAATCAGTTTCCGACAGTCTTGATCAAACGGTAGAAAGCGTTCGTCGTGGTAACCGGCAGCGTCACCGAGAACTCGCCGTTGGCTAAAACAGATTGATTCGTGACTGCGAACCACTGGATCGGCAGCGAAAGGTTTTCGGCGACTTGGACTTGGAAACCCTGGGATCCCGCTGGCCAAGTCAGACTGAATGAGTTTCCTTGTTGCTGCGTAATTTGGAGTGTTGGGAAAACTGGGGCAGCGTCGTCATCTGCGATGGTGACGATGGACTGAGGTAGGCCGATAGCGGCATTCGTGGGGTTCGACAGATTCACGTAGAATATCTCATCGGACTCCACTTCCAAATCCCCGTTGATTACGACGTTTATGCTCCTATTTGTCTCGCCTGGCAGGAAAGTCAAAACACCGTTTGTGACGACATAATCGTGATCCGCCAGTGTCGCCGTTCCATCGACAGTTGTATAGTTTACGCTAATGGGCTGAGAACATGACCACAATAGCGCAACAGGCACTACCACCGTTCTTGTCCCGATATTTCCTTCAACAACCGCCGTGTCAATGGGCGCAATCACCGAGGCGCGGGCGCCACCAGAAATACAATTTGTGTTGGCGCTTGTCGTTGTAATTGTCAATGTCCACCCGTTTGAAATGAGCCCGCTGTAGCCGCTGAAACACGTTTCCTCGTTCGCATAGAGTTTCCAAACCCCGTTCGGATTCAGACCCGAAAAAGTGGACAGAGTCTTCCCGTATGGAACCGCAGGTGCGGGTGCCGGAAGCGATGATGGATAACTGTATGTCGTGGGTCGGTACGCGCCGTTCGTCAATGTGAAGGATATGTCGGAAACAGATAAGGATGCTGCATCATCGAAGGTGATTGTTGGGCCGGTTGCTTCAAAGCCTCCAGAGTTGTCCATGAGCAGCACTGTCTTGTTTTCCGGGCCGACCAAGAGGAGCTGACTGAGGTGGGTCCACTTGTGCCACAGATTCGATAACGTTACCGTGATTTTAGAAATCGAACCATCCATTCCCGCGACGACATTTGTTGAAGGATACGGCGTTCCGGCACCGCAATCTGGTAGCGTAATCGGCACATTTTGGGTAAAAGTGCTGCATGTATTGAACGTCAGCGCCATCGGAATTGTAAACTGGACAATGCCAAGATCGTTGGTGCCGTCTTCCAGAGCCAAGGTGGCCGTCAGTGAACCGCAAGGGATGCCAGCGGTAAAGGTAAAGGACCGTGCGACACCAGGCCCTCCAGCAGTTACAATCCCGTAAGTCTGCGGACCGCTCGGAAGCAGAATTCCACCGCTGGGCAACAGCCTGGCGATCAAATTGTTTGCATCGCTTCCGACACACTTCAACGACAAGGTAACTGTTGATGTTTCTCCAGGTTCAACAATCCCGTTGGCTGGCGGCAGACTCTCGGAAATGAGCGACCAACCATTTGAGAGAATTGTGGGGAGCGGCGGATTAGTGGCGACCCCCATCACCGGAACCGTGACGGTCTGCGCGCCGCTGAAGAAAACAACTCCTACATTGGTGCCGACCGTCAAAGGTGAGTATGAAATGGTAACTTCCTTAGTCTGGCCGGAAAACAGGGTATAGCTGTACCTCCAGCCCACGCTGAACGGCGGCGACGTTGTCACGCTGCCGGCTAAGGGCATGCCCCCGGCATTACTCACTATGAAGCGCTTATCGAGTCGAGTGCCAATGCGGACGGGGCCAAAATCGGCTTGCGACGGCGAAACTGCTAAAGCCGCAGGCAGAGTCGGCTGTTTCAGTTTCAGAACAAAGGCGGCCGCACCGCCGATTCCTGGTATCGACACATTGAAGATATTTGTGCCTGGATCAAAATCGGTACGGCCGATGAACTGGCCTGTTATCAAGATGCTGTCGTCAGCTCCAACCGCAATCGCGTAACCGACATCCGCGTTTGGGCTACCGAAACTCTCTGCCCCGATGAAGTCACCGTTGGAACTAAGACCCGCAACAAATATGTCGCGCGCCCCCCTACTCCCTAAGTAAAACGCATCAAAGCTGGGATCAAAATCCAGTGTCTTTGAAAAAGAACCAGTCACATAAATATTGTCTTTCGAATCCAAGGATATGGCCCACGCGTCGCAGTCCGTACCATCCCACGGCGCGTAGAAGTTCTTTGCCCAGAGGACCTTTCCGCTCGGATCGTACTTAGCGATAAAAGGCTCGTGGAAAGGATAATGCTCGTCGGAAAGAGGCATTTCTCCAGGTACCCCGAATTCAACATCGCCGCCATAGGTGCCGGTGACCAGTAGGTTTCCATTGGAATCCGTGATGCAAGCCTCAGCATAACAGCTCTTGTAAAACCCACTTCCCGAAGCAGGCAGCTTCTTAGCCCACGCCAGAGTTCCTTCAGAGGTCAGTTTCCACAAGAACGAGCTTCCATACCCGGCAATCGCACTGTCGATGGCTATAAGGGTATACTCAGCGACGCCGGGGTCCATGTCCACCGCTCCTTGGAACAACCCGGTGACATAAACACTACCATCTGGAGAAGATGAGATCGAAGTCGCCTCGTTCTGGACAAAGCCGCTTACATGAACGCCCCACACCAAATTGCCCGTGGAATCCAACTTGCATGCGAATGAATTCAGCAGGTAGTATGACCCGTCAGAGGTTTTTGAGCTTTCCAGCACGTACGTCCCCGTACCGGTTGTAAAGTCAAGCAAGCCAGCGAAACTCCCGCATAGCAGTAAGTTGCCTTGAGCATCAAGCGCGATTGCTGAAGATTCGCCAAAACCGAATCCAGAGGTCGTTTTTTGCCACAATACGTTGCCCGCAGGACCGCGTTTCTCGACAAAAATGGAGCCGCCATGATCGCCAGTAACGAACAAGTTTCCGGATGTGTCCACGGCCATATCCACCGGTTGGAATGACGGTACGTTCTTGGCCCAAATCAATTCGCCTGCCGGTGAGTACTTGGCGATAAACATCTCGGAGCCTCGCGTGGACACCTCTGGCCCAGGCAAGTAGAACGTGCCCGGTCCGGGATCAAAGTCCGCAATCCCGCTGAAGGTACCCAAAACATAGAGATTTCCTTGCCCGTCGCTCCCGATGGCACTCCCCCGGCTTGGGCCGCCGGGTTCGGGCCAGCATACTGGTCCGCAAAAATCTCCAATGCCGAAAGCCGCCCCGAGGTTCCACGGCGTGCCGGCGCTGTTCTGCGCAACGCTTGTTTGGGCGGCCAAACCGACCACTGCTAAAGTTGAGCATAACAACTGTCGGACAAAACGAATTACCAAGGTAGGACAATTGAGGCGTTCGCCTCGACCGCTTTCGTCGCAGGCAATGTGTTGCGCGTGAACCGGACAGGAGAATGTGATGTCGTTCATAATGACTTTCACGCAAGTTGTGGATGAGTGTTTCAACGAATCTTCAGGTTTCTGCGCTTGGGCGGGAGTAAGGTCAGTCATCGTTGAGAATGACACCCCTGGCAGGGCTCCGGCCAATAACCGCACCGACAGGTTCGGTCAGGTTGACGAAGAAATCCTCGGCTGGTTCCACGGTAGTGTCGCCCAGAACATAAAGACTGATTGTTTTGGACGTTTCGCCGGGCGAGAAACTGACGAGGGACGAGCAAGAAACTCCCGAACATAAATCCACGTCCCTGCCAAAACCAAAGGTGGTTTTTGCAGAGCCATCCGTTAATGTGATTCTGGCCCTCACGGTTTGTGTAGTGGGGCGATTCAGTCGAACGACAAACGGAAAGATTGTCGTCCCACTCTGGCCTTCTGTGTTCGAATAATCATCAATTGATATTGTGACCGGACCGGAGGGCTCGAAAAGGAGCCTGTAGAAACGCAGGGGACTGGGGGGAGTTGAATCGGTGAGGGTTTTCACCGTTCCATCGCCAGAGACCCTGGTGACCTCAGTCCATTGTCCTGGCGGCGCAAATTCAGTCGCCTGCAAGACCGCGTCCATGTCTGTAAAGGTCAACGCATCGACTGCAAATGACGATGCTCCTCGACGGGCATTGACTATGTAACCTTCGCCAATGAATTGGGTAACTCTCTCTCCACCTCCCACGATGACGTTGCCGGTTTCGGTGATTACGATTTCAGCAGTGGAGGTATCGAACCCGAAGGTGTTCGTGCCGAACGCCCGGTCCACCGTCCCGTCGGTGTACAGACGCAACAAATTGGCGGCGCGGCCGGAATAGAACGCAACCAGATATCTGCCGCGGGCGTCCTGCTTTACATTAATGAATCCGCCACTAATTGCGGGAACGAACGTTGGGTCCACCGCGCCGTTCGGATGAAGCCGCAGGAGACCGGGCGCCGATGCGCCGTTGAAGGTCGTAAATCGCCCCCCAATGACCATTTTGCCGTCGTCCTGTACGAGAATGGTTTCCACATCAGAATTGGCGCCGCTGCCGATGTTGAAGCTATAATCAAGGCTTCCATCTGCGTTCACGCGAGCCAGATGAGGAAGGCTGGCACCATTGACAGTGGTAAATGCTCCCCCCACGACAAACTTTCCGTCCGGCTGGACGGCGATTCCAAGAACACCGGAGTTGAACCCGGGCCGAAATGAGGAAACAGGAGATCCGTTGCGGTTGAGAAGGATAAGGTGACTGCGCGCGGTGCCGTTCACAGTTTGAATGAAGCCGCCAACAGCAATGCGACCATCCTTTAGAGGTTGAATCGCGTGAACCTGGCCGAAGATATTAACATTGAAGTTGGTGTCCAGAGAGCCGCTGAAATCCAACATGGACAATTGCCCTGTTTGGACGCCATTGACGTTTTCGAAATCGCCCCCGATGAGAATGCGATTCGTGGAATACAATGAGCCGGACCAGATTGTGTCGTCGCAGAAAAAGGATAACAGCGAGCTATCCAACGAGCCGTCTGGACGCAGCCGGGCTAGATTCTTGCGAGGACGCCCGCCTACTGCGTTGAACTCACCGAATATTATCAGGTCGCCACTTGCTTCGTCGCGAAGAAGACCCATGATCGGATTGCTCTGGTAAGTCCGGCCTGAAGCAAAGAACGGGTCAATCGAACCGATGCCTACGGGGCTCAAAGTCACCGTGAGAACAGCACCCGTACTCATAATCGAGCCGAGTGTGTTGCTGACGCGGACACGATATGTGGCGGAATCACCCGGCTTGACCGGAAACTCCAATCGGGCGCCGGTGGCCAAGGGAAGATCAATTCCGTCCTTTTGCCATTGGTAATCGAGGCAGCCCGATCCGACTGCCTGGACGACAAAGCTCACTGTCCCACCGACTGCCGCCGTCGTGGAAACCGGTTGGGCGATGATTTCCGGGATCTCATCCACCGAATCACCGTTGTTCAACCGCACCAGGTCTGGGTACGGCTGCGAGTTAATGGCATCAAAATCCCCGCCGAATAGGATCTGGTCATTGGACAAGGCGCGCACATGATAAATCGGAGAGAAGCCTCCGGGTGTGTCATCGATGTCCACCCTGAATTGGGTGTCGGTACAGCCGTTCGACAGCAGCCGCGCGAGTCCCGTGCTTGGGAGTCCGTTGATTTGCGAAAAAGAGCCAGTAAGGAGAATTTTTCCATTCGATTGAAGCGCCACTGAGGTGATCTGGGAGTTTCCAGATGTCGTTTGCACAGGCACAAACGATGGATCAAGAGTTCCATCCGGGTTAAACCGGTCCAGTCCTCCAATTATGCCGCTGTAGGAGCTGCGAATCGTAATGATCTTCCCGTCCGGCTGAAAAGCGCCAATACCGGTAACCCATACCGGGAACATGGTCCATTGACCAATCGTGTCATCATCGTTCAGCCTCGCGATGCCAAGCCGCTGGCTGTCGTAAGGCAGCCCAAAGGAATGCGATCCAAATCGGCGTGTCAGGTAAACTGTGCCCTGCACGTCTTGAATCACTCCCAAGTCATCTCCGCTATTGTCCCAGCGGGAAGCCACAAAATTCGTGTCCACCCTTCCATCTGGAAGAAAGCGCACAAAGTCCTGATACCCGGTGCTGGTGTCGCTATTCACGTGCGAGAACTGGCCGGTGACTATGATCTTCCCGGATGGTTGGATTACAATGTTCCCAATTGTGATCCACGTTTCGTTGATGAATCCAGTGAAGGTCGTGTCGAGAATTCCATTGGTGGTTATCCGGGCGAGGCACGGGTGAAAGATACCGTTATATGTCGCCCAGTTGCCGCCGATCATCAGATTGCCAGTGGCGTCTTGCGCGACGGCGTCGACGCTTGAATAGATTCCAAGCCCTTCCACGCCGGTTCCGGGATCAAACGTCTGGTCCAAGCTTCCGTCGCTATTCAGGCGAACGATGCCGTTGCGGGCAACACCATCAAATGACGTAAATTCGCCTCCTATGACAATCTTGCCATCCCGCTGTACAAACAAACAGCCGACGATGAACTGTGCACGCCCTACGAAGCCCCCACCGGTGTTAAAGGTTACGTCCACGCTTCCTGCGGGTGTCTGTGCGGAAACAGGCCCCACGGAAGAGATCACGAAGAGAGCAAATGCCATCCACGACAGTATGTTCGTGACAGTTACGTTTTCGAACTGGGGAGTCTTCATAGTGTAGTTGGTTAATCATTTCTCAACGAATTCGAGGCGGCGGCGGAATGTAAGGAGTTGGTGGGGGTGAATAACTGCGGGGCGGTGTGAAAGTCGCCGGTGGATTGTAAACACGAGGAGGCGTGTAGGTGTTCATTGGAGGGGTGTAAATCCGAGGCTGCGCTACCGTGGTCGGCGACGTGTATGTGTAGCTTGCAGGCAGTGAGTACGACTTCGGCTGCACGACGGTCGGTGGGACGTAGGGAGTCGTCGGTGTGCGGGAGTTGTTCAGGAAAGTTTGTTGACGCGTAACCTGCTCGTTGATTCGGCTCGCGCGGTCAACATTCTGCATCATGCTCTGCTGCCGCAGTTGCGAATTCTGAATGCTTTGGATTTGGTCAAGCCGCGCCGAGGTCTGTTGCATTTGCTGATTTGCTTTCGTGAAGTTCGCGTCAGTCTGCCGCGTCCGTTCTGCGGTCTGTACCTGGCTTTGGTTTCGATTCATGGAGCTCAGCAATTGCTGGTTGCGATTGAAATCTGCCTGTTGCCGCTGGAGGGAAGCATCGGCGCGTTGCTGGAGAGAAAGATTCGCTTGAAGCATTCGTTGCTGCTCATTCACAGCAGCAACACGTTGAAACGCATCTTGCGCCGATGTGCTCGCAGGCTGCGTCGGAGTCGGAGTCACCGCAGTGCGTGGAAGATCAGGAATTGACGGCGCTCCCGTGGTTGCGCGAGCCGGGACGCTCACGTCTCTTGGCACCGGATTGCTTGCGACCCGGCGCTCTCGGCGTGAAGACTCAACGCGGGTCGCCATCGGAGACCGAGATGGAGGCGCAACCACAGAATCGGAGTTGTTCCTGGGCGAAGCCGACGCAACAACGGAAGGTCGAGCAGCAGACGAGGCAAAGCCAGGTGCTGGAGCACTCGTCAAATCTGAACCGGCCCGGGCGAGAAACACCAGCGCGGGAATCACCGCTATAGCGAGGGGGTGGACCACCGCGAGACTCGCTGCCGTCTTCCAAAGTTTTGCCCACAGGGAGACGCCGCTGTCTTGAGGGAATTCTGTAAATCGTCCGTGCTGCGCGCCGAACAGACCGTTCGACTTCCTAATCTTGTCGAGAACCCGCTCAAAGTCGCCGTGCGCTTCAATCCGCCTTACGGCGCGCGCCCACTCCTCAGCCTGGGCGGCGAAGAGCAACGATTCGAGAAGGGTCTTTTTCAAGACGAAGGGGTCAGCACCGCCCCGACGCACGGCGACGAAATCCGCGTGCAACTCGAATTCAACATCCACCAACGCCGCCGGGTCGGGAATGGAATGAACGACTCGTTCCAAAGTGCGGGACAGCCTCGCAAACATGGGAAGGCTCCGGGTGACTTCCATTTGTGCGGCTGCCTGTGATCCGATAAAGCTGCTGGCTTGAGCGGTATCCATCTGCAAACGCTGAAAGCGTTTGCGGAGGCAGTTGAACACCCACACCGGCAATTGCGGGAGCGGGAAGACCCAAACAGCCAGGCGATGAATTAAGAGCCAAAGGCTATGATAACGGACGTGGGCCAGTTCGTGCGCAAGCACCGCACGAAACGGTGCCGGTTGCTGGAGGCCGATAGTTCTTTCGGCAATTCCATCCGGCATGACTACAACCGGGCGGAAAAAGCCGGCCGTCATGGGAGCCGATTCCGGAATCTCAATAATCCGAATTGAGCGCCAAAACCAAAAGCGTTCCAACAGATCGTCCCAGGTCTCCCTCTGCCAATGCCATTCAGCCGTGTTCAGCCAGAACGGATCGTTTTCGACGTGCTGCTTGAGTAGGCGGCGCATCGGAGCCGATTTGAGAAACACGAAGGCCGGATAAAAGAAGAGCCATGCGCCGTAAGCCCCGATCACCGACCACTCAACAATGTCGGAAAGCGACAGACCCTGCGGTGCCGGATTGAGCGAGCGAAGATGTGGATAAACGGCTTGCCAGAGGTACGGCGCTTCGTAGTGCGCAGGCTTCAGATAGCCCGACAACCAGGTCCACAAGCAGAGCAGGACAGGCGTGAGCGTAGCGGTGAGCAAGAGGCACAAACGCCAGCGAGAATATACGGTCTTCGGCAAAACCCGGCAGAGCTGCAACAGGGCGACGAGAGCGACCACCGCGAACGAGAGCCAAAGCGCCTGCCAATTGACCTGAACAACTGAAGTGAGGACGTGGTGAACAACTCCTTGAAGGCCCGCCCAGGCGTGCTGGAGATTCTGTGTGTTCATACGCTATTTCACGATGAGTGATTGGATTCCTCGATGATCTTCTTCAACTCAACCAATTCCTCCGGGGTGAGCTTCTGCCGCGCGTCGAACCACCGCACAATCGCAGATGGCGTCAGGTGCAGTGAGTCAATCACATGCTCCAATACCTCGTGGCGCTCCATAATCTCCTCGCGAGTCACGGTCGCCGCGTAAACGTAAACATTCGGCGGACCAGTGACTTTCGCTTTGGCGTAGCCTTTTTGAATCAGGCGATCCACGTATGTTTTGACCGTCGTGTAAGCCACATCCTTCGACACGTCTTCGTTCGCGATCAGGTCATCAAAAATCTCTCTGCCGGTCGCTTTGCCCTTGCGCCACAGCACAGAAAGAATGGCGAGATCGGTCTTCGACAGCGGGGGAGATTTGCGCTGCTTGCTCATGATTGAACCATTGAAATCAAATGCTTCTTCATTCGTCAAGTGTAGAAGTGAAATAATTCTTTCACAACTGCCTTGGCCCCGAGCGCCACCTGAAAGACTGAGGAAGAAGGCGTTCATGCTATTTCGCCACGGCGTTCGCGAGCCAAGGGTTAATGACAAACAAGTACAAACCCCAAATCGCGCCTGCACCGGCAAAAGGAAATGCGACGGTCTTCAAAGCCAACCCGGCGGGCTCAGGCTCGGCATCCCCGGCTTGCGCCAAGCCGTGTTTTCGGCTCACTCCGATAATCCCTCCGATGGCCATCCCAGGAAGGCAACCAAGCACCGCGCCCACAAGTGTCGCCGACAGTACGGGTATGAAAAGATTCACGTCGGTGAACTTGGACATCAGGAGGGACACGCCAAACACCGCTGCAAAACCGATTCTTGGAATGGCACACACTCCAGCGACAGCGAGAAACATCAAGCCCACCGTTGGATTCGCCGAAGCGAACAACAAAAAGGTGTCCAACAGCTTCAAGCCAATTCCCACAACAGCGCCCCATTTCAGGCCGGCGAGCGCGTGGCTCCAAACCGGCTCGTACAGCACTCGCAACTGAAAGTGTCCCTTGGCGAACTCTCCGAGCGTCGAAGCCGAGGTGCTCCACTTGCCATCATCCGCTTTGGAATGGACCTCGACCTTGGTGGCGTTGACAAACCGCCCATTGAGGATGCCGGCTCGCAGTGCGGTCACGAACTGGTCCTTATCGTAGATGTGGCCTTCTCCGCCGCGTGGGTAAATCGTGAGCAGCCAATCTTTGGACTGTTTCTGCGATTCCAACTCGATGTCCGTCCCTTGATCCCCGGAAGCGGTTTGCGCAACCGCGGCTGGCACCAGCGGGAGAGGAGGCGGCGTGCCGTTCGCCGGGATGGTGATCGCAGAGTCGCACGTTGGACAATTGATGCATTCGCCGCGACCGCTTTCGTCGCAGGCTATGCGTTGCGCACAAACCGGGCAGGAGAATGTGATGTCGTTCATACGGATTTCCAGGTTGATTCACCAAATGCGTTTCAAGGTATTTCTGTGACCATCTAAAATTTCGCGAAAAGTGAGATGAAAATGCTCGCAACGATGGCGATAATTCCCCACACCCAGCCGTCCTTCTTGAAGAGGGACACAATGGCCAGGATGAAGCCGCCAAAAGTGCAAACGAATGCGAGCAACATGAAAAAACCTCCGAATGCCTGCCCCAGCAGCGGAAAGACAATTCTCCCGATCAAACTGAGCACAAGTGCAGCAGCGCCCATCGAAATCTTTGTCTGCGTCCAGGCGTTTGCCCGCGCTGGCCTTGCCATAGGAGGCGGTGCCGGCCTCGCCATTGGAGGTGGTGCGGGCGACGAATGAACCGGTGGCAGCGGCGGCGGGACGACCGGAGAACCACCCGGAACGGTAATATCTGTCTGGCAGGTCGGGCACTGAACTTGGTGTCCTCGATAGCTTTCGTCGCAGGCGATGTGCTGCGCGCAGGAGGGGCAGGAAAACGTGATGTCAGTTGCAGGCCGGGCTTTGCTGAAGTCCTTGAGTACGCTCTCGATTGCCTGCCGCGCCTCTGGGTGGCTGCTATTCTGGAGGGCGGCTCGAAGTGGCTCAATCGCCTTCCGGTCGCCGATCTTTCCGAGCGCGTAGGCGGCGAAGACACGAACGATCTGATCGGGATCTCGCAGAGAGGTGCAGAGAGGCTCAACGGCGCGCGCGTCCTTGAAAGTTCCAAGTGCGCGTGCCGCCTTCAGTCGGACATCCGCGTTGAGGTCCATCAACGCGACAATGAGAGGTTCAACCGCACGGGCGTCGCCAATACTCTCAAGCGAATATGCAACCTCCTCCCGAATGCGGTGGTCTCGGTCTTTTAGCAGAAGCTGCACCAAAACGGGAACAGCACTCGCATCTTTGCGATCTCGCAACTCGCTCATCGCGCCGATACGGGTTTCAAAGTCCGATCCGCTGAGGCGCTTAACTGAATCATTTGTCGCTGTCATGTGGTTTCCTTAAATCCGTCGTGCTCGATTACATCGTCGTTTCTGCTTGTGCGTCTTGCTGCAATTCCGGTCTTCACCTGATACTAAGAAGAATCTGCCAGGACATTACGTAGCCGCGGCATGACGATCTCGGCAGCGATTCCGCGCTGACCCGGAGCGCGGCTCCGTGAGCCGATCCAGCCGATGCGCCGTTGTCGGGTTTTTCGACGAAATTGAGCCAAAACTGGGAGAGTTCAGCAAGCGTGCAAACCGGCGCGTCTTCGCAGATGATGCGCTGCGCCTCTGAAATGACGATGTTTCCGGGCTGTGAACACGGCCAGCCGACTGGACATCTCGAATTGGAAAGGCTTCAATTGGCAAATCATGAGCGACGATTTCATCGAACCCGAAAGCGAATCTGCAAACAGGGGTCGAGCGTACGCTGGCAGGCAGGATGGCGGCCAAGCACACTGGTTCACAACAACGCACTGGAGCGTTGTTTTGACCGCCGGACAGGCAAATTCTCCGCAAGCCGCCGAAGCTCTCGAAAATCTTTGCCGCACCTATTGGTATCCGCTGTATGCCTATGCCCGTCGCAAGGGTCATAGCCCTGAAGATGCTCAGGATGTAACGCAAGGATTGTTCGAGAGCCTTTTGAGAAAAGACGCGTTCGCCAAAGCCGACCAAAGCAAGGGCCGGTTTCGATCCTTCCTTTTGGGGTCTTTGGAGTACTTTTTGAAAGATGAATGGAAGCGCGCCAGCGCTCAAAAACGAGGTGGAGGCCAACGTGTGATCTCCTTTGACGAGATGGATGCAGAGACACGTTACAAATGCGAGCCTGCGGATCCTGCCGATCATACGAAGGCGTACGATCGCAACTGGATGGGGGAGGTCTTGAGATGCGTGTTTAGACGGTTGAAAGCCGGCTTCGAGGCGGAAGGCAAGCCGCAAAGATTCGAACATCTCAAGCCCTTCCTGTTAGATGCGGACGGCGACTACAAGCAGGCAGCCCACAAGCTGGGGATGACGGAGAACGCCGTGCGCGTCGCAGCCCATCGCCTGCGCGAACGGTTTCGGGCCACGCTCAAAGAAGAAGTCTCGAACACCGTGGCGACGCCCGCGGAAGTTGATGATGAGATCGCTTACATGCTCGCCCTTTTAAGCGAGTAGCCCCTCGTGTGTAATGTTTCCACGATTGTTTCTTAATCTCTGATAGAACCGTCGCAGCAGAATCCGTCATGAGCCAAACCGGCAAGTGTCCGAAATGCGGCCGGCCATTGTCCGCCGCCGCTCCCGAGGGCCTCTGCCCTCGATGCTTGCTGCGTTCTGTCGTGGGCAAGCGGCCTCCGGCGCCCACGACTGACCTTCCCCCGCCACTCCCCGGACTGACCCGTCGCGTCGGGGATTACGAACTTCTTGAGGAGATCGGCCGTGGCGGAATGGGCGTGGTGTACAAGGCGCGCCAAGCCAAACTGGACCGGGAAGTCGCCCTGAAACTGATGCTGCTGGGCCAGATGGCTGGCGAAAAGGCCAAGGAACGAGTCCGTCATGAAGCGCAAATCGCCGCCCGACTCCAACATCCGAATATCGTCGCCGTTTACGATGTGGGTGAACACGAGGGCGCGCCGTACATCGCGATGGAGTACG